>JBAYTU010000129.1:0-7338 GCA_041675465.1 Terrimicrobiaceae bacterium | reverse complement strand
AGGTTCGACGACCTGTCGATAACGCGAGGGAGGGCGAAGCTCCGTCCTGGGAGGGCGAAGCTCCGTCTGAGCCGTAATAAATGGGCTCACACGGAGGTTCGCCCTCCCATCGTTGACGTTACCTGCGGATTTGGGCCTGCCGAGACCACTTGCATCCCGCCGGTTTCTGGGTTTATTCGAGGCAGAATGTTTGCCCAAAAAGAGGCGCTGATCCGGCTGTTGCGAGAGAATGATCCCGAAACGGTCAGGCTCGTCAAAGAGCAGCTGGCAGCCGCCGGGGAGGAAGGCATCCCGGAACTCCAGGAGTTGATGCGCATCGACGACGAGTGCGTGTCGGCCCACGCCAAGGATGTGCTGGCCGCGATCAGCGGACGAAGCGCGGAGGAGGAGTTTTCGCTGCTCTGCCATTTTTTTGGCGACGGGATGGATATCGAGCAGGCCTGCTGGTCCTTGGCCAAGGCGATGGAGCCGGGCGTCTGCATCCTTCCCTTCGAACTCAAATTGAACGTCTGGGGCCGGCAGTTCCTGGTCAAACTCTCCGGGGCGGTCAGCAATCGCGAGCGGGTGCTCCGCCTCTCGTCCTTCCTCTCCGGGGAACTCGATTTCCGCGGGAACGCCGACAACTACTACTGCGAAAGAAATTCCCTGCTGACGCGGGTGATCGAGACCCGCTCCGGGATCCCGCTCACCCTGACGTTGATCTACATGATGGTGGGCTCCCGCGCGGCCATGAAAATCGATGGCATCAACCTTCCCGGGCATTTCATCGCGCGCCACGGGGAGGTCTATTTCGACCCGTTTCACAGGGGCCGGATCCTTTCCCGCGCAGACGTCGAGAGCATCCTCTTCCGGCAGGGGTTGGAGCTGAAAAACTGCCACCTCCAGCCGTCCCCCCCCCGCCAGATCCTGATCCGGATGCTCGCCAATCTGCTTTACGTTTACGACCTGCAGGGGGAGTGCCAAAAACACGGTCGCGTGCGCGGCTGGATGCAGGCGTTGAAATGCGGAGCGGAATGATCGTCGAGGTCTTGAACACGGGGACCGAGCTCCTGCTCGGCGAGGTCGTCAACACGCATGCCGCGTGGTTCGGGAAACAGCTCTTCCCTCTCGGCCTGCGGGTCTCGCGACAAACAACCGTCCCCGACGGGGAGGCCATCCGCGAGGTGCTCTCGGAGTGTTTCGGCCGCGCGGATATCGTTCTTGTGACCGGCGGGCTCGGGCCCACGACCGACGACATCACGCGGGAGGCCGTCGCCGGGCTCCTGGGCATCGAGCTTGTGGCGGACGCCGGGGTCCGCCGGAAAATCGAAGACATGGTCGCCGAGCGTGGTGACACGATGCGCGAGCGCATGCTCCGTCAAGCCATGGTCCCCGCAGGGGCGGTTGTCCTGCCGAATGACAACGGATCCGCCCCGGGCCTTTACATCCCGGGGAAGGCGTCGCCGCGATCCCCCCATCTGTTCCTGCTGCCCGGCCCTCCGCGCGAACTCCAGCCGATGTTCGTGGGATCGGCGCTGCCTGTTTTGCGGGAGCTCTGCGGCGGCCTGCCCGCCCGCGAATGCCGCGTCTACCGGATCGTCGGCCTCGGCGAAAGCGCGGTCGAAGAAGCCGTCGGCCTCCGCCTGGAAAAACGCGGCGATCTCGAAGTCGGGTATTGCGCGCGCCCGAACGAGGTCGACCTGCGGCTGATCGGGCCGCGCGAAATCCTGGACGAGGTCGAGCCCGATATCCATCGCGCGGTCGGAAGCCACCTCTTCTCGCAGAAGGGGGAAAACCTCGAGGAGTGGGTCGTGGCCAAACTCCGCCAACTGGGCCGGAAAATCGCGACAGCGGAATCCTGCTCCGGCGGGCTGCTGGCACACCGTCTCACCAACGTGCCCGGCGCATCGGAGGTCTTCACGCACGGATTTGTCACCTATTCCAACGAGGCAAAAATCTCCGAGCTCGGCGTCCCCTCCCCCCTCATTGACGCGCATGGCGCAGTCAGCGGGCCCGTGGCTGTGGCAATGGCCGAAGGCGCACTGCGAAAATCCGGCGCGGACCACGCGCTCTCGCTCACCGGGATCGCTGGCCCGGGCGGGGGCTCGGAGGAGAAACCTGTCGGCCTCGTCTTCATCGCGCTCGCGCGACGCGGAAAACCGGCCCTCTGCAAACGACACCTTTTCCCACGCGACCGCGAAACATTCAAGCAGATCGCCACGCAGACCGCGCTGGACATGCTGCGGCACGAGCTGGTCTGATGCCTCCTCTCCGAACCCAATGGACGACAGAGGCCGAGACCCCCGGCTACTTCCCCTCCAGGCGCGTGATCCGTTCATTTTCCCGCGCGTCGAAACCGGCCCGGGATCTGCGCCAAAAATAAACGCCCGCGACGCCGAGGGCTGCCAGGACCACGACCGCGAACCCCCGGGGAATGCCGCCCTGCCTGACCGGTTTGGTGGCGATCGGAAAGGCGGGGGAAGGCGGGCCGGGATTGCCGTCCTTGTCCAGAGGAACAACGTGGATGACCCACCTGGAATTTTCCGGGAGATGCGCAAACCGGGCTGTGACAGAACCGTCCTTCTCGTCCACTTTGACCTCCGGCCACGTGACCCATTTGATGGCGAGCTGGCCAAGGCGGTCGGCTTTCGTGATCCGCCGCTCGACCCGGAAGGACCGGATCTCGGGAGACGCCTTTTTCCAGATGACCGAAACCTCGTGCGGCCCGGAACTCAACAGCCAGATTTTATCGGTGGGCGGAAGATGGGAACTGATCGTGGCGGGCGGGGGGGCGGCGGCGGGGATTCTCAGGAATTTTTCCACCGGCCCCGCTCCCCCCGGCACCTCCGCCCGGGCTTTCTCAACCTGGTAGGGAACCCTGACAGGGGCGCAGCCCGACGCCTCGACAAAGAGATCCCCGCCCGGAGAGGCGGCCTTGCGCAGATCCAAAGTCACGACAAACGTCTGCTTCCGGCCATCGTCGAGCACGACATCGGAAGGAGAAGGAGCAACGGTCATCCCGGGCGGAACCGTCATGCTCAGGACCAGGTTCGATCCCCCGCTGCTTTCGATGGTGCAGCTCCCTTCCGCCACGTGCGGCTTGGTCTCCTTGAGGAGCAGGCTTCCGGGAGGAGAGAGGATGATTCGCGGGACCGCCGGATAGATTTTCAGCGGAAAAACAAACGAATACCGCTTGATGGAGGCCGGAACCTCACCGGCATAACCTCCAGCCTCCCCGGCCTTCACCCGCACGCGAATGGATTCGCTGCCATCGGCCGGGAGTGACACGGATTGCGGGGCACTAACGATTTCCGGCCAATTGAAGGAAATCTCCAACGGTTTGGAGGTGTTGTTGCGGAAGATCATCGCCGCCCCGGACTCCCGGGCGTCCGGACGAATTTCCAATCCCTTCCTGGGCCATGAAACCGGAGCGATGCCGGAGCCAAGAACCTGCACCGAGGCCGCAAATCCTTTGCCCAGCAGGATGCGTTCGCGGAAATCCCTTTCATCGGATGGCTCGAAAATCAATGGCACTTTGCACTGCGATCCCCCGGGAACGGCAAAGTCGCCGGAACCTTCAACCCGCCAGGGAGGGTTGGCGGAAATGCTGCCGGTGGCCGTGGCTCCGCCGGAGTTGCTGATCTCCAGCGTTCGCTTCGATTGCTCGCCGAGAAAGACCGTCCCGAAATCCAGTTCCTTGGCAAACTCCAAAACCGCCGGCATCTCCACAATCCGCAGGGAAACAGCCGCCGAAGCGGAGACCGGAGAATCCGCCGATTTTGCGGCATACGTGAACTCGTCGTCACGCGCCTGCTTGTCTCTCGGCGTGTAAATCACGACCGCCGTATTTCTGTCCACCCGTTCGATGGCCCCCAGATCCCCGTGTTTGGGAGGCTTCCGGATCAAAAAGGTCATCGGCTCTTCAATTCGCCCGGAGGCACGGAGATACACCGACGAAGGCTCACCGGAAGGGATGGAAACCGTGGCCGGCTTGACGAGCGGAGGCGTGATGATCTCCGGCTCCTTCGCCTGCGCCCCCGCGCACATCAAAAGCGCCGGAAGAAACCCGGAGAGCAAATCCCGCAACACCGGACGAAATCTCATTTGCCGGATCTTCGAAAGAGACGGAAGCCGGACCCAAAACAGCTTCCGCGAAACACGTTCCGTGTCCCGCCACAGGAAAAACCGTTTTCGTGCTGAAGGGGGTGTTTCGTGGTTTTCAAGGTCGAACGCGACATAAGAAATAACTTGTAAAAATCCGGCGCTTGAAATTCAATGGTTCGGTCGATCAAAATTGATGGCAGTTTTTCCCCCAAGGGACCAGCAAACTTCAAATCCGGCTCCTGGCCGAGAATAATTCATGAAAATCAACGGCTCACCCCGCTCCCGCACCCCGAATCCCAGATCGTTTTTTGGCGCATTGCTTCTCGCTCTCGCCCTTCTTTGCGGCGGGCAGGCGAAAGCCGACCTGATCACTTGGACCGGGGTGCCGGACGGATATGTCAACGACTCATACGATATTCTCTTTTTCTACGGGAGCGGCCCGTATTCGTGGGAGGTGGTCCCGGGAAGCGACCCGCTACCCGATGGCCTGGCATTCAGCAATTTTCAGTTCCAGGGTTCTACCGCCCTCGAATTGAAAGGGACCCCCACGTCAGTGGGCCGGGGCACGTATAATGTCACACTGCGTGTCACCTACAGCACAGGGCTGATAGACCTCTGGAAGTTCACGATCATCATCAAGCCGGAATACTCGATGAGCATCATCAGCCCGAGCAGCCCATTCCTGCCGAAAGCCTCGCTTGGAGAAGCATATACCCAGACCTTCAAAGCAACGGGTGGAGTGCTACCCTATACCTGGTCGATTGAGGCCGAGCCTCCGGGATTGGATATCGATACCAGAACCGGCGTGCTTTCTGGAACGCCGACAACGAAGGGGACTTTTACATTTCAGGTCAGCGTGACCGACAATGCCGGGTTTACGAAGACACGCCGTTACACGCTGATCGTGACAGATACTCCTGTCATAACGAATACCAACCCGCTTCCAAACGGTTTGCTGAACACGGCCTACCGTGTTCAATTGACCGGCAAGTTGGGGACGACGCCGTATACCTTTGCGGTCACGGGGCTCAATTTGCCTCCCGGGCTTTCGATGACGAGCGGCGGACTGATCACCGGGACTCCCACGGTTGAAGGCACCTACCAGTTCGAATTAACCATTTCCGACTCCAGCTCGCCGGCCAAAACGAACGCCCAGCAATTTACGATCAATGTTTACGGCCTGGACATCAACCCGAAGATATTGCCCGACGGGATGCAGAACTCCCCCTACCCGCTCCCGGCCGACGCCGGTGCGACAACCCTGACACTTTCCGGAGGGAAGCCTCCGTTTCGCTTCAGGATCACCAAAGGAAAACTGCCCTCCGGCATCGCCTGGTATCCCAGCGGAAACACCGTCACGTTCCGCGGCTTCCCACGGGCGGGCACGGCTAACTTCACTTTGGCCTTCGCCGATGCTTCCGGCCAAAAAGGAGAACAACAATTCGCGTTCACAGTGGCTCCCGCTGGCACACCCGCGATTTCCACCCCTGCCGCCCTGGCGAACGGGAAAGTCGGCCAGCCCTATTCCGTGGCTCTGCAAAGCACCGGTGCCCCGGCACCATATCTCTGGAGGATCCTGACACCCAAAACACTTCCAAAGGGAATCTTCGTTTCTTCAACCGGGGTTGTGAGCGGCACACCGACCGTGGCCGGCAACTACAGCTTTGCCGTCCGGGTGACCGCAAACAACCGGAAGACGTCCTCGCTGACCTTCACGCTCACCGTTGATCCTTGACGATTGACGATCAAAAATCGTTGATCGTCTTGATCGATCCATCCGGAAAACAAATGTGGGCACCGCGCCCGTGGCTGTTTCCGATTTCCACAAACCAGGGTTGCGTCGTCCACTTGTATGGGGTCATCCCATCCGCGTCAAACATGGTGGGCGAGTAGTGCAGGAGAGGGCGTCCGTTCGGATCTTTTGAGGAAACCTGCCTCCTGATTGTCGGGCACTGCCAGTTTTTTTCTGCCAACCCATACGGTTTCATCTCGGCGATCCACCAATCCTCATGGGTGACATCGTCGTTCGAGTTCCAAATCTCGACCGGTTCCTGCGGCCAATGGCCGTTGTCCTGGATGTAGGCGTTGAACGGCGGCAGCAATCCGCGCATGTTGTTCATGCAGACCACCGACTCCGATTTTTCGAAATACCCCCTGCCTGCTGGAACGAGCAGAACGATGAGGATGCCGATGATCGCGAGGCTTACGGAAACTTCAACGAGGGTGAACCCTTCCGGGGGACCAACCCGGCTGTCAGATTTCAAATCCAGTTGCTAGTTCTCCGTGGAGGCCACCGTGGTGGAATTGCGGGTGCCCCGGATTTTGAACGACGCGCTGGTGAGGTGGCCATAACCGCTGGCAGTCGGGTTGGACGGGTCCGGAACTCCTTGGGACGAGGAATCGGTGACGCTCTGGGCCTGCGCGGAGCTCGGGTTCTGGCTCATGTTGTCACCGGGGTTCGCGACTCCAGGCAAAGTGGGGGTCTGTTCGCTGTATGTGTAAAAAGCCGGCAATGTAACCTCCACTTTGCCGTTGCCCTTGAAAGATCCTGTGGGAGATTTTTGGCTCATGGTCGCCGTGAAATAGCCCGAAAGGTTTTGGCCTTGAATCAGTGCCTCCTGGGGGAATGCCGTATCCGTTGTAATTTGGATGCCGCTGGATGTCTGCAGGTTGTTGATCGCTGTCGGCGTGATATCCGAGGCACTCAAAACGCCGGTGATTGAAGAATCGCTGATTCCCGCTTCCGTCAACCCCTTGTAAAGCCTCCCCTGGTAAAAAATGGCCCACGAATTGTTCCCTCGCTGGACGGTATCATTGGAAAGAGAGGCGGTCCCGAAAGTCTGGACCCCTCCGGAAATGGCAAACCGGATCACGCCTGAAAGATTCTTGCCGCGGGCGGATGCCTGATACGAGCCGTCGATTCCGGTCGTAAGAGGGGATCCGTTGGTGAACGGCGGGGGGCCCCCGATAGAACCGGCGTTTGCTGTGGCGGCGGCGAATGCGATCAGGAGGAGTGCGATGGAACGCTTCATAGACGCGGATTGTTAGCGGCGAGAGCCTTTGCTGACAAGCACAAATTCATCCCGATCGTGCGACATCGCTTGTAGAGGCCCTTGTGTCAAGGGCCTGTGGAAAGCCGACAGGCGGTTGGCACAACCGCCTCTACACAACACAACCCGCAACCCGTCGGGAGGACTGCGCTCGTGTAGGCCGCCAAGCAGATGACATAATTATCCCGATCGTGCGACATCGCTT
>JBAYTU010000128.1:0-7355 GCA_041675465.1 Terrimicrobiaceae bacterium | reverse complement strand
TCTCCCGATCAATTGAAGACACGCAGCGAAAGCGCACGCGGCCAAGTTTCTTCTTCGGATCCCCCTCAACGGCGACAAGGACCGACGTCTTGCCCTCTGCTCCACGCCCTCGGGATCCTTCCTCAACTCGGAATCCCGCTTGAGGCGGTTGTCTACTCTGGCACGGACGTATGATTCTTTAGCGCCATTTCCAAGCGGTGAACACCACGGGGCCGGTACGCCAGGCAATCCGCCAATCCCAGAACATCAGCCATCAGGTAAACAATACTGAGCCACATCTCGGTGCCTTGAAGACTGGCTTCCCCCTGGCTGCCTTCATCAAAGGCAGGATCAAAGGCGAAGCCATGGTCCTGCCATCTTGCCAGAATGTCCGGCAGGCGGTCTGCCATCCATGCAGAGGCTTCTTCCTTGCGATGGTCGCTGGTTTTCAAGCAAAGCCAGAGCGGGTGCACCATATCAAGGACGTTGCAGGCATTTCCATGACCTTCGGAAAAGCAGGCCCTGTCCGAAACATGGGTGAGGATGGTGTCGATGGCGCTCTCCGGGTGGGGCAGCGGCCTGCCAAATTGCGCATACGTTCCCCGCGTCAGCCGATAAAAACCGTTGACGGGTTGCAGCCATCGGTCCTTCTCGCGCCACTTCCCCCACATTCCCGTTTCGGGATCGCAGGCGGCATCCAGCCAGATGAAGAGAGCTTCGATCTGGCGGCCCCGGGCGAAATACTTTCGATTCACGCAGAGACAGGAGGCATAAGTATCCACCCAGTGGCCGGCGCCCCACGATTCATCGTTCCACGACAAAGACCCCAATGTTTCCTGAAGCAAGCCGGAGTCCAAATCTTCGGCGTTCGTCACGGGATGAGCCAGATGCGAACCCAGGCACTCGAGCGCGTAGTTCACAATCATCGTATTGTAGCGGTCCTCGTATCGGGGTTCGGCGGCGCGCGGCGCGTTCAACCTCGCGTCGTCGGGAATATGCTCGGGAACGAGACCCGTCACCGGTTCCTGGAAGCCGCGCAGCGCGGCGACCCATTCGTCGCGGGACATTCCGCCGGGCACCAGCCCAAACATCGCGCCGATTTCGATCGCATCACACCAGGGCCGAATGCGCCTGGGTCGGCCAGGCTGATCGACATAACAAACCGTCCCGGCGTCCGTGACGGCTTGATAGGCGGCCAGGAGGCGGGGAATCTCCGCCCGCACGGCTCCGCTGAACCGGCGCAGTTGCCTCCCAAGGGGCTTGTCCGAAACCATTTCTTTCACGGAGCCGGTTCGTTTCTCATGCGCAAAATTTTTGCGGGATTGCCGCCCACGATCGCATAGTCCGGCACGTCCTTCGTGACAACCGCGCCGGCTGCCAGGATGGCATGATCGCCGACCGTGACGCCGTCGATGACACAGACATGGCTGCCCACCCATACATCGTCGCCAAATGCAATGCCCCTGGCCGTATGCGGTTGCTCGTAAACGGGAATATCGATCCGGTCGAAGCCATGATTAAAACCCATGATGCAAGCATAAGCGCCGATGCGCACGCCGTTGCCGCCACGGATTTTGCCCCGAAGCGAGGAATGCGAATTGACGGTGCAGTTATCCCCGAGAAAGACATTGCCGGTCACAAGAGATCCACCGGCGACAAAGCAGTCCCTGCCCATCCTCAAGCTGTCGCCAGGCGAACCTGCGATGCACGCGGCTGGAGAAAGATAGCAATTCCCGCCCACCGAGACCCCATAAGAACCGGCCAACATCGACTGGTAACGGGATTGTTCCTCCTTCTCAATCTCACCGGCCTCTGCGGAAAAGAGCCAGGGACAGAAATCAAATCGATTTCTGCGCAAATGGACTTCGGAAGAGGGGTCGGGCGTTGTCATGAACAGCATTCCTAGACTAGCACCTCCACGATCTGCGAGAGAAAGACAACTTGCCAGCAAGTCAGATCTTGGAAATTTCCGATAATTTGCGGGCGATGGCGATTTTCCTTGATGCAACCGGGGCGGGGGCGCGCTCCCCCAGTCACGGGGCGAGTTCATTCCCCTTGGGTCTGATACCCCGAAGCTTGCTTCGGCTTTGTTTCGCTGCTCTCTGAATTCATATTCTTAAATGCCTCGCCGAGGTTCTTGATTCGCCAGGCCTCCGGGCTTGATCCTGACGATTTGCGGAAGACGCGGTAGAAATGGGAGAGATCCTGAAAGCCGGATTCGAAGGCCACCGCCGCGACGGAGCGGTTTGTTTGCCGCAAAAGCCGCCGGGCGTGCCCGACACGCAATGCGAGAACAGTTTGCAGCCAGGATCCGCCCGTGACCTCGCGGAAGAGCTGGGTGAAGCGCCGTCGGCTGAGCCCGAGGCGTTCCGCCGCTTCGTCGATTTCCATTTCCTCGTGAAAATGTTGAGGTAGTTCCCGCGCGTAGGCCGCCACGCGTTGCCGGGCCAGCGCTCCGGTGCCGGAATCCGATGGCGCGGGAATCCGTTTTCCCGCTTCGGCCCTCCAGACCAGCCCGATGATCTGCCAGGCCAGGCCGGTCACCCATGCCGGGCTTCCGGGAGCCGGTCGGCTCTGCTCGATCAGGAGGGAGCGCAGCAACCCGGCGAGTTCGCCCGCCCAGATGGGATGCTGGTGGAGGCGGAGATTGCCCGAAAAGGCAACGGACGTCGGGACGGGTTTCAGAAAAGCGGTCCGGATGCAGATCCCGTAGAGAGAGAGCGGGTTCTCGCCGGAATCCTGCAGCCCGTGAACGGTTCCTGGTGGCACCACGGCGACATCCCCTGCGGCGATGGGGCGGCGGCGCGAGCCTTCCAGCAAAAACCCCGATCCGTGAAATGCCAGGAGGATTTTCCAGAAATCGTGCGAGGCCTTTTCCATGCGAAACCCCTTCCGGTGGCGGCTTTCCAGCACGAAGACCCCTTCCGGAGAGAAGTCCACGGGGACGGGCGAAGTGGCGTCGGCGGAAAGCACCCGCATAGGAAACAAAAATATTGCCCGAATTGCCACTCCCGATTTCCCGGCACGCCAAGACAAAGGCACCTGGACGTGCATGATTGGGACCGTCCGCCAAATCCCGTGCAGATCACCGAAAATCATGTCGTGGCCGCCCTGCGACGCACCTGGCAGCCCGTGGCCAATGCGGCCGACCTCGCGGTCGGAAAAGTCGCTGGCTACACCCTGCTGGAAACCCCCTTGGTCGTCGCCCGTTTCCCTGACGGCAGGATTCTCGCGGCCGACGCCGCGTGCCCGCACAAGGGGGCGCAACTTTCGAATGGCCGCATCCGCGACGGCAACCTGGCATGCCCCTACCACGGATGGGAATTCGCCTCCGATGGAAGCTGCCAATCCATTCCCTCGATTCTGGAGCCGAACCCCGAAAAGCTTGCGCTTTCCCGCCTTCGGTCCTACCCCGCCAAGGAACGTTACGGCTACATCTGGGTCAAGCTGGATGACCGGGCGCTGGCCGGAGGCCGCCCGCACGAGCTGCCCGATGTGCCCGAATTTGAAGAGCCGGGCTGGACGTATGTCATGGGGCCCCCGATGCGTTTTGCCGCGGGCTGGAGACGCGAGGTGGAAAACTATCTGGACATGACCCATTTCGCTTTTGCGCACGCCTCGACGCTCGGCCTTTGTGCCGACCCCCGCATTTCCGGCATCGAGATCACCGTCCATCCTGACGGGGGCTACCAGATGGACGCCCCGTTCCCCGCGCTGGAAACCGGCCACGAGATTCCCGGAAAACTGCAGAGCGCCCACCACCGGTGCCAGCGCGGCTGGCTGCCAAACTTCACCACCATACGCCAGACATTCCGCGATGGCGGCGAGCGCGTGCTCGTGCATGTCCCGTCGCCGAACACGCGCGAAAGCTGCACGTGTTTCTGGTCGCTCGCGATTTCACCCGGCTTCGATGGCCCCCCTGCGGAAAACCAGGTCGAGTTTGCCGTCAAAGTCCTCGACGAGGATCGCCGCATGTGCGAGATGCAGTCGCCGCGCGAAGTGCCGATCAACCCCGAACGCGGCGGATGGGGCGTGCTGGTCGCCCCGGGCGACACCCTCGCCAACACCTTCCAGCGCCAGCTCCGGCGTTGGCTCGTCGGGCAGCAGGATGTCGCCCCGTGATTCCTTTTGACGGCGAGGTTTCCATGACCGCACCGGTTCCTCCCTCCGCCACGGGCCCCGGAATGGAACCGGTGCTGCGATGCGGGGCTGCGCGCCCGAATCCGCCGTTCGTGCCCGCCATCTACGACCACAAGGCCTGGTTGATCCACGAGACGCCCAGCGCTGTTTCCCGCGACGCGGACCTCCTGGCGCGCGCGATCCTGGAGGAGCATGCCGTCATCCGGCCCGATGCGCTCACCGTCGGGATTGACGTCTACAATATCGAAGCCGAGGCGGCGGGCTGCAAGGTCACCTTTTACGACGATGGCAGCGGCAGCATCCCGGGAATCGAAACGGGCCATCACGCCTTTCGCATCGGCGATGATTTTCCGGCGATGCCGGTTCCCGACCCGCGGAAAGACGGGAGGATGTGGGTGAATGTAGAGGCCGCCCGCCGGGTTGTCAGGGAGCTGGGGCCTGACTGTTGGGTGCGGGGTGCCATCTCCGGGCCCTTCTCGCTGGCTGCCAATCTTGTCGGGGCGGAGGAACTTTTTCTGGCTTGCCTGGAAGAACCGGAGCGGGCGCATTCCCTGCTCGGTTACGCCGTCCGCATCATCAGGGAATACGCCAAGGCGCACGTGGATGCCGGGGCCGGGCTCGTGATGTTCGATTCCCAGGCATCGCCGGACATGATTTCCCGGAAAATGTATGAGGAGTTCGTCCTTCCTCCTACGAAGGATTTGATCCGCCATTTTGCCGCGCAAGGGGTGCGCGATGTCCCCTTGATTGTCGGCGGCAACGTGGCGGCGATCATCGATCTTCTCATAGAAACCGGGGCGAACAATCTCCTGTGCGATTTCACTGCGGATTGGGACGAGTGCTCCCGTGCGTGCCGGGCGGCAAAACGCGCGTTGCGCCGCAATATTTCGTCCCGCCTGATCCAGGAATCCTCGCCGGATGAAATCTATGCCGCAGCGCGCCGGGAGATCGAGCGGGCCGGGGATTTTCCCGGGTTTCTCATGGGCACCGCCGTCATCTGCTTCGGCACGGCCACCGAGAAAATCCTTGCGGTCAGGCAGGCTTGCAACGACGTCCCGCCCCGGCTCTGAACGCTTTTCGCGTGAAGCGCAAGGCAGGGCGGGGATCGGCGGCGGGGGCGCGGTCTTCCGCCCCGGCCTTTTTCAGCCTTCATTTCGCGCTGGTGCCGGAGGCTGTGTCCCGACGGTGATCCCGGCGGTTTCCGGCTCCATTTTCAGGTAAATCCGGCGCGCTTCCGCGTCGAAATCCGCGCCGGGGTTGCCGACCGGCCAGTCGCCAGCCTGCTGGACCAGAAACACCCGGACCTGGCCGCGATCGACCGTCATGCTCGTTTTGAGCGCCCCGCCGTGCCCGTAAGACGAGCCGTCGGAAGCACTCATTCCGAACCCATAGGCATCGGCGATTTCCGGGCCGGTTTGTTTGACGGTCATCCGGCGGTGGGATGCCTTGGAGAGATACGTCCTGCCATCGAAGGTTCCCTCGTGGAGCAACATCTGGCAAAAGCGGCAGACATCGCGGGCCGTTGAAAACAACCCGCCGCCCGGGGCGGGATAACGCGCCGGGGTGTCGAGCGGGTAGGTGAGGTGGATGGTGGTCGTCTCCTCCAGTCCGCCGCCCTTCTTCGCCGTGTAAGTCCTGGCGAGCCGCGCGAGTTGCCCCGGGTTCGGCCAAAAGGTGGTGTCCCGCATCCCGAGCGGGGAAAACAGGCGGTCCTGCAAAAATTGTTCGTAGGGCATGTCGGTGACGATTTCGATGATCCGCCCGGCCGCATCGGTCCCTTCGTTCGAGTAGAGAAATCGGGTGCCCGGATCGAAGAGCAGCGGCTCCAGCAGGGCGTGCTCCACCGAGGTTTTCAAAGGGACGCAATCGATGATCTGGCGGTCCGTGGAATTCAAAAAACGCATCCCGCTCGTGTGCGAGAGGATTTCCCGGACCAGGACCGGATGGCTCGGGGGGACGAGCGTCCCGTCCGCCTGGAGCACCTGGAGCCCGGAAAATCCGGGGATGTATTTCTCCACCGGATCACCGACGTTCACGCGGCCCTCATCCATCAGCATCATGAGGGCGGCGGCGGTGACCGGTTTGGTCATGGAGGCGATCCAGAAGACGGTGTCGTCGCGCATCGGCTTCCGGGCTTCGATGTCGGCCCAGCCGACGGCCCCCAGGTCGAGGACGCCCTCCTTGTCGGCGACGAGGAAGACGGCCCCGGCCATCGAGTGGTTGTCCACGTAGGGTTGCAGCTTGGAAGCCAGCGCTGGAGCCCCGGCGTTGGGCGGTGATTTTTTCATTCTTTCCTGTTCATCCTGTCATCCCGTCAAAATTCTTCAATTGCCTACTCTGCTGGAAGCGTCCGACCTTGTGTCGTCCGTCCAACGGATTGCGGGTTTGTCGCACGATCGGGAGAATAATGTCACCTGCCTGGCGGCCTACACCAGCCACCTGGCCCGGTTTATGCTGTTCCGGTTTCCAAAGGAGGTATTCGAATACATGGAAATCCGCGAACACATGGATCATGCCTATGCCAGACGCCTTGCCGCCCAGGTCGCGAAGTATCTCAAGGACCGATACGGGGCACGGAAGGTCCTGGTGTTCGGGTCGCTCGTCACGGGGTTTTTCAACCCGGATTTTTCCCCGATCAACGTGGGGTTTGAAGGGGCCCGGGATAACTTGGATGCGGACGCCATTTCCGATTGCAGGTTTCATTTCGGCCACCGGGACCCGGACGGGTTGAACCGGCTTCACGTGGTCAGCCTCAAGGATGTGACCCCGGAAATGCGGGATTGGATCTTGTGGGAGTCGGAGGAGGTCTGAGAACCCGGGTCCGGCGATTTTTCACACGAGGAAGGGGTCAGTCCTTTGGATTATAGGAATCAAGCAATTTCCACCGACGTTGAGGAAAGGGTCAGGAGGAAGGGGTCAGTCCTTTGGATTATAGGAATCAAGCAATTTCCACCGTCGTTGAATTTTTCGATCCGTTTCCATTTGCTGTCCGACATGCCAGAGACCGTAGCTTAACGTGCCAACCGATTCAAACCCCAATTGCCCGGCCAGCCAGCGCGTCCCCACCCTCGTGCGCGTCCGCACCCAACGTGCGAGCATATACCGTTGGAATGTCGGTCCTCCAGACGCGGACTCCATGCCCAGGCGGCGCGTTCCCTCGACCAGCAGCTTCCTCGCACGATCCTGCTCCCTCTCCTCCACCGCCTCCCCTGCCCAACTGTCGCGCTCGTGCGGTT
>JBAYTU010000127.1:0-7428 GCA_041675465.1 Terrimicrobiaceae bacterium | reverse complement strand
GATTTGGAAAAGAGGAAGAGATTTCCATGTTTCCGGACTGAAGCGGGGCACGTTCATAAAGCGAAGAATTTTTTGTCCACAAAAAGTGCCATCTCAGGCCCACAGCCTCGCCTCACCCCTCTCAAGCAGATTATTCCGCTTGCACGCGTCGAAATGTCAGCGGGAGGAAAAGCCCGTGATTATTGTGACAGGCGTGCGTCAGTTCGTGAAATTGAGGCCACCCCACATCCGTAATTCGAAAAATCCCGCTCAGATCGCGAAGAAATGCCCCTCAATCCCACATTTTATCTCGAACAAAAACCCCGCGATTATCGCGATGGCCTACAGAATCGACAAGCACGTCCTTCGTCAGAGCAAAGAGAAGATTGCAGCAGAATTGGAATACAAGATTCCCCCGATGATACGCACGGGAGGCTGTGTCTTGGGATTAGATCACAGGGTGCCGAACGGCACTCCGCTTTCTCACTATCGCTTCTGTATCCAAAAAGCGTGGGAGATTATGGAGCGGAACTTGGAAGGATTGCAGGGGATTTGAACCCCCAAGTGAGCGCGGCCTGCCGGGCGCACAAAACAAAAAACCCTTCCGGCAGGAACCGGAAGGGTTTTTTAAGTTTTTCGGAGTTTAACTTGGTTTAGAACGCGAAGGTCACCTTCCCGCCGCCGTAAGCGGTGCTCGGGTTTGTCGTGCCCCAGAGATTCGAGAAGGCATAGCTGTATGCCACGTAGCCCGAAACGGTGATCACGCTGTTGAGCTTCACAGGAACTGCGAGGCCGACTTCGATGTTGTTCGCACCGTTGAAGAAGTCGAGCGTGCCATCCTGGGTCAGCTTGGGATTGTATTGGAAGTTGGTTCCATAGGAAACCCAGGGAGCCAAGGCGACGACGTCCTTGTAAACCGGGATGCTGCTGTCCAAGCGGAGGAGGAGGTAGCTGGAAGCTTCCTTGGCGATGCCGTTTCCGCCGCTGATGTCAGGCCCGATGTTGAAGAAGTAGCCGATGGACGGAGTGATCGTCGCAGACCCGGCGTGGAAGGTGTAGGCCGCCTTGACGTTGAGCTCGTGCGAGTAGAGGTCCGAAGTGGCCGGGAACACATAGTAGAAGATATACCCGGCACTGAGGGCGAGATCGCCGATCAAGTGGGTGTAGCTCGCGTAGATGTCCACTTCCTTGTAGTCGGTGGTCTGGGTGCCGAAGGCAGCCCAAGAACCGACCGTGAGCGTGTCACTCGGAGAGATGTTCCAAGTGAAGCTGAGATCGGTCCAGTAGATGCCGGACCCGTAGTCGCTGTCGTTGCCGTAGGTGCCGTGGGAAATGACATTCACCCCGCGGAACATGTAAAGGCTGTCCCAGCCCGTGCTGAGCGCCGCCCCATACCACTTGGTGGGTTCTTCGATCACGACTTTTTCTTTGAACGATTTTGCATCACCGGCAAGAAGAGGGCTGCCCGCGAGGACGGCCGCCAAGCTCACCAGCGAAACGATTTTGGTAGCGATTTTCATTTGATTTTTTTGTTTTGTTTTTTTGTTTGGCGTCCCCCCCGCCGCCGGAAGATCAGCCCTGGTTTTCATGCCTTCGAGGCATGTCGAGTGCCACTAGAGCATGTGCTGTGCCAAGTGAGATAGCGGAAGAAAATTGGCTGTCAAAACTTTTTTCCAAGTTTTTTGAACAAAATCCGCCACTTGGTTGTCCCCTTTTTATCACGGCATCCCGGCTACGGGACGAACGGGCGCAAAATGTCGAGGACGCCCTTAACCCCCTCTGCGGCGGCTGCGGGAGTATCCTTGATGAGGCCGGCCCCCCGGTCGATCGCGGCGCTGCCCATGGCCGAAGCGAGCCGTTGGGAGAGGTTTTCGTTGGGATGGTCGAGCGTCCCGCCGACCGTCAGATCGGTCCAAACATACCCGTTCCTCGCATTCACGAACACCCTCTCGCGGGAGCCCGGCAGCCATTGGAGCGTCTGGGGCGTCACGCCAATCTGGAAATGGCCATCGATCTCTCCTTTCTGCCCGAGTGTCGCGACCCCCTCCAGGCGGACCAGCCCCTTGGACTCTGCGGCGAAGTTCTTGATGCGGAGGATGCCGTTTTCGAATGTGAAATCCCCGCGGATTTCCTGGAGGGGCATCCGGCGGAACGCGGGGTTTCCCGTGAAATCGGCGACAGTCGCGAGCAGGGGGATGCCCTCGATGCGTCCGTCCCGCAGTTGGAAGGCCCCTGTCGCCTGGCCCGGAAAAGCGATGTGCGCGGTGCCGGAAAGAACCCCGTCCAACCGCTTCCGCCACTCTCCGGCCAACACGTCGGACGTCCTGACCCCCTCCCAGGCAACCTGGAGTTTCCCGCCCCCGACGGACTCCCCCGAAGCGCTGACTTTGCCATTTTCCCCGAGGCGGAGGTTTCCCTCGGTGAGATAATAGTCTCCGCCCTGCTCCCGGACGCGGAAGCCGGATATGGCCAGGGCGGGCGGGCAGGGAAACCGGAGTTCCCCGCCTGATCCCTGGAACAACCATCCCGCCCCATCGGGCTTGACGGACAGCGCGGCACCCGCGATTTTCACTCCGCCGAAGGCGAGATCGGCCGCCCCGATCTTCAGGGCCCCGAGTTCAAAGCGATGGGGCAGGAGGGCTGCAAGCCCTGCTGGGGATGTCGTGGCGGAGGGGGAGCGAGATGCTGCAAGGGGGGATTTTTTGGGGGCGGGAATCCATTCCCCCTCGAGGCGGGAAATGGAGATTTCATCGACCCGCCACACCCCCGAAAAAGCCGCCCTCCAGTTGACTTCCGCCCGAAGCTGGCGGGCCTCCATCTTGTTGAGGGCCGTCCCAGCCTTCCCTTCCAGTTTTGCGGACTCGGAATACACGGAGGAACCGGTCCAGCGCAGCGGCTCGAACCCCGCAGTCGAATCAAAAACCTCCCCGGTGGCACCGGCGATCAACGCCCGGAAGGCATCGCTGCGGATGTAGGAGCCGGCCCACATCGAGCCGCCCACCAAAGCTGCGGCGGCCAGGACCAGGACGGTGCCGACGGTAATCCAAAAAATGCGCATCGGCGGGAGGTTTCGGGCCCGGGACCGTTCAGCTGAAGGAAAGCTTGGTCACGCCGGAGGCGGAGGCCGCGTTCAGCACATCCATGATCCGCTCGTGCTTCGTCTCGGGGTCGGGGCGGATGATGACCGGATCCTTGTCGCCGAATTTCGAGATGGTGTCTTTCAACCAGGCTTTCAGGTCGGGCAGTTCCTTGCTCGTGGGCGAGTCATAAACCTTTCCGCTGCTCTGCACTTTGCCGTCCGGAAAAATGTCGATGATGATCGGGGTCGAGGGGACTCCGCCCGGCGCGGCACGCCCGCTCGGGAGGTTGATGTTGAGTTCCTTCTCGATGATCTGCGAGCCCGCGCAGGACATGAAGAAGAGCAGGAGGACGAACACGACGTCCACCATCGGCGCAATTTGAAACCCGATATCCCCGTCTTCTGATGCTCCTCCGCCTGCCATAGTTTTATCCTGAGTTAAAGTTGAACGCGAAACCGTGTGCGCCGGGTCAGGAGGGCTTCCCTCCCATTTCTTTGTCCACGACGGAAAACGTGACGTTGCCGACCCCGGAGACCCCGACCGCCTCGAGGATCTGGCGCATGTATTCGTATTTCACCTCTTTGTCGGCCCGGATCACGACGCGGACCATCGGGTTCTCCGCGACCTTGGTCTTCAGCAGGCTCACGAGATCCATCGGGGACTGGAAGGGCTTTTGGTTCACCTCGATCGCGGTCAGGTTGTTGATTGGAGAGTAGGTGACATTGATGATGATCTGCCCCGGATTTTCCTTGGCTTCCTTGGCCTCCTTGGCCACCGGAAGCTTCACGTCCTTGTTCGTCTGCAGCACCTCGGTCGAGCTGATCGACATGAAGAACACCAGCAGCACGAGCAGGATGTCGATCATCGGCGCGATCTGGAACTCCGGGTCGATCTCCGCATCGGCCTTGCGCCGTTTTTTCCCGTGCTGGTGGGCGGCTTCGGACATGGAGCTCAGGCCCAGTCAAGGGTGGCCCCGCAATGCGGGCAGGGGTTTTGGCCCGCCTGGATCGCGCCGTTGCACACCGGGCAGTTCGTGGTGAGCGACATGGAAACCTTCCGGGATCCGTGAGAGACGCCGGGGGCCCCGGCTCCCGCTTCAAAATTCTCCCCGATCCGCACCCCGGCGAGCTCCTCGAACGGGATGTCCTCGATCAGGCGGTTCAATTTGTCGTCGGCATTCACCAGGACGATGGTCCCGCGGTTGCGGAAGTAGTAGTAAAAGATGAACGCCGGGATGGCGATGAAGAGGCCGCTGGCGGTCGCCATGAGCACCTCGCCGATGCGGAGCGCCAGCGTCCGGGGGTCCGCCACGCCGGAAGCGCCCAGCACGGCAAACGCGCCCATCATTCCGATCACCGTGCCGAGCAGCCCGATCATCGGCGCGATGACGCCGATGACCGAGAGGTAGCTGTTCTTGGTCTTGAGTGCCTGCCCCTCGCGGATCCCGTGTTCGATCAAAGCGGTTTCGACGGCTTCCTTGCCACGTCCGAGGCGTTCGAGTGCCCCCTTGAGAACCTGGGCGATATATGCCTTGTTCGCGCGGCAGATTTCCCAGGCCTCCTGGTAATTCCCTGCGTGGATCGTGCTCTGGAGCGACTCCACCAAGGCTTTGGGGGCGAGCTGCTCGTCGCGCATGACGATGAAAAGCTGGATGATGAACGTGAGCATCGTCATCGAGGTGCCGAGAATGCCGATCCAGATCATGATGATGAGCGGGCCCCCGTGAAGGATCGTCTGGAGGATGTTCATGTTCTCCTGATTGCCCCCTTCTGCGGCAAGGGCCAGCGGACTGGTGAGAGCGAGCAGCAGGAGGGGCAACAGGAGGGGCAGGCGGCGGGTTGGGTTCGTTGGGTGCATCATGGTGGATTAAAGGGATTTCAGGGGACGATCACTTTTTTTTCTTTCAGGGCCTCGGCGCGTTCGGCGGCTTTTGCCGCGATGGCCTCGTCCTCGTGGAAAAGTGTGACAGCGAGGAGATAATTTTCAAGCGCTTCCGCATTTTCCGCAGAGGATTCCTGAACCTGCCCGAGCAGGTAAAGCGCCTGGCCGTAAACGGCACCGGTGCCGGAGCCGGCGAGTTTCGCGGTTTTGGCCATCTCGACGATCGGGACCAGTTTCACGCGGGCCCCGTCGTAATCCTTCTTGGCGATGGCCAGCCGCGCGAGCGCCACGTCCGCGGTGACGCCGGCATCGGGGTAGAGTTTTTGAAAATCCGCGAACGCGGCCTCGGCCTTGTCGATCTGTCCCGAGGCGAGATAAACTTCCCCGAGAAGCGAACTCGCCCGCTCCGCCCATTTTGTCGGGAGGCCGTTGAATTTTTCGACAACCGGGGCGATGACGGGAAGGGTTTTTGCGGCGTCGCCCTTTTGCCAGAGCGCCAGGGCGTCGTTGTATTCCTTGGGGGGAGACATGGTCACGGAGGCGACGTTTGACATGGGGATCGAGGTTTCGGCCAGGCCGATTTTGATGCGGATCGCATCCGCCTTCATCCCGAGGATTTGGCCGACCCGATGCGACCCGTCGCTCTTTTGCACGACAACGTCCTTCTGCTCGGCAACATTCTGGGCCGGGCAGACCGCAGGTCCTGCGGCCAGGATGGACAAAGCCGCAAAAACCACGGCTGCTGGGGAGACGCTTGCTTTCATCGTGCAAACGCTTTAATCACTTTCCCCCCGCAAATCAACAGTTTCCCGGTAAATTTCATGATCCATATCTTCCGAAAAAACCAGCGAGGGCTGATGCTCATCATCGCCGTCCTCACGATCGTCGCCTTTATCTTCCTCTACAACAGGGGCCCGCTCGACGATCTCGCCGCGACCCGGAACCCGAAAATCTACGGCCAGACCTTGACGCCGGGCACCCTGGAGCGCCAGGCGAAAAACTACCAGCTCACGCTCGCGCTCGGCCAATACGACCTGGTTTCGAAACTCGGCGGCGGCGGCGCGGACCAGGCCACGTCGGTTTCTGAGTTCGTCTGGAATCTCATCATCCTCCAGCACCAGGCGGCCGCGCTCGGGGTCGAGCCGACGTCGCGGCAGGTGGAGGACCGGATCAAAGCCGTCCCCGCGTTCCAGACCTCGAACCAGTTCGACCCCCTGAAATACCGGGCGTTCCTCGCGGAGCAACTGGTCCCGCGCGGCTTCACGGAACGCCAGCTCGAGGAGGTCATGCGGGACGCCCTGAGGCTCGAGAAAATCGAGGCGGTCGTCGGATCCCCGGTCGCTGTCGGCGAGCAGGAAATCCGCGAAACCGCCCGCGTCCTCCAGCCGGTCACGGCGGAATACGTCCGGTTTGACACCGGGGAAGCCGCCAAGGGCGTCCAAATCGCCCCGGAGGAAATCGCCGGGTATTTTGAAAGGAACCAATCGGGCCTGAACACCAGGGAGACCCGCGCGGTGCGCTATGTCGCATTCGGGCTCCCGGAGGGATCCAAACTCGAAGGCCGCGCCAAAGTCGATGCCCTCCAGAAACTCGCCGACCAGGCCACGAAATTCGCGGATTCGCTTGCTGACATGCCATTTGACCAGGCCGCCGGTGCGGTGGGCCTGACGGTCCGCAGCACGCCGCCTTTCGACCGCTCGGGCGTTCTCCCGGAGGTCACTCAGGTCAACGCCGAGTCGCTCGACCAGATCCAATCCATCCTTGAGAAGATTGCGCCGAAGGAAATCGTCTCGGCCATCGCCCCCGCGACATTCCTCCTCCCGGCCGTCGGGAAGGTCAGCGACATCATCCAGTCCGGCGACGCGTTTTATATCGTGGAGTTGCACGACCTGAACCCCGCCCGCCCGCTCACGCTGGCCGAGGCCACCCCTTCCATCGAAGCCCGCCTGCGCGAGGCCAAGGCGGACCAGTTGCTGCATTCTTCCGCCGGGGAAAAAATCAAAGCCCTGCGCGCCGCTGTCGCCGCCCGCAAACCCTTCGCCGAGGCCGCTGCGGAAGCCGGCCTCAAGGTCGAGTCGCTCGACAACATCGCCCCGATGGGGGATTCGCTCACCCCCGAGCAGCGTCGCGTCGTCTCTTCGACCTTGGCACTCAAAGACGGCGAGCTTTCCGGCTTTGAAACCGCCCCGTGGGGCGGGCTTTGCGTGTTCCTGCAATCCCGCGGCCCGCTGGACGACAAGGAACTCGCCGCAAAACGGGATGAAATCCGGCAAAGCCTGATCGAAAACAAACGCGGCCTTCTGTTTGCAGAGTGGCTGCGAGTCTGCCGCGAGGACGCGAAGATCAGCGTTCCCGGAAAACCCCGGAGCTGATGGACCAGCCGGGAGATTCCGTGAACCAGCCGGTGGATTCCGTGAACCAGCCGGTGGATTCCGTGAACCAGCCGGTGGATTCCATGAACCAGCCGGTGGATTCCGTGAACCAGCCG
>JBAYTU010000126.1:0-7436 GCA_041675465.1 Terrimicrobiaceae bacterium | reverse complement strand
GGAGGGTTCCGTGACTTGGCGTTCAGGCACAGGGGATGCTGGCAGAAGAGCATCCCGAGTGCCTTCACTCCCGATGCCTGCGATCCACCCTTTGCGCCAGCCAGCGATACCTGACGGCGGACGGGAGCTACCGTTTTCCGAAACATTCGCAAGCACATGGTTGTGTTTCGCTTGTGTTCGTTGTGAACGAGGGCAATATGGCATGAAAGCGAATGAAATGGAAGTTTTTTGTCATGAATTTGTCAGGCAAAATCTGATGTAACGCATCAAATTCAGACGTTTTTTCAGGCACCCAACAAGGTGCCTTTTTTCTTTTTCCCAAGGCTGCAGCGCCCGGAAGAAAGGGTGACTCCCCTCCGCCCCCGATTATTTTTTAAACCACTTTGCCCCGCGACCCTTTCCTGTGGGCTCGATAATTTTTCCATCCCGCATTTCACGCAAAACATTACGAATCGTTTCCCGGCTAGTACCCGGACAGACCCTTTCGATTTCCGAGATGGAAAACGGCGCAATCTGCCGAAGCACGGCTTCGCGCACACGATGGCTTTTGCCACCCACACTGCGGGTGACAACCCCCACGCGCTCCTCGAATTCCTTGTATGCCTTGAGCAGGGTTCCCCAAAAATATCGCAACCAGGGCATGGGATCATGCCGGCTTTCGTGCCAGTTTTGCGAACTGATTTCCAAAGTCTCGTAGTAGCCTTCTTTCGCTTCTTCAATGACGCGTTCAAGACTAATGTAGCGACCGACTTCGTAACCGGACTGATAAAGGAGCAGCAACGTCAAAAGTCGCGCCATGCGCCCATTGCCATCACGAAAGGGATGGATGCACAGGAAATCGAGCACGAAAAGAGGGATAAGAACCAGGGCGTCCGGTGCGCCTGCTCCGCTCCGCTCTTTTAGGGCGGAACAGAGTGCATCCATTGCGGGCGGAGTGACAACAGCCGGAACCGGCTTGAACCGAATGCGGGTCACGTTGCCTCGGGCATCCCGTTCCACAATTTCATTGTCGGTCATTTTCCAGTGCCCGCCTTCGCCGGGCAGGTAGCCGTAGAGTTTTTGATGAAGCTGGAGAATGACATTGGGCGTCATCGGGATGTGTTCGGCCCGCTCGTGGAGCATTCCCAGCACGTCACGATACCCCGCGATTTCCTGCTCGGAGCGATTGCGCGGCTTGACCAGCTTGAGAACCATTTTTTCGATCTGCAAATGGGGCGCTTTAATTCCCTCCAAGCGGTTTGAGGATTCGGTGGACTCCACCCGTGCCTGCTCAATCAACGTGTCCAGAACCTCCGGCATCTGCTGGCGAAAAAGCGTTTGTTTGCCAAGGTATTCCCCAAGCCGATGAATGCTCGCCATGTCGGCATTTCCAAAATGAATCTCAGTCAAAAAAGCCGATGTCAGTGATGGCATACCGGAAGTGTTTCCAGAAACAGGGTAAAATCAAGATAATTTGGGTAAAATGGACATTGATTTACCCTATTTACGGAGTGTCGGAATTCCCTGGGAGGGAAGCCGGGCCTGCGAGATTTTGAAGCCGTTTGATTTCCCATTCAAACTCGCGTTGTTGCGTGAGGGCATTCCTTGCCAGCATGCAATATGCCTCCAGGATCTGGGTTCATCTGAACCCAACTCGAAAACGCCTCTCGTCGTCAAAAGAAGACTTGAGAGATGAAAGCTCAGGACAGTCTGCCTTTCGGCTGCCTGTCCCTATTCGCAAAAAGGCGCTTTTTTTGCAATCGACTTGTTGTCTGATGGTCTGATGGCCTACGGCCAATACCCGGTCATCTGCCAAAGCTCCCGGCCTTCCTTGCGAATCGGGGCATTCATCTTCAAGCGCATTACGGTCGCCCGCCCGCAAGCGGTCAGCCCCCGGATCTCAAGAAGTCCCCTCGTCCATTGAAAATGTTCCGCCCATGTGTCCCTGCGGGGATGGAACAGCGGAACCTCCTTTTTCGTCACGGGATCAATCCCGGTCGTATGGGCCGATTTCGAGTTGTTGCAGAAGAAGCAGGCCAGCGCAAGATTGGCCGGTTCATCCGTTCCTTCCTTTGAACGAGGAACAATATGTTCCAAGTGGAAGGTGTAGGCGCAAATGTTTTGTGGTGCCTGGCAGTATTCGCACCGGTAACGCGCCCGTTTTTCAACCTTTTCACGCACGGGCTTTTTTCATCACGGCACGCGCCACCCGCAGGGGTTTGGAATGCCGGGCGAGCATCCGCGCATTTTCCAAGGAGAGGCGTTCCACCGTTCTGCCAAGATCTTTGAGTGCCTTTTTCTCGGAAGCCGTGATCGTGCCCTCGTTGTTTTTCTCCATGAGGGCATCCAAACGTGACTGCATGCCCGCATCAATGCGGTGAAGCTTCGGTTTCACCGGCTCCCACACAAGAAGCTCGCCGAGATTCACATTGAACTCCTTGCAAATCGCCCCGACAACCGGCGTTTCGATCCGCTGCAAGGGTTCCGGACTTGCCAGGCGGTAGAGGGTTTTTTTGTCGAAGCGGAATCCACTGGCCATCAGCCGTTTGTGAACGTCCGCGACGGTCAGCCGGGTTTTGGTCAGCAAATCGGGAAAGGTGGAGTAGGCGTATGTGGTGACTTCCATACGGAACCGATACCGTATAAACGGTATTTGTCAAAGAAAGAAAAGCACTCTGGCAGGCGTGTCCTTTCTGTGAAAGCAGGGGATCACCCGATTTCAAGCGGAGTATCGGAATTTTCCGGGATCGAATCCGGGCCTGCGAGATTTTGAAGCCGTTTGATTTCCCTTTCAAACTCGCGTCGTTGCATGACGGTATTTTTGGCCAGCATACAATATGCCTCCAGAATCGCTTGGGAGAGTCGTCCCTGATGGCTGTTGAGAAATTCCGCCAAAGCCCCGCGTTCCTCCTGATCGAGTTCGCCGGCCTGTGGGAGGAAAGCGGCAAGCAAAAGCCAGGCCGACTGCGGATTGAGGCGCGATCTGCGATGGATTTTGTTGTAGAGGTCCAGAATCGGAATGCCGCCATTTTCCGGGGCATCCATGGCGTCGAGAACCCCTTCAAGGCAGAGGTTCACGAAATAGTTGGGGTTTTGCTGGAAAACAGCGGCCTTTTCCAGCGCACGCCCTGCAAGATCAACGCGCAGGACAAGCGTGAGTCGTTTGTTGAAATTCATGTCGTAGAGGAATTGGGGCCTCGTCCGGGATGGGACCGGACAAGGCCGGGGTGGAGTCAACCGAGTTTGATACCCTGGTTGCGGATGAAGTTTTTCGCCTGGGTGATGACGACCTGCTCCTGTCGTTCCTGCTTCATGTTCGGGCTGATGGTGGCCTTGATGCTCTTCACCAGGTCGGCCTGTTCCGGCCTTTCGAGCCAGGATTTGACCTTCGCGGTGTAGTTTTGCTTTTGCTCTTGGTCCTGCATTTTGCGCAGGAGGAACTTCCGCTCCAATTGCTCGCGGGGGAGTTCCTTGACGTATTCGACCAGGCCGGGTTCTGCCTTCATGAAGGCGTCCGGCCGGGAGTTGACTTCGGGGTTGATTTTGAACTGTTGTGCCAGCTCTTCTTTCTTTTTTGGTGATGCGATTTCCATATTGACATGTTTGGTTGTGCCGGGCGTTTCGACCTCGCGGCCCCGTAGCCCGACGATTGGACGGTTTCGGTTATCGAAATTCAGGCTTTGGCCGCCCGGACTTGTGGGATGGTTTCCTCGTCGTCGAGGGCTCCGTTCTGCAATCCGCCGATCTGTTGGATGACGGATTTCAGGAACCGCTGGGCGATTTTCCTGGCGCTGAGGCGCTGGATCTCCGCGTTCAGCATGGTTTGAACAAGCTGACTGGTGGGAACGCGGATCCCGGCTTGCTCGACGATTTTTGATGCCTCCGTGAAGGTGGCAAAGGTGTCCTCATCGAGGGTGACAGTGACGTTGGCTGGTTTGGTGGTTTTCATAGAATGTTTTTTGTGAGAAATGCGAACTGCTTGCGGCGGAGGAGCGGAGCTGGGAAAAGGGATTCCCGCCTGCGCCGCTCCAGGGATTCGAGTTCGGCGGCGAACTCGTCGTTGAGCTGCATCTGGGAAAGCAGGAATGCCTGGCTCGCATCGTTGTCCTCAGCGAAGAGGACAATCCCGCACGGGTCAGAAATTCCCTCCCCCTCCGGGAGCGGCGGCTCTGCGGAGGAGAAGGCATCGTTGTTCGAGGGTTCGGCGGGACTCGGAGACGGCGACGGAGTGAATTCGGGCTGGCTCTGAGGCGTTCAACCTCCTGCTGGAGTTCGGGCACTTTGGCGGCCTCTCGCTGCAAATCCTCGACGCGCTTTTTCATGGCGCGGTTTTGTTCGAGGAGTGCTTCTGCATACGCCTTCTGCTGGGCGTTACGCTGCTCCTCGTCCGCCTTGACGTAATAGCCCGGCGAGGGGTTGGACTTTGCCACGGTTGGCCCCATCGGCAGCGAGTAGGGTTCCGATGGCCGGTAATTCCAATCAACGGACTGCTCCCGGCGATAGACCGTATGACGCTCGTGCATTTCGTCCGGGAAATTCGGATCGGTGTATCGGCCGGCCGGATATGCTTTCACGGTTTCCGGGACTCGCACGCCCGGCATGTCGTTGCGGGAAACGCCAGCAACGGCGGGGCTCGACTGGATTTTGACCGCCTTGCGGGTGGCGCACGCCGAGCACAGGCAGAGGATGAGGATGGCGATCTGGTATTTCATGGGTTTGTTGGGTTTGAGGCTGAGAGACCGGTTGTGGCTTTTTGCAAGTCCACTGTTTGGGTGACGTAGAGGTAAAAGAGCGTCCCAGCAGGAACCCGGACGTAGTAAGGATCATTTTTCAGACTTTCCAAAAGACGCTGGGAATAAATCTGCCCGCCGGCTTGGATGCCTGCGGAAATGGCGTCCGTGAATCCACCGTTCTGGATCTGGGTAGCTCCCCCGGTCAGAGGAGAAATCAGATTCGTCGTCTGCGGAAACGCTCCGGCCCCCGCCGAAATCATGGCGGCAAGAACCGCCTTCGCCTCGGCAAATTTATCGGATGCGATCATGTAACCGCGAAGACCGGCGGAACCATCGGTTTCGCTCCAGCCTCCCGGCTTCGCCGCATCGGGGGCATAATCGAGAACCGTGCCCAAGAGTGGCAATTCCCGGCCGTCCTGGAACACGAGAACCCATTTCCTCTCGGAGCCAATCCGTTCGCGGGCGGCTGTCTTCTGGGCGATGCCGTGAACTTCCGTTCCTGCCGGAATAATCAACCTGCCGTCATGCCAGACTTCCTCGGTGATGAGTCCGATGATTGGGGTTTCGATGTTGGTGGAATCCACGGTGTTGACCAGTTCGCATCGGAGAAGCCGCCCGAAGGGAAGATACGATTCACTGCGGGCCACCTCCCGCGTGGCGAAGATGGCCTGGGGAATTGGTGGCGGTGGCTTGGGTGTCGATGATGGCCGTGAGGCGGAACTGTCGGCCACCTTGGGAGCCGGGGCGGGTGGCCGCGCAGGGGGAGTGACCGGGATTTCTTCTGTGAAGGTGTATCCCTTCGCCGTGGTTGCTTGTGCGGGAACAGAAGGATTGATGTCCGCAGTCGAGCGGTTGCCTTTCCCGGAAAACAGGAAAGCGAAGACCAGGGCTCCTGCCAGCAGGAAAAGGATCAGCCGACCGGCGGGTTTTTGAAAAAGTTCAGTCCAAAGTTTGCGGATATTCATTTGAAGTCAGAGGTTGAGGGTTCGGCACGCACGACGAGCACGTTCCATTTGTTGTCGGGATCGAGATTGTTGCGTCCGCCCTGCCCGTTGCCGGTAATGGCGAAGAATGCCGGAATGACCGACTTCGGCGGCATGACGCCGGACGCATCCGCGAGCGATTGCGTATAAATCCGGTCATCCAGGCGGACGGCCAAATCCTGCGGCTTGTAGTAAATGGGTCGGTCGGACGTGTTCTCCAAATCCACGCGGAAAATCAGCGTGTCGTCCTGCTCAAACCGCCACACGTCACGAATACGCACCGTGAAACCCTCGTAGTAATTCGTGATGCCCGGTGCCGCATGGAGAACCCCGGCCAAGGCATCCGGGCGATTCGCCGCAAAGAGCGGGTATGCCTTGGCTTTGTCCATCAGGGAAAGCAACCGCTCCGGCACGATTGCCACGCGACTTCCATCCTTCCCTCGCTGCTCGTTCTGGTAGAACGTCACATTGTAGAAAGGCTGCTCCGATGCCTTCAAATGCAGGATGTATGCCTTGCGGTTGAAAATCACCGTCAGATGATCCTCCGCGTCGGCTTTCAGCGCGCGGATGCTGAAATAGAAATTCCCCGGCGTGAACGAAATCAGGAATCCCGCGTTTTCCTGCTCCTGCGCCGCGACCGACTTCGCAAAGAGCCCGGAGATTTCCGACGGGAACATGATGGTGGTCGTCCCCGATTTCGACGCCACCGGAATGTCGTAGATGACAAATTCATCCAGAGGTTTTTGGCTGATCGGCCCGGCGTGTATGGTCGGCACTGAAAGCAGTGCCATTGCTGCAATGGTGGCTATGGGATGTTTCATGCGCCCAATTTGGCACAGAAAAACTCCGGGCCTGCTCCCGATTGGGAGCAACAATTTTTGCCTGAATATGCGCCTTGCCCGGCGCGAAGATTTCCGTTACCAGCCGAAGAGTGGCCGCTACGATTCGCACTCTGACTGACGAAGAAAAGAAGGTGGAGGAAGAAGCGTTCCGGTTTCTCGAAGAAAACTTCGACAAGCTTGCTGCAGACTACGAAAGGATTTATGGCCGCATCATTGACGCGGATCGCATCAAGGAACTGTTTCCGATGTTTGCGGCAACGGAGCAAACGCGCGTGCGCTGGGCCTCGGCCGTTTATGCGCCTGCCGCACGGCTCGCCGACCATCTTTTTCACCGTTTTCTGAGGGAGCAGATTTCCCGTGTTGCAGTTGTGCTTCTGGCCGGAGGGCCGGGGTCTGGCAAATCGACTTTTTCGGCACAGCCTGACATCGAGAAAATTCTGTCCGAAGCGGCGGTGACAGTGGATGGCACGCTTTCTGACACGGAACGAGCGATCACATTTATTGACGCCGCTTTGGACGCCCGGAAAGAGGTTGTCGTCTTTTACGTGCATTGCAATTTCCAGCGCGCCATCGAGGGCGTGATCGACAGGGCACTTTCTCCAATTTCTTTGCGGGTCGTGCCAATGTCAGTGGTGTCCGCCAAACATTTCGGGGCGGTCCAGACTTTGAAAACGATTTCCCGACGCTTTGGGCATCGGGAGGATTTTGCGATCCGGGTCGCCGTTTTTCAGGGCCTCGGGGAACCTTTTGCCATGGGCGAGATCGAAGATGTCCTTGGGGCGCATCTCTGATAGTTGCAAAAAAAGCTGGACTACAGCTGGATTTGAGAGCAAAGAGAGGCCATGCAATGGCCGATGGTGGTTCAGGGACGTGAAGTGGATGAGGAAAAAGTGCGCTGG
>JBAYTU010000125.1:0-7451 GCA_041675465.1 Terrimicrobiaceae bacterium | reverse complement strand
ACCTGGCACCGGCAGCGAGGAGGAGCCCCGCAGCCTTGTCGAGGGTTTCCTGCCATTCGTTTTCCGGGATCGAATCGGCGACAATTCCGGCACCGACGTGAAACGAGGCCCGGCCCGGCTCGAAAACGGCCGTGCGGATGGCGACCGAGAACTGGCTTTCACCGTTGTATCCGAAATATCCGATCGCGCCGGTGTAGAGCCCGCGGGGATGGGGTTCGAGTTCCCGGATGATCTCGAGGGCCCGCTTTTTTGGGGCACCCGAGATGGAGCCGCCGGGAAAGCAATGGCGGAGAGCGCGCACGTGGCTGACATCCCTGCGGAGTTCCCCCTGCACCGTGGAGACAAGATGAAAGACCTGCTCGAAGGTTTCGAGGCGGAGGAGATCCGTCACATGGACGCTGCCATACTCGCAGACTTGGCCGAGGTCGTTGCGCTCCAGGTCGGTGATCATGACGAGCTCCGCGATTTCTTTTGGGGAAGTGATGAGGTCGTAGGCGCTGAGCTGGTCGCCCTGCGGATCGGATTTCCTGGGACGGGTTCCTTTGATCGGCCTCGTGGAGACACGCCGTCCGCTCATGCGGAGAAAGCATTCCGGAGAGGACGAGGCGACCTGCATGCCCCCGAAATTCAGGAAGGCGGAAAACGGGGCGGGGGAGAAATGGCGGAGGCGCTCGAAAAATCCCCAGGCCGGAGAGTTGTCCGTGGCGGCCGCGAACGGGTGGGCCAGACAGACCTGGTAGATGTCGCCCGCGGCGATGTATTCGCGGGCGCGCTCCACCATTTCAAGAAATCGCGCTTTTGGCATGAGCGGGACGAACGGGATCACGGGGTGTCCCTGCCCCTCCGGGCGGCCCGGCTCGAACTCGCGCGGGCGGTTCGCCCATCGCTCGCTTTCGTGCGAGAACAGGTGCAGCCGGTCGTAAAAGGCGAAGTGGAAGGAACCGTCGAAAGCCACGAACCCGATGGCGGCCCCGTCCGGGTATCCCAGGTCCGGGCCTTCCCTTCGCCTTGAACCCAACTCCCGATCCAGCAGCCCCCAATCGCTTCCCGAGAGGACGAGGTCCGGTTTGGCGGCCACGATGGAAACCCCTTTTGCCGTCATTCCCGAATCCAGAAAAACGGTGCCCGGATCATCCCGGCGCGCGCGTGCGGCAGCCAGCGGGGTTTCGTTCTCCTCAGAGACTTGATTCATGGTCTTGCCAAGAGAGTTCAAAATTGCTGTGATTTCAAGTTCGCCGCTTCCGCCGACCAACCGATGTATTATTTTTTTATCCTGCTTTTTCTGGCAACCGCCCCGTTGATGGCTCAAACGGGAGCGCCCATCGAGGGGGCATCGCCGTCCCCGACGGTCCCCGTCACGCCGGCCACGGACGCAACTCCCCCCCCTGTCCCTGAGCCAACCCCGGCGGCATCCCCCTCGGCCCGACCGGAACCCCAGGCTTCCGCTTCGCCCGGCGCGAGTCCCGTCCCGTCGCCGGCTTCCGGCGAGGACATCATCCCGTTGCCTCCGGAATCCGGCACCGCCGAGACGCCGATGGTTTCTGAGACCGAAGTCCCGAAGCTTGAAAAACCGGCGACCGGAGAGCCCCTGCCCGATTCCTCGTTCGCCGACCCGAACGCCGTCATCCCGACCGATTCCGCGACAAGTGCCCCGTCGGCGGCCTCCGGGCCGAGCGCCCAAGAGATCGAGCGCAAACTCAAGGCGCGCTACCAGGAGGTGCGCATCCAGGTGGAGAAGGACCCCGCAGTGCGTTCTCTGCTGGAACAATCCCAGGCCGCGAAATCGTTTGAGGACGAGCGCGCCGCACTCCGCGAATATTACCGGCTCCTGTTCAAAAAGATCAGGAAGGCCGACAAGGATCTCACGGGCCAGTGCGACCGGCTGGAGCAGGCGTATCTCTCCCGCCTTGCCCAGACGAGGCTCGAACCCACCATCCCCCTGAACCCTCCTCCCACCCCGGTGCCGCTCTCCGAGTGACACGGGCACCAGGGCGGGTCGGTCTCCCACTTTTTTTCGCGAACCACTCATGATTCTTCCTCAAAATCTGGAGATGAAAATCTTCACCGGGAATGCCCACCCGGCGCTGGCAGGCAGCATATGCCGCTACTTGAATGTCCCGCTTGGCGACGCCTCGGTGAGCTCGTTTCCCGACGGGGAAACCTACGTCAAAATCAACGACAACATCCGCGGGCGCGATGTTTTCATCATCCAGCCCACCTGCCCGCCGACCAACCAGAACCTGATGGAGCTGCTGATCCTGGTCGATGCCGCGCGCCGCGCGAGCGCCGCCAGGATCACCGCCGTGATCCCGTTCTTCGGCTACGCGCGGCAGGACCGCAAGGACCAGCCGAGGGTCCCGATCACGGCGAAACTGGTCGCCAACCTGCTCGTGGCGGCCGGCGTCAACAGGGTGCTCACCATGGATCTTCACGCCCAGCAGTTGCAGGGGTTTTTCGATATTCCTGTGGATCATCTCCATGCCCGCCCCGTAATGGTCCAGCACCTCCACAAGCTGGCAATCGGAAATCTCGTGGTGGTTTCTCCGGACGTCGGCGGGGTCAAAATGGCGTCCGCATACGCCCAGGCGCTCGGGGCCGGGCTCGCCATCGTCGTCAAAAAGCGGAAAAGCGCCGTCGAGACCGAGGCCTCTCACATCATCGGCGATGTCGGCGGCCAGAACGTGCTGATCGTCGACGATCTCACCGAAACCGCCGGCACCCTCACCAGTGCCGCCAGGATGTTGAGAAGCCAGGGGGCCCTCGATATTTATGCTGGCGTTTCGCACGCGGTCTTGACAGATTTGGCGGTTGAGCGATTAAAGGACTCCGAAATCAAGGAGTTGATCACGACGGACAGCGTTCCGGTCCGCCCCACATCCGACCAGCGCGTGAAAGTGCTGTCGGTGGCCGAGTTGCTCGGCGAGGGCATCCGGCGCATCCACGACGACGAGTCGGTGAGCTCGCTTTTTGAACTGAAACCCACATAGCACAAATTATTTATGGCCAAGCAAGTCAAACTCTCCGCGCGCCCCCGCCCCGAAGGCGGCCGCAACGCGGTCAAACAGGTCCGCGCTCGCGGCGGGGTCCCCGCCGTGATTTACGGCTCGCAGGACAAACCCGCAAACATCGAGGTCTCCAAGCGGGACATTGAGGCCCTTCTCTCCCATGCCGTGGGTGAAAACATCCTCGTGGAACTCGAGATCGAGGAGAACGGGAAAAAAGCCAACCGCCTTTCGCTCATCCAGGAAGTCCAGCATCACCCGCTGCGCGGCGAGGTCCTCCATGTGGACTTCCACGCAGTTTCGATGACCGAGAAGATCTCGGCGGATATCGTGGTCGAAGCGTTCGGCGAGGCGGACGGCGTGAAGAATTTCGGCGGGCTCCTCGAGCAGAGCATGCGTTCGGTGACGATCAAGTGCCTCCCGCAAAATCTGCCGGAGATCATCCGGGTGGACGTCTCGGCGCTGAAAATCGGCGACTCGATCCACGTGCGCGACCTGCATCTGCCCGCCGGTGTCGAGGCGGGCGAGGACCCCGATCTGACGGTCTTTATCGTGGCCGAGCCCGCCGTGGCCGAGGAACCGGTTGTTGCCGCCGCCCCCGCGACGCCCGAAGTCATCAAGGAGAAAAAAACCGATGCTGCTGCGGCAGGCACCGAGGAAAAAAAGTAGGGCCTTTCGCGCGTGGAAGAACCTGCGGTTTTTCGTTTGGTGGCCGGCTTGGGGAACCCCGGTCAGGGATACGCGGGAACCCGCCACAATGTCGGTTTCCTCGTTGCGGACGAGCTGGCCAGGCGCTCGGCCTGCGGGTTTTCATTCAACACGAAGTGGAATTCGGATGTCGCCAGCTGTGGCGGCCGCGCGATCATGAAGCCCCAGACATTTATGAACCTGAGCGGAGAGGCGGTCGCCGGCTACGCGCGGTATTTCAAGCTCCGGCGCGAGGAGATCATGATCGTCCTCGATGACGCATCCCTGCCCCTCGGCCTCCTGCGGTTGCGCAAGTCAGGCACCGCCGGGGGCCACAACGGCCTCGAGTCGGTCCTGGTCCACCTTGGGAGCGAAGCCGTCCCCCGCCTGCGGGTCGGGATCGGCACCCCCGATGGCAGGGGGCTCCACGACCACGTGCTCGGAAAATTTGACCCGTCCGAGCTGCCGGCATTGAGGGAGGCGGTTTCCCGCGCCGCCGATGCTTTCGACCACGCGAACGCCCACGGGATCGAGGCCGCCATGAACCAATTCAACCAAAAACAACAAGAACCATGAAACGTTACGAAGCATTGCTCGCCCTGGACACCCGGGGTAAAGAGGACACCGCAAAAGAAACCATCGAACGCCTGGAAAAGGTGATCGCCGCCGAGGGTGCCGTCATCGAACAGGTCCAGCGCCTTGAAAAACGCGAGCTCGCCTACGAATCGCAACACACCAAATCGGCCTATTTTGCGAACTTTATTTTCGAGGCGGAGCCCGCCGTGATTGACAAGCTCCAGAAGAAGTTGAAACTCGACGAGGATGTGATGCTGCAGAATTTCCTGCGGCTTCCCGCGAAGAAAAAAGCAGCAGCCGCTTAAACCCACTCCCGCACCATGGCCAACGTCAACAAAGTCATCCTGATCGGGAACGTCACCCGCGATCCCGAGGTCAAGTTCACGCCGAAAGGGACCGCCGTCACGGACATCGGGCTGGCCATCAACCGCAACTACACGCTCGATAACGGCGAAAAGCGGGAGGACGTGACATTTGTCGAGGTCGCCTTTTGGGGCCGCCAGGCGGAAACGATCGGAGAATACGTCAAAAAAGGCCGCTCGATTTACGTCGAAGGCCGCCTTCAGCTCGACACTTGGGACGACAAACAGAGCGGCCAGAAACGGAGCAAGCTCCGTGTGGTCGGAGAAAATTTCCAGTTCCTCGGCAGCCGTCCGGGGGGGGCGGCGGAGCCCGAAGGCGGGCACCACGAACCCCGTCCCCAGCGGGCCGCGCGTCCCGCCCCTCCCCAGCAACCACCCCAGTCATCGGAGCCGGATGACGACATCCCGTTTTAGGCAAGGTGCGGCAGAACAGGGGGCACGGGCGTCCCGCCCATGCGGGATTTTCCGACACAGGCAGGATGCGTGTGCCACAATTTTCTGAACGGGCGGGAAGCCCGTTCTCCGCGCCTCTCCATTTCCCCTCACGCCTCTTTCCGGAACGTGCCCGGACCACCCCGTGAGCCGCCCCGACCCAAAATCTCCGGGGCAGGAACCGGCCGATGCCGCGTTTGAGGTCTCGCTCCGGCCCCCGCTTTTCGAGGAGTTCGCCGGGCAGGAGAAAACGGTGGCGCGCCTCCGCCTCATGGTGGATGCCGCGCTTCAGCGGGGCGACACGCTCCAACACATCCTCCTCAGCGGCCCGCCCGGACTTGGAAAAACGACGCTCGCCTACATCATCGGAAACGCGATGGGAGCCGAGGTCCGCACGACGAGCGGGCCGATGATCGAAAAAGCGGGGGATCTGGCCGGGCTGCTGACGAACATCGAGCGGGGAGGGATTCTTTTCATCGATGAAATCCACCGTCTCCAGCCCGCGATCGAGGAGTATTTGTATCCGGCGATGGAGGATTTCAAGCTCGACATCGTGATCGACCAGGGACCGAGCGCGAGGAGCGTGCGGCTGAACCTGGCCCCGTTCACGCTCATCGGCGCGACGACGAGGGCGGGAATGATCAGCGAGCCGCTCCGCTCCCGCTTCGGCATGAATTGCAGGCTGGATTATTATCCTGCCGAACAATTGGCGGGAATTGTCTCCCGGAGTGCCGGGCTGATCGGGACGGAGATCATCGAGGGGGCCGCCCCGGAGATCGCCCGCCGGTCCCGGGGCACTCCCCGCATCGCGAACAACCTCCTGCGCTGGGTGAGGGACTTCGCCCAGGTTCGCGCCGATGGAAAAATCAACGCTGCCGTCGCGGCTGACGCGCTCACGATGCTGGAAATCGACGAAGAGGGGTTCGACGAGATGGACAAGCGGATCCTCGAGGCGATCATCGGGCTGTTCGACGGCGGGCCCGTCGGCGTCAACAGCCTCGCCGTCGCGCTCGGCGAAGAGCCGGGCACAATCGAAGAAGTCCACGAACCGTTCCTCATCATGCAGGGCTTCCTCAAACGCACCCCACAGGGCCGGGTCGCTATGCCGAAATCCTACCGGAAACTCGGAATGGTCGCCCCCCCGCAAAAACCGTCGCAGCAGGATCTGCTGTAGGGGAACGCACGCAGGTTGTCTCTGTCCGCGCAATTTGCGGGCAACTGCCGGATTTAGGTTAAAACATCTCTTGCTGGCCGGGGGACCCGGGTTTGGCGGCCTCGCCCTCCACTTCCTGGAGGAGGCCCTTGAATTCGCACTCGCGGAGGGCGCGGATCAGTTCCGGATATTTCGGGCGGAGATGGAAGCCCGACCAGGGGAAGGGAAGCGGGAGGTCTTCGTCCAGGCGGACCATTTCGCGGTTGGCGGTGATCAGTTCGCGGGAGGCGAGGATTTTTTCCCGCAGCCTGGGATTTGAAATGGCGTCCGGGTGCGCCAACAGATTCTCGATGGAGCCGTGGGTGGAGATGAGGGAGACGGCGGTTTTTGCGCCGATTCCCGGGACGCCTGGGATGTTATCCGAGCTGTCGCCTGTGAGAGCGAGCACGTCGGCGATCTGCGGGGGGGAAACGCCCCATTTCGCCCGGACTTCGGGGATGCCGAGGAGGCGGAAGCTCCCGGCCCCGGCATCCTGCTTTGCCGTGGAATAGATCCGGATGTTTTCGCAGGTGAGCTGGAGGATGTCCTTGTCGTTCGTCGCGATGATGACCTCGGCACCCCCGGACGCTGCCGCCCGCGCGTAGGAGGCGATGAGGTCGTCCGCCTCGGTGTTCGTCGCGCTGATGCTGGCCGGGCCGAAAAGCGCGATGTTCTCCTGCAGCCATTCCTCCTGCGGGCGGAGGTCGTCCGGCATTTCGGTCCTGTTTTGTTTGTATTCCGGCTGGAGCGTGGTCCGCCGGGCGGGGAGACCGGAGTCCCAGATCACCGCAGCGAGGTCCGGCTTCAGGTCCACGAACATTTTCCGGATGGCCTTGGCGTAGCCGTAAATGGCATTTGTTGGTTCCCCCCGCGAGTTCCGCAGCCCGCGGATCGCATAAAACGAGCGGTAAAGGTAATAATGTCCGTCAACCAGAAGCAGGCGCATGAGGGAGGAAAACATGCCCTTTTCGCAGAGGCGAACCAAGCGGAATCCTTCCGGTGGGCGCTTGACGGGCCAGGAGTTTTGGGAAGTCCTCGTCCTTGGTGATAATCACGGCCTGGTGCTGGAGGGCGTAATGTTACGCGTCGCGATAATCGCGGGGAATCGGGGGAGTTTTATTTCGAGATAATCACGGGGATCTTGGAACGGGGTCCGGTGGGAATGTGAAAGTTCCGCAGGCTTTGGGAGGTAAGAGCCTT
>JBAYTU010000124.1:0-7493 GCA_041675465.1 Terrimicrobiaceae bacterium | reverse complement strand
TGTTCCGACGCCTGACCAACAGCCTCTGCCTCCACTGGATCGGCACGCAACCTCGCCCTCACCACAAAACCACCTCCGACTTCTTCTCGGCCATGAACGCAAACCACCACCGCTACCCCTTCCGTGCTCTCTTTGCCTCTCACCCCTCCTTTTCCTCCGCTTCATGAATTGGCCGTGCGATTCCGGTTCCCCCTGCGATTCGGGCTTGTCAGCTGCGCGGCACGGGGGAGAGTGTTCCGGGATGCCTTGGGAATTTGACTACTTGATCGCCGGTGCCGGATTTTCCGGCCTGACGATGGCCGAGCGCCTCTCGACGCAATCGGGGGCGACCTGCCTGGTGGTCGAACGCCGCAACCACATCGGCGGGAATGCGTATGACCGTTACGATGACCACGGCGTCCTCACCCACACCTACGGCCCGCATTATTTCCGCACCAACTCGCCCAGGATCCGCGAATATCTCTCGCAGTTCACCGGGTGGCATCCGGTGGACTACAAGATCCTTGCCTGGACGCACGGGGCCTACTGGCCGTTTCCCATCAACCTGAACACGTTCGAGCAGTTCATCGGGAGACCGGCCACACCGGAGGAAATGACGGCCACGCTGGAGAAGTGGAGAGTCCCGATCCCGATCCCGTCGAACTCCGAGGACGTCATCGTCTCGCAGGTCGGCCGCGAGCTCTACGAGCGGTTCTTCGAGGGCTACACCCTCAAACAATGGCGCCGCCATCCGCGCGAACTCGACGCCTCGGTCTGCGGGCGGATCCCGGTCCGCACGAACCGCGACGACCGGTATCTCACCGAGGAATTCCAGGCGCTCCCCGCCGCCGGCTACACCCGGCTGTTCGGGCGGATGCTGGCCGCGTGCGGCGACCGCGTGAAAGTCCTGCTGAACACCGATTACCGCGAGGTTCTGCCCCACGTGGGATTCAAACACTTGATCTACTCAGGCCCCGTGGATGAATATTTCGGTTTCAGCGAAGGCCGCCTCCCCTACAGGTCGCTGCGCTTTGAGCCCGAGTCGTTCACGCCGGAACAACTGGTCCCCCGCGAGCCGGTCTCAAAAAAAAGGGGGTTCTGGCAGCCCGCGATGCAGGTCAATTTCCCGAACGACCACGACTACACGCGCATCGTCGAGATCAAACACGCCACCGGCCAGCTCTGCGAAAACTCGACCATCGTCCGCGAGTATCCGGAGGACTTCGGCCCCGGCAAGGAAGCCTACTACCCGGTTCCCGCGCCGGATTCCTCCGCCATCTACTCGCGCTACAAAGCCAGGGCGGACGCGGAAAAGAACACCTCGTTCATCGGACGTCTCGCCACCTACAAGTATTACAACATGGACCAGGTCGTCGGCATGGCCCTCGCGGAGTTTGAAAAACTCCGCAGCTGCCCGGGAGGCATCCTGAAGCGGAAAGCCCCCTGAGAGAAAGCGGGTTTGCAATGATCGGAAATGCGCCCGATCAGGCATGGAATGTCGTTGATTTCAGCAGGGCCACGCTGTAAGCGGTGATGGGTCATTTCACGATCATGTCAGCAACGCTCACAGCCCGGCCCGTTTCCCCTCTGCCGAACCTCGCCGCGACGATCGTGGCCCTGGCGGGGATTTTTGCATTCTGTCAGGCGCTCGGAGCCCAGCAGCAGCCCGCACGTCCGGACAAAAAACAAAAACCCGCCGCCGAGCTGATCAAAAAACAGGATCCTCCGAAAGTCATCCCGCGCGTGCTCGATCAGGCGACGCCGGAGAACGTGAACGTGTATATTTCCCTCGAAAAACAAAGGGCCTACCTCAAGGTCGGAGACGAGGTGGGAATCGACAGCCCAATTTCCAGCGGGAAGCGCGCGGGCATGACCCCGAAAGGCTCCTTCGTTGTCGTGCAGAAAGATCCGGACCACCGCTCCAGTCTCTACGGGGCTTTCGTCGACAAAAACGACGTGGTCGTCCGCGCCGGGGTGAGCACGAAAATTGATTCGGCCCCCAGCGGCACGCGCTTCAAGGGGGCCCCCATGAAGTGGTTCATGCGGTTCGGGGAATCGCTGCAAAGCCATCGCGCGGAGGGGATGCACGTGGGGATGCTTCCGGGCTATCCCGCCTCGCACGGATGCGTCCGCCTCCCGGAGAAAATCGCCCCGATCATCTACGAGAAGGTTTCCGTGGGAACCCGGGTGGTCATCGGCGACTGAGCCATGCGGACCGGGCGGCTCGCGCGGCGGTGCGGCACATGGCCGAGCGCGAGAAAAGTTTTTTCGAAGGCCGTGGCCGGACGCCCGACCCCGTCGTCCCAGGGACATTCTTCCCAGCCCCCGGCCAACAGGTTTTTCATTTCCGCAAAATACGCCCCGTCGTCCGTCATCAGCCGCAGGCTCCCCCCCGCGCGGAGAACCCGCGCGGCCGCTTCAAGAAAGTCCCCTGTGAAGAGCCTGCGCGCGGCGTGACGCCGCTTCGGCCACGGATCGGGAAAGGACACGTGCAGGATCGAAACGCTTTGTTCCGGCAGCCAGCGGGCGAGCGCCGCAGTCCCTTCGCCCTGGACGGCCAGCGCGTTGGCCAGGCCCCGCCGCCGGATTTTCGAGAGGCATTTTTCCACGCGCGCGGACTGCTTGTCGACCCCGAGGAAATTCACCCCCGGATATTTTTCCGCCATCCCCAGCAGGAATGTTCCCCGGTGGCATCCGAAGTCCACCTCCAGCGGGGGCGCGCCAGGCTCGAACCATGAGGTTGGAATGGGGGTCTCGTCAGCCATCCGCTAGCATCCTGAGCAGATCCCCGCACGTTTTTCTGACATCGAACATCTCCCGGCAGCGCGCCGATCCGGCAAGGCCCATGGACTCGCGCAAATCCTCGCGCCCGAGCAGGACGCGGATTTTTCCGGCCAGCGACGAGGGGGAATGTTCCCCGGCAAGGAAACCGCTCACTCCTTCCACCACCATTTCCGGAACCCCGGCGACCGGCGTCGAAACGACGGGAAGACCGGCGGCCATCGCCTCCATGATCACCGTCGGCAGATTGTCGCTGTCGCCCTTGGAATCGGTCACGCAGGGCAGGACGAACACGGTGGATTTGTGGAGGAGCTCGAGGATTTCGCTTTCCGGGGCCGGCCCGGCGATGATGACCCTGCCCCTCTGCCCCGACGACTCCGCGAGAGCCCGCAGCTCCGCTTCCAACGGGCCTTCTCCGATGATCCTGCACTCGAACGAAAGATCCGGCAGCAACGCGCATGCCGCCACCAGGTCGCGGAAGCCTTTTTTTTCGATATACCTCCCGACCGAGAGGATGAGCGGGGGGCTGGCCGGGATGCGGGGGCCGGAAAACCGATCCGTGTCGATTCCGTTGTAAACGCGGACGATCCGTCCCGCAGCCTCTGGGAAGCGCGCCTGGAGGAGGCTCTTCGAGAAGTCGCTCACCGTGGCGACATGCCTCGCCTCGCGGAACAAATCCCCGAGCCCGACCGGGGATTTGTCATTGGCACCCACAAAAAAGTCGTTCGCGTGGGCGGTGATGCTGAACGGAATCCCAAAAAACTTTTTCAACCAGAATGCGGTCCGTGCCGCCATCCCGGCGAAATGCACATGCACGTGTCCGATGCCCCGCTCGCGCAGCAACGGCCCGAGCCAGAGGGCCTCGAAGACACGCTTGCGGTCGCTCTCCGCCGCCCGGCGCCAGATCTCCCACTTGCGGCGGATTCGAGTGGCCGACGGCGCGGGATCCTCCCCCAGCGCCTTCTCGATGTCTGGCGGAAGATACGTGACATCGCGCGTCGCCTGATCCGGGTAGTCCTGCCTCGGTTCGCCGGCGGGGACGCGGATGGAAAAAACCGGCACCCCGCCTGCCTGGCGCCGCACCTCGGCGACCTCGCGCACGCAAAATGTTTGCGAGAATGTCGGGAACCGCTCGAAAAGATAGGCGAACTTCATGTCGTGGGAACGCGGGGTTGGAAGCGGCGGGGTCAGCGCTTGAGCTGGTTGTCTTCGATGGTGGCGAGGGAAGCGCGGACATCACGGGCTTCCCCGGTTGAAAGCCCCCCGGCGAGGGCGGCGCGATAGTGGCTGATCGCCTGCTCGGGGAACCCGCGCTGCGCCCATGACTGGGCAAGGAAAACATGTATGCGGGCGGAAGGAGATTTGCTGTCCTCCGCCAGCCGGAGAAGCCGTTCGAGGGTTTTGGTTTCCTCGGAGTAATCGTGCGCCCCCCGCGCGGAACGCGCGTGCAGCAGGAGGACATTTGGGTCATCGGGGTAATGGTTCTTGAGCCGGGAGGCGCGTTCGTAGGCCTTCTCGAAGGCGCGTGTCTCCAGGAGGCCCAGGGCCAGGAGGTATTCCGCCTCATACGCTCCCGGGCGTGCCTTGGCCGCCGCCGCCGCCTGCTTCCTCGCCCGTTCCCAAAGGCCCTGCGAGGCGGAGAGGGAGGCCGCTCGGAACAGGACCTCGTAATCCTTTCCGGCCAGACTCAGCGCCTCGTCCATGCTCGAGGCGGCCAGCGTCCGGAAACCCGCGGACTCCAGGTTGAGGGCATACTGGGCAAGGTAGATCGCACGCTCGCGCTGGCTCCCGAAATCCGGGACCGGCGCGGCGGCGAGGTCCGGCTTCTGCCCGTGCAGGAAAAGCAGCCCCTGGTTGTCGACGCGCGCGAGATACCAGTCCGGAGAATCGAGCAGGTGACGGATCAACGGCTTCGCCTCGTGCCCCCCCGCCCCGATCAACACGGCTGAAAATGGCCTGGAGCGATCTTCCGCCCTCCATTTCTCAGGCGAACCGGCGAGATCGGAAGCCGGTTGATCGGCGAGGGATCCGTCGATGAGCCCGGCCCCGAATGCCGCCACATACGGACGCGCGGAAGGGTTCGTATAAACCCGCCCCCCTTCGCTTTTTGCCATCTCCACAAGGGCGAGCGGAGCGAGCAGGCGAAGGTCTTCGACCGGTTGTGACGCCGGGAAGACCACCCTCCAAATTCCCACCGATGCAACGCCGAGGCAGAAAAGCCAGACAAAGATCGTCGCCAACGCGCGCGGCAATCCCCCGAGCCGACCCGCCACCCAAAAGAGCAGGAGAACCCCCACGAACCAAGGCACCGCGACAAAAACCACGCGGAACGCGCCGGCGAGCCCCAATCCGCCGAATTGGAACGCGAAGGCGGCAAGCCGTTCCCCCGGGGATGCCGACTCCGAAATCATTCCTGCCCCAACCGAGCGGATGGTCTCCGCCCGGTCGAAGAGCCCCGGGAGGGCGGACAGGACACCGACGGCCAGACCCGCAAAAATCGCGGGCGCAATTTTCAAAATGGAAATGTCATTTGCGGATCGCACCAGGGAAGAATATGGTCCGCCCATGCCCGCGCGTGCAACCGTATTGATTCTCGCCATGTTTTCCTTTTTTTCACCCCGCTCTCAGGCCATCGAAATCGGAGCTTCCCTCATAGAGGACGGAAAGATCGTCCGGGCCTCACTCGGCGCGAAAACGGGGGAGCACGCCCCGGAGGTCCAGGCCGCCCCGGATTCTTTGAAGTAGGGGCTGCGGTTCGCTCGCGCACGGGACGGCTGCAAGCAGGGAAACTCAAATCGGAAAAACCTGAACCAACGAGTATCGACGATGAAAGGAAACGGAAGGCGCATCCTGGTGGGCATGAGCGGCGGTGTGGACTCCAGCGTGGCGGCGTGGCTTTTGCAGCGCGACGGCTGGGACGTGGTCGGCGTGACGATGAAGGTCTGGCCGCAGGACTGCATCTCCCGGGCGGAGGACAAGTGCTGCGGCCCGTCGGCCATCGCGGACGCGCGCGGGGTCGCCCACCGGCTGGGGATCCCCCATTACGTCGTCGACGAGGCGGACCAGTTCGAGAAGGTTGTCATCAATTATTTCGCCGACGAATACCGGGCCGGACGAACCCCGAACCCCTGCGTGATGTGCAACGAGCATCTGAAATTTGGAAACCTGCGCGCCAAGGCGCGGGCGCTCGGGGCGGACTTCATCGCCACCGGCCACTACGCGATCATCGAGCACCATGCCGGACGCGCGGTGCTGCGCAAAGGAAGCGATCCGCAGAAGGACCAGTCCTATTTTCTCTTCAGCCTCAACCAGGACCAGCTCCTCCACTCGCTGACGCCGCTGGGCGGGATGGAAAAACCCGGGATCCGTGAAATCGCGCGCGGGCTCGGGCTGAAAGTCGCCGACAAGCCGGACAGCCAGGAAATTTGTTTTGTTCCCGGCAACGACTACAAGGCATTCCTGCGCGGGCACCTCGGCGAGCGGGAATTCCATCGCGGCGGCCTCTACGACACGGAGGGAAATTTTCTCGGCGACCACGAGGGGATCGAGATGTTCACCATCGGCCAGCGGAAGGGCCTGCCCGGAGGCTCGCCCAAGCCCCGCTATGTCGTGGATATCGACCCGGAGACTTCGCGGGTGATCGTCGGGGATGAGGGCGATCTGGACCGCGATGAGTTTGCGGTGGACCGCGTCACGTGGCACGCCGGGGAACCGGAGGGGCCGCTGCGGGTCACCGTGAAAATCCGATACGCCCACCCCGGCACAGGAGCCTCCCTGGAGGCCATCCCGGGCAACCGGGCCAGGGTCGTTCTCGACCAGCCTCAACGCGCGATCACCCCCGGGCAGGCGGCCGTTTTTTACGACGGGGACCGCGTGGTGGGCGGCGGATGGATTGTCAGGCAGCCCACATTGGTTTCCGCATGATCCGGATCGTCCTGAGCACGTTTGCGGACAGCGACTCGGCGGCCCAAGCCGTCCGCTCCCTCGTGTCGGAAAACCTCGCCGCCTGCGGGACCATCATCCCCGGTGCCCGGTCCATTTATCTCTGGAAGGGTCTTGTCGAGGACAACGCGGAGGTGCTCGTCCTTTTCAAAATCTCCGCGGCCAACGAAGAAAGATTCATCGCGCGCCTCGGGGAATTGCACCCGTATGACGTGCCGGAGATCGTTTCGATCCCTCCGGCCCGGTGGAACGAGGCCTACGGCCGCTGGGTGGAGAACCCCTTGGAACAAGCCCCACCCGGTCCGTAATTTCAATGCGCCACGCCCGGGTACCTCCGCGCTCGACACTATCGAGATCGCGCACCCGGCTGGGATCGAACCAGCGACCATCGGATTAGAAGTCCGCAGACTTTTGTTTATTTCCAATGTTTTATGACAGTAGTTACCCGTATGTAACCCGATAGAGCGTAAAAACCGCCCTGTTTCCGGGCAAGGATGCCTGCGGGCAGGTGGTCGCGTTCCCCAGATATTTCGTGGTGGTCAGACAAAAGAATCATGGCTTCATGCAAACGGCGGGGGTCCGCTGCCGACGCGGCCCAGATTGTGCCTCGACAGAATGAAGGTATTGAGGCAAATTGCAACCGTGATCGCCCTTCCTACATGGATCAGGGGTGCACGACGCCAAAGTTACCGAGAGTCATGCAGCCTTCTGGTCTCTGGCGAGCCAGAGGTCGTCAAATCGGTTGCTCAGCAGGAAAGTTCGGAGGTCCAGGACGTTCTGCGCCCCCTTGA
>JBAYTU010000123.1:0-7726 GCA_041675465.1 Terrimicrobiaceae bacterium | reverse complement strand
GAGGGCGAACCTCCGTGTGAGCCCATTTATTACGGCTCAGACGGAGCTTCGCCCTCCCTCGCGTTATCGACATGTCGTCGAACCGCTCCCCTCTCATTTCTTCCCTTACGCGCGGATCTGGGCCAAATCCGCGCCTGACGTCACCGGAGCGGCGTTTGCGAGCCGGGACCAACCCGGCTGAAAGCGCTACTTTTTCCTGGCAGTGGCGCACCGCTCGAGCGCTGCGGCCAACGTGTCGGAGCGGATCGGCTTGCTGAGATAGTCGTTCATCCCGGCGATGCGGCAGCGCATGGGATCCTCGGGCATGGCGTCGGCCGTCAGGGCCGTGATCCATGTGGTGTCCCCTCGGCTGCGGAGCGCGGACGTGGCCTCGTATCCGTCCATCTCCGGCATCTGGATGTCCATCAGGATGATGTCGAAGGGCTCGGATTCGAGGCGCTCCAAACACTGCCGTCCGTTTTCCACAACCTCGGGGGTATACCCCAACCGTTTGAGGATTTGGAAGACCACCTTGCGGTTGACCACATTGTCCTCGGCCACAAGAATTTTCAGGGGAAACTTCTCCGCGAGGGAGCTGTCGATGCGCCTCGCCGGGCGGGGATTCGGGGGTGCCGGTTTTTCGGACAACAGCTTTTGAAGCAGGCCGGAAAGTGCCGTCAGGCGGATCGGCTTGGCGAGGGTCCCCGCGATTGCCAGGCCAGGAAAATTTTCTTTACGGGCGACCGACGGGATGGCCATCTCGACAACTTTCGGGGGCGTCGATCCGCAGGCACCGGAGAGAAGACGGGCGATTTCTTCCAGGACCGGAGGCGGCAGGCCCCCGTCCACAAGCAGCAGGTCCGGCGGCGTGCCGGAATCCCAGCACGCCTTCAACGAAGCGATGTCCCCCGCCGTGGCGACCCGCATGCCCGATGCCTCCAGCCAATCCCGCATCGCCGTCCGGAAAGAATGGTTGTCGTCCACGAGAAGGAGCGACCTGCCCTGGAACAACCCCGGATCGACAGGGGGGTTCTTCTCCAAAAAATCGGCGAGGGGAACCAGCACGACGAACTCGGCACCTTTCTGCTCCTCGCTGTGCACCGTGATGGCCCCGCCCATCAAAGTCGCCAGCCGCCCGCAGATCGCCAACCCCAGCCCAGTCCCCCCGAACCGCCTCGTGGTGGAGGAATCCGCCTGGCTGAAGGGGAGGAAAATCCCCTGCTGCTTGTGCTCGGGAATCCCGATGCCGGTGTCCTTCACCGAGAGCATGAGCGCATTTCCCCCCGGCAGCCACGGCTTGCGGCTCAGCGTGACAACCACTTCCCCGCGCATGGTGAATTTCAGGGCGTTGCCGACCAGGTTGACGAGGATCTGGCGGAAGCGGACCTCGTCGCCGCAAATCCAGTCCAGATCCCGGTTCTCGAACCGCGCCAGCAGCTCGATGTTTTTTTCCGCAGCCATGAGCCCGTATAGCTCCAGAACTTCTTCCACGCAGTTCCTCAGCGAGAACGGACGCTCTTCAAGGACCAGCTTGTCCGATTCCATTTTCGAGAAGTCCAGGATGTCGCTGATCAAATGGAGGAGGGAATCGCCGCATTTGCGGATCGTGTCCAGATACTCGCGCTGCTCGGCGTTGATGGGGGTTTCGAGCAGAAGGTTGGCGCAGCCGATGACGCCGTTCATCGGGGTGCGGATCTCGTGGCTCATGACGGCGAGGAAATCCGTCTTCGTCCGCCCGGCGGCCTCGGCGGCATCGCGGGCGGCGATCAGGTCGGCCTCGACGGCTTTCTGCGCGGAGATATCGAGCAGCACCCCGTCGACAAAAGTCAGCCGCCCGCCGTTGTCGCGGGTCAGCACCGCGCGATCCAGCACCCACACCGGATGGCCGTCCTTGTGGAGGCAACGGTATTCACGGATCAGGGAGGTTTCGCGCCCGCTTTTGGCATTTGTCCAAGCATCCAGCGCGGCCCTGTCTTTGGGGTGGATCCGGGGTTCCCAGGAGTCCGGCCCCCCCGGCATTTGGTCCGGGGGGTATCCCAGGATCGCCTCGCACTCCCCGCGCCACTCCACGCGCTTCGCCCCCACGTCGTAGTGGTAAACGATCTGGCCGAGAGCACTCACCAGGCGCCTGTTCTGCTCCACGACGGCCAGCTTTTCCGAATGGACGAGCAGCCCGGCCGCCTCCTGCCTCCCCAGGCGGCTCCTGAAGCGGAAGACCGTGACCCCCACGACAACGGACGCCAGGAAGACGAACGCGCCCGCGAGGGCGGTGGCCCTGCGGATCCAGCCCAGACGCTGGACATAATCGGAAATGTCCAGATCCAAACCGACGGCGGCGACGGGGCGTCCATCGCTCGTTTTGACCGGTGCCAACGCGGTCAGGAAGGTGCCGAACTCGTCGCTGAACGGTTCTTTGCTGACGAAGACGGCCCCCCGGCGGAGCGCGTCCATTTCCTCGCGGTCTTCCTCGGGCGAATTGCTTTTGTAAGGCTCCATGAGGCCCGAGGCTTCCATCTTGCGGTCGAACCCCAGGCGGTCGGCGGCCGTGGCGGTATCCAGGACAAAATGGAACTTCCCATCTTTTTCGATGAGGGTGTAAAGGTAGGCGATTTCCGGAACCCCCCGATGGAATTTCACAAGAGGCTCCAAAGCCCGCAAATAGTCCGCTCCGCCTTGCTGGGAGGGCGCGGTCAGCTTCACGTGCAGATCGCCGTCCACGAAGCCCGCCGCCGCTCGCGCCATCCTCAGCAGGTCGCCCCTGACGGTTTCCTTCTGGATCGAGAGCGACTCCGTCGCCAGAAAGGAAATGCCGACCATCGCCGTGATGAAAACGACGAGACCCACGAATGCCGCCTCGATGTGCGGGCGGATTCCAGAAGGCGGCTTCTTGCTGGGGAAGTGGAAGGTGGGCAAAGCGGTGGCACTTTATTCCAACTCCGCAGATTTCACAACCGCCGTGAGAACCACCCAAATCCGCGGGTAACGCCAACGACGGGAGGGCGAACCTTTTTGCCATGCCCGCTTCCCAGCAGGTCATGCCCTGACGGGCTGCATTCCGCCAAGATCGCTGGTGGCGGTGATCGCATCGGCCAAGCTCGCGCCAATACCGAAGGTTTGAGCAAGGGCACCGCCATTGAGCACGATATCGTTGCTGATGGCGGTCCCGGTTTGAACAAGCAGCGTGCCCGCATTGAACGCGATACCGTCCAACTGTGTGATGGGAGAAAAATGCCCTCAGCCAATGGCGTCGCCGGGCAAAAATCCAACAGCCTTCCGCTTCGGCTCGCTTCCCCGGCTCCGCAAACTCAAGAAGTGATCGCCTAACCAAAAAAATCACGAAACAGCGACTTTTGCCGCTCGTTTTTCAGTCCGACAGGCTGCTAGGGGAAAAATGTGATCTGAGGTCGGAAAGTCTCACGCGCTTATCCATCCGTTTGCGGACGGTTCTGGCAAGGAAAGAATTGCGACATTTTCGTTGCATCCGGGCACTATCTCGAAAAGGAAAAAATGGGGGGGGCGAACCCCAGGAGATTTCGGCTCGGGCGGAGCCTCGCCCTCCCGGGACGGGCGGGAGGAAGACCGTTTTCCCGCGCGGCTCACACGTAAACCGGAACGCCGGCCTCCCTGGGGAGGAGGCTGTGGGAAACCAGGCGGCGCCGGAACGCGTCGATCCCGGCCCGCTCGTCCGGCCCAATCGGAAAATGGATTGAACGTGTGAGGTAGTCGAGCGAGGCGTCCGGGTCGGGTTCCTTGGCGGCGATGAGCGGGCGGGCGGCGAGTCCGTCGCGCGCGGCCTTTCTGAGCAGATCGGCGGTTCCGGTCGGGGCGCCCTCCGCCAGAGCCCAGGCGGCAAAGACAAACGGGAGCCCGGTCCACTCGCGCCAACACCGTCCGAGGTCGAAGATCCGCCACGCGGGGTCCATGCGCTCTTGAAACCGGAGCGCGGGGTCGCCGATGATCAGCCGGGCGGCCCGCGGGTCGTCCGACTTTTCGACCAGGCGCACGGAAACTTTCAGGTGGTCCGCGAGGAGGATTTCGAGCAGGTGGACCGACGTTCTCGAGGACGGATCCAGGACGATCTCCGGTGTTTGCTCCAGCGGAAGACGATGCGCCACGACGACACTGCGCACCTCGCCCACCGAGACAATGCCAAAACCGTCGGCAATTCTCGGGTTCGGGAGGCGGAGGATTTCGTAGACCGGAATGAGTGCCGCGTCAAAGTCGCCCGCAAGGAATCGCCGGGAGAGTGTTGAGGGAACCTCCAGCTCGGCCTCGAGGCCGTGGATGAGGGGCCGCGCGTTCAAGTAGGGCACGCAACCGAGACGCGGCCCCCTCACGCGGCAAGTCCGGCGGAATGCGTGTCGGCGATCCGCCGGTAATAGCTGTCCCGCTGCATCGGGATCCGTCCCGCCGCCCGGATCGCCTTTTCCAGGTTGGCGGCGGTCTGCTGCTGGGGGGTGCGGGCTCCCGCCATGTGGAAGATTTTTTCTTCGATGATCGTGCCGTGGAGGTCGTCGACGCCGAAATTCAGGGAGACCTGGGCGACCGGGAGCCCCAGGCTGATCCAATAGCCGGTGATGTGGTCGATGTTGTCGAGATAGATGCGGCTGATGGCGAGGTTCCTCAGCTCCTCGTGGGCGGTCGCATGGGGGATCCCTTTGAGGGAGGGACGGGCCCCATCGGGCTCGAACGCGAAGGGGATAAATCCCGTGAACCCCCCGGTCTCGTCCTGGAGCTCCCTCAGCCGCCGCAAGTGGTCCACGCGGTGGGCGTCGGTTTCAATATGCCCGTAGAGCATCGTGCAGGTGCTGCGTTCGCCGAGCCCGTGCCATGTGCGGTGGACTTCCGCCCACTCCCCGGCAGTCTCCTTGCCTTTGCAAATCTTGTCGCGGATTTCCTGGTCGAAGATTTCCGCCCCGCCTCCGGTGATCGCGCCGAGCCCGTTTTCTTTCAGGAGGAGGAGCGTCTCGCGGAGCGGCATTTTGAAAACCCGGTCGGCGAGGTGTCGGATTTCCACCGCAGTGAAGGCTTTGATGACCAAACCGGGGTCCAGCGCCCGGAGGCCACGGAGCAAATCCAGATACCATTGCCCGGGGAGCGTCGGATGGAGCCCTCCGACCATGTGGATTTCGGTGATCCCCAGCCGCAGGGCGTCGCGGGCCGCGGCAACGATTTCCGGAACCGCCATCTCGAAGGCGTGCCCCTCCCGCTTTTTCGCCCCGAACGCGCAGAACTGGCAGGAAAGCAGGCAGAGATTCGAGTAGTTGATGTAGCGGTTGTGGATGAAGGTGGCGACGTTGCCGTTGATCCGTTCCCTCACCACGTTCGCCACCTGGCCGATCCCGTTGAGATCCCGGCTGGCGTAGAGGACCAGGGCATCCGCATCGGAAATCCGCCCGCCGGAACGGACCTTGTCCGCGATCGGTCTGAGCTCGGGTGCGAGAAGCCGGACATTCATGTTCCCTCGGTTTGTCTCAAATACCCCCCCGGCCCGGCAAGCCGGATCCGCAGCCCTCCGTTTTCGCGCCGCGCCCGGGCATGGCCCCCATCCCGCATTTCATGGCCGCCCGCAGGGTCAGGTGGGTTCGATGTGCACGGTCACGTCGAGGAGGTGGAAATCCCCGCCCATGAGAGCGTCCTTCACGCGGTGGGCGGTGGAATGCCCGTCGGTCACGGTCACGTCGCCGCGCACCCGGACATGGATGTCGGCGATCAGGCTGAGACCGCTTTTTCTCACGCGGCACTTTTCGACATTGTCCACGCCCTCGACCGAACGGGCCGCGCCCATGATCGCTTCGATCACCTCGTCGGGAGCCTGCTGGTCGAGAAGCTCGCCCAGCGAGACTTTGAGCATCCTCAACCCGTTGAAGGCGATGATCGCGCACGAGAAGAGGGCGGCCCAGTTGTCCGCGCTGACCCACGCCGGGCCGCCGGTCAGGCAGACCGTGATGCCGATCGCCGCCGCCAACGAGGTGATCGCGTCGGACCTGTGGTGCCAGGCGTCGGACTGGACCGCGCTGCTCGAGACTTCCCGTCCGCGGCGGCTCGCCAGGTGGAAGAGGCCCTCCTTCACGACGACCACGGCGACCAGCACGGCGAGCGTGAAGGGTGCCGGAGCCGGGCGGTTCAAGCCTCCGCCGAGGACTTCCCCGAGGCTGCTCGTGGCAACGAGAACGCCCGCCACCAGCAGCAAAATGGCCCCTCCCGCGCCGGCGAGGGATTCCATTTTCCCGTGGCCGTAGGGATGCCCGGAGTCGGGGGGGCGCTCGGCATACTTCAGGGCTCCCCAGATCATCGCCGAGCTGAGCACGTCCAGCGTGGATTCCAACCCGTCGGCCACGAGGGCGCTGGAATTTCCCAGCCAGCCGACCCCGAGTTTCAGGAGGGCGAGCAACGAGTTCACCGCCACCCCGGCAACGAGCACCTGGCGGCCGCGCGCGGAGCGTTCGGCAAGGCTGGGCATGGTCAGAAATTGCGGAAGCTCATCGCCCCGGCTGCGGGGTGAAACTCGCCCGTCGTCTGGTCCTTGACGAGGTAGGCCAGCGTCCTGGCCTTTTCTTCGAGGACCGGGATTTCCCCCGGCCCCATCCAACCCTTTTCGCGGCCCGTAACGGTGTAGTTGATCTTGATCAGATCGTTCTCCTTCACGTTCGCCGCGCGTGTGACTTTGTCGACGAGTGCCAGGAGGTGGATGTCCTGGCGGCCGGGGGCGTCGCCCGGCCCGACGTCCACGCGAAGGACCTCGATCTCCACAAATTCCGTCGCCGCCGCCTGCATCCGTTCGTAGGCGGAGGGAGGGAGTTCCGCGCGGATCAGGGGGGGGCACAGGACCGCGAGCATCAGGATCAGTCGGCGCATGACCTCTTTCTGTCTGTTGCGGCCCGGATGGGCAAGCAAATCAATCGCTCTCACCCGCAGGCGGGTGCAGGGCATTTTCCTTCGATTGTCCGTTTTCCGAAAGGTAGAACAGTTCCCCGGCGACTACCGGGAGAATGAGAAAACTGTGTCCCCGTTGTTTGCCGATTTCCCAAGATGATCAAGCCGCGTCCTTTTCGTCGGCCAAGTCCATGAGGAAATTCGTGTCAGCACCGAACAGCTTTGGCTTCACCATGACCTGTGGTCTGATACAACCTCGCCATTCCTTGCCGGACCAACTCCTGTTGAGCCTCCCGCGACATGGCGCTTTCGGGGTCAACAAAACTGGTGCGCGATGCAGGGTTCGAACCTGCGACTTCCTGCGTGTGAAGCAGGCGCTCTACCACTGAGCTAATCGCGCTACTGTGTAAAATTAACCGCTTATTTCTGTGGCCGACATCCAAGCTTGCAACCCGGCAGCCTGCAGGCATGAAGAAACCACAGAAAACATTTGGGAAAAAGTCGGGCCATGTCCATGCCGATTCCACGGGGCAGCATACTATGCATTTCTAGAAATCCAAGGCAAACTGATTCTCCGGAGCGACGAGCGACGAGGGTTCACCCAAATCCGCGTAAGGGAAGAAATGAAAGGGGAGCGGATCGACGACATGTCGATAACGCGAGGGAGGGCGAAGCTCCGTCTGAGCCGTAATAAATGGGCTCACACACCACCGGCAGCCCGAACTCCCCGCCTTCTTCACTCCCGACTCTTGATGCGCAACCGCAGCGGCCGCCATTCCAGAGCCATCGCTTTTGCCGCTGCGGAGGCCCGGAAATCCCGATCTCAAGCCCCGCGCGAATCTGCTGACTCCTGCTCTCTGCCCCTTCTTTC
>JBAYTU010000122.1:0-7753 GCA_041675465.1 Terrimicrobiaceae bacterium | reverse complement strand
TGACGGGCTGCCTGCGGCAGGCTTCCCCGCAGCCTCCCGGCTGCCGGTGGTGTGTGAGCCCATTTATTACGGCTCAGACGGAGCTTCGCCCTCCCAGGACGGAGCTTCGCCCTCCCTCGCGTTGTCGACAGGTCGTCGATCCGCTCCCCTCTCATTTCTTCCCTTACCCGCGGATTTGGGAGAGCCGGTCGAGAAGCTTTTGGTGGATGCCGTCGAAGCCGCCGTTGGAAAAGACGGCGACGATGTCCCCGGGCACGGCCAGGGGGCCGAGGCGGGCGACGATGGCGTCCGCCGTCGGCTCGTGGAATGCCGGCTTTCCTGACGCCGCAATGTCGGCCACCACGCGCCCGGGATCCAGGCGTTCGTTCTCGGGAAGCTGGTCGAGCCGGGCAACGCCGGCGATGAAGACGCCGTCCGCTTCTTCGAACGCGGGCGGAAGCTGGTTCTGGAAGACCGCCCGCCGGGTCGTGTTCGAACGGGGCTCGAAAATCGCCCAGATCCGCGCTTTGCCGTATTTTGCGCGGAGCCCAGCCAGGGTTTCGCGGATCGCGGTCGGATGGTGGCCGAAATCATCGATGACGGTGATGCCGCGCACGGTCCCGCGCACTTCCTGGCGGCGCTTGATGCCGAGGAACGACGCGAGGGCTCGGCGGATTTCGGACGGGGAGATCCCGTAGTAATGCGCCGCGGAGGCCGCCATCGCGGCGTTGCGGACGTTGAAATCCCCGGACATCGGGATCTCGAACCTCTCCCCGAACAGATCGAACGAGGAGCCGTCTTTTCCGTGGGCGACATGGCGGATCTGGTTGCCCGCGTTCTCCGAGAACCCGACCTCGACGACCGGAGCCGGGCACGTCTTCGCAATGTCGAGGCAATTCGGGTCGTCGCCGTTCAGGAGCACCATGCCTTCGGAAGGGACGATGTTCAGCATGCGCCGGAAGCTGGTTTTGATTTCGTCGAGGTCGCGGTAGATGTCGGCGTGGTCGAACTCGACGTTGTTCACGACCACCAGCTCGGGCAGGTAGTGGACGAACTTCGACCGCTTGTCGAAAAACGCCGTGTCATACTCGTCCCCCTCGATGATGAAATGTTTCGATTCGCGGAGGCAGGCCCCCTGGCCGAGATTGGCGGGGATGCCGCCGATCAAATACCCCGGCTTCCGCCCGGCGGATTCGAAGATCCAGGCGAGCAGGGAGGTTGTCGTGGTCTTGCCGTGCGTGCCGGCGACCACGATGTTGTGCCGTCCGCGCAGGAAAAACTGTTTGAGGATCTCCGGGAGCGAGAGGTAGAAAAGCTTGCGGTTGAGGACCGCTTCCACGGCGGGGTTCCCGCGGGTCATGGCATTGCCGATCACGATGACGTCGGCTGCGGGAATGTCCTCCGGGCGGAATCCCGGGGTGATCGGCACCCCCTTCGAGGCCAGGAATGTGGACATGGGCGGATAGACCTTGTCGTCCTGCCCCGTGACCGTGAATCCCCGGTCATGCATGGCGGCCGCGACCGAACCCATCGCCGTCCCGCAGATACCCAGGAAATGGACGTGCCGGAAGGGGTTTTTCATGCGGCTCCAGCGGCGGGGATGCGAAGAGGGCACATCAGTAGACATCCTTCCGGTAGCGCTTCCCGTCCTTCATCGAATCCACGTATTCCTTCGCCTGCTCCGCCGTCATGCCTCCGTTTTGCTCCACGATCCGGTGCAAAGCGGCATCGACATCCTTCGCCATCCGGGCGGCATCGCCGCAGACGTAGAAATACGCCCCGCGCTGAAGCCAGTCAAACAGCTCCGCCCCTTCTTCGAGCATGCGGTGCTGGACGTAAATTTTGTTTGCCTGGTCCCTGGAAAACGCGGTCGACAACTTGGTCAGGGTCCCCGCCCCGAGCGCCGCGGCCCACTCCCCGCCGTAGAGGAAATCCGTCGCGGCATGCTGTTCCCCGAAGAACAGCCACATCGGCCCCCCCGCGCCGGTTGCCTGCCGCTCCTGCACGAAGGCTCGAAACGGAGCCACGCCGGTGCCCGGGCCCACCATGATGACCGGGGCTTCCGGGTTTTCCGGCATCCGGAAATATTTCGCGCTGTGAACGAAAACCGGGATGCCTTCCGCGCGTTCCGCCAGGAAGGTTGAACAGACCCCGCTGCGCTCCCGCGGGCTGTGTTCCACCCCGTATCTCACAACCCCCACGGTCAGGTGCACCGACTCGCCGACCGCCTTCTGCGAGGAGGCGATGGAATACAGCCTCGGCTGGAGTTTGCGCAGGGTCTTGACAAATTCCTCCGGCGTGAATTTTGCCGCCGTGAATTCCTGAAGCACGTCCAGAATGTCGCGCCCCCAAAGAAAATTCGCCAGATCCGCAGCGGCCGCCGGATCGAGAAGCGTCGCGAGAAACTCCCCGGAGGTGTCCTTTTTCGACACCGCGTGGAGCAGGTGTTTCGACGGTTCGGTAACGACGAAATGTTTCAGGAGAGCTTCCCGCAGAGGGACCGGATGCCCGTCCGCCGTCGCCACCTCCTCGGCCCCGGTGAACCCCAGCTCGCCCTCGATCAACTCCACCAGTTCCGGGGGGTTGGAAGGAATGACCCCCAACGAGTCTCCAACCTCATATCTCAACCCCGACCCCTCGATCGAGATCTCGAAATGGCGTGTCTCCTTGCCCGAACCTTCCGCCGTGAGCAAGCGGTTCGTCGCGAGCGTGGCGGGGAAGGGGGTTTTACGTGAAAATCCGGATGCGGACGACATGGGCTGTGCAGTAAAGAAGATGTCTCCCGGTCATGCAAGTGTTGGATTTCTAAAAGTGTCTAAATGGCTCAATAATTTCATTTTTATTGTCGCGATAAATGAGACAAATGGACGGCATTTTGACAGTTGTCCTGCACAAAGCCGACGAGGCGAAGCCCCGGAAAATCACCGTCAGCCAAACCAGGACGGAAGCCGGCAAGCCGCGCAAAATCGCGCTGGGCTGAGCGGCCGGTCCCGCTGCCGGAGGAGGGCGACCTCCTCCGGGGCGCATCGCTGCAAACAGGGGGAACGGAAATCTTCTGCTTGAGTCGCGGGGCCCGCTCAGGTTGGATCGGGGCCATGAAAACCCTTGTCACCAGCGTTCCCGACGGGCCGCAGGCCATCGGTCCATATTCGCTCGGCGTGGTCGCCGAAGGGCGGTTCGTGTTCGTGTCCGGCATGACGCCGTTCAATCCCGCGACCGGCAAAATCGAACGGGGCACGATCTCCGAACAGACCGCGCTGGTTTTGGAAAACATCAAAAAAGTTCTCGCCGCCACCGGCGCTTCGTTTTCCGATGTGGTGAGCTGCCGGGTTTACCTTTCGAGCCTGACCCCGGAGACCTTCCGGGAAATGAACGGGGTTTACGCGGGGTGCTTCGGCGATTTTCCGCCGGCCCGGGCAACCGTCGGAGCCCAGCTTCTCGGGTTCGATGTCGAAATCGAATGTGTGGCGGCCGTCCCCAAATCCCCATGAAAATCGCGCAGGAATTCCGGGAGTTCATCTCCCGCGGCAACGTGGTCGACCTCGCCGTCGGCGTCATCGTCGGCGGAGCCTTCGGGAAAATCGTCAGCAGCCTTGTGAACGATGTCATCATGCCTCCCATCGGGGCGCTGATGAAGGGGATCAATTTCAACGACCTCTTCATCTGCCTCAACGGCGTCGCTTACCCGTCTCTCGCGGACGCCAAGTCAAAAGGGGCACCGGTCATCGGCTACGGGGCCTTTCTCAACACGGTCATCGAATTTTTGATCGTGGCGGCTTGCGTGTTCGCGCTTGTCAAGGCCGTCAACAAAATCAAGCGCGTGGTGCCCGCCCCCCCCGCCGCCCCGGCTCCTCCCACGAAGTCCGAGCTGCTGCTGGAGGAAATCCGGGATCTTCTGAGCAAGTAAGGGCCCGCCCTGCTTCCCCGCGTCAAAGGGGGGAAGGCGAACCTCCGTGTGAGCCGTGATATTTTGGTTCGGGCGGAGCCTCACCCTCCCGATGTCAGGATGGTGTCGGCCTCCGCGTCGGCATCCCTGGCGGATTTGTCGAGGGTTTCCGCTTCTTCGGTGAGCTCCTCGGCGAGCAGGGCCTTGGCGGCGCGGCGCTTTTTGGCGGCGAGGGCGCGGAGGGATTCGATGCGGGCGAGTTGTTCCGGGGCGAGCGGAGGCCGGAGGTGTTGGCCGTCGGTGGGGAGAAGCGGACGGGTGGCGCGGGTGTGGATGCTGATCATCCCTGCGGCGGCGAGGTTTTCGAGCGCCTGCCAGGTGGTGGCGTCGAGGATTTGGAGGACCGGCTTGTCGCCGCGCCACGGGGTTTCGCGGAACATCTCCTCGACCTGCGGTCGGTCGGCCCCCGCGCTGTCCTGCAACACGGCCATCAGGACAGGGGTCGGCGAGCCGGGAACCCATGTCTCCTCGCATTGCGCCAGACGGTTGCCGAGCGCGGCCTTCGCGCGGGAGGCAAAATGCGCGGCGGGGTCGGATGGCGGGGCCTTGGCGGTGGTCCCTTCGGTCGGGACGGCGGCCATGATCTGCGAGAGGCGCTTCAGGAAGGCCTGGCGTCCGCTCTTGAGTTTGATCGCGCCGAGGTCACCGGTGCCGTCGAGCACGCCCTGCGCGAGTTCCATCTTCTGGGACAACGAGGCGAGCATCCCGTGCTCGATGGTATTTTCGGCGATGAGGTTGACGACCGTGACCGGGCGGATCTGGTTTTTCCGCCACGCGCGGGCGATCCGCTGTTCGAGTTTCGCGGGATTCCAAGGAAGGTCGCAATTGATGACGACGCTGGCATTCTGCAAATTCAGGCCGACGCCGCCGGAGTCGGTGCTCAGGAACAGCCGGCAGTCCGGGTCCTGACGGAACGCGAGGATCTCGGCGCGGCGCTGTTTTTGCGGGACGCTGCCGGTGTGCCACGCGAAGCCGGTGCCGGTTTTGTCCGCCCACTCGCGCACGCGCTCGAGCATGCCGGTCCACTCGGAAAAGACGATGACCTTGACGTCGGGATCCGAGAGGCATTCGTCGAGGACGCGGGCGAGCTCGTCGAGCTTCGGGCAGTCGCGGGACGGGTTGTTCTTCATGATCCCCGGCGAGTCGCAGACCATGCGCATCATGTTGAGGAGGATCATGAGGAGGTCCTGCTCCTTCGGGGTGAGCGGGCGGCGTTTGGACTTGTTGATCAGCTCGGCGACCTGCTTCTGGAGTCCGTTGTATTCGTCGCGCATCGCGGGCGTGAGCGCGACGAAATGGTTTTTGTCCGTGCGGTCGGGCAGCTCGGTCTCGACCTCCGCCTTGCGGCGCCGAAGCAGGATCGGGCGCACCCGCTCGCGGAGCTTGTCGAGGTTGTTGTAGTCCGACGGACGTCCCCGGTCGTCGAGTTTGTAGTATTCGCGGTTGAAACGGAAGAGCGGGCCGAAGATGCCGGGATCGAGGAAGTCCACGATCGAGCGGAGCTCGTCAATCCGGTTCTCGATCGGGGTGCCGGTGAGCACGAACGCGTAGCGGCTCTCGAGGCGCTTGACCGCCTGGGCGGTCTTCGTGGACCAGTTCTTGATCCGCTGGGCCTCGTCGAGGATCACGATGTCCGGCCGCAGCCGGGCGTTGATGTCGAGGCTGTCGGCGACGATCTGCTCGTAGTTTGCAATCGTGAAAAACGGGGCGTCCGGGTCGGAGTAGATCTGCGAGCGGATCGTGCGTCCGCCGAAGACAAGCCGCAGCGGGAGGTCGGTGAATTTTTTGATTTGCTCCTCCCACTCGGCCTTCAGCGAGGCCGGGGTGACGATCAGCACGCGGCGCGCCTTGCCGAGGTGGTGGAGCAGCGCGCAGGCGGCGATGGCCTGGATGGTTTTTCCGAGACCCATCTCGTCGGCGAGGAGCGCCCGCTCGGTGAACGCAAGATGCAGCATGCCCTCGCGCTGGTAGGGGAAAAGCGGGCTGTGGGTGACATGCTCCGGCTGGCTGCCATCCGCGACCCCCGCCTCGTAGTCACGCCGACTGAGGACCCGGTCGCGTTTGCGCTCCAGCGCCTCCAGCCACGGTGCGACATCCTGCGAGAGCCGGATGGAGCCGCTTCGCGAGGCCCGGATCTCGTCCGTGAGCACGGCGGGCTCGAACTCCGCGTGCTGGAGCCCGTTTTCATCGAACGCGACGCGGAGGCTCGCAGGCAGCTTCGCGAGGTTGCGTTCGACGCGGAGACGCCCGGCTGCGGCATCGGGCACGATGTCCAAACGCGCGGACGCAATCCGTTCAGCTCCCTTGAACTCCGCGCGATGGCGGCGGGCAAGTTGGAGGAGAATCGCCTCGATGTGCTTGCACGTCCCGAGCCCGTTGATGCGGAAATCCGTGCAGGTGCAGGAAAACTGGCGCGACGCCACGTCGCGGATTTCCGCCCGGTAGGTCATCCCGCTCGGCGATTTGACCTCGAAATTCGAGAAAATGGGATGGGCCGGGTCGAGGTTCGTGATCCGGAATTTTTCCTCGCGCGCCCGGAGCCTCCGTTTCGCCAGCTCGTCGGCATCGGTCGTCCGCCAGTCGGTCGGAGGGGGAAGTGAGGGGCCGGCGGAGCGGGGCTTTTTGGCGGGCTTCTTGCGTTTCATCAGGCACCTTTTCTCTGCGACGTTCCCGGCGCGGTCAATCCTGATGTGGGCACTTGATTCCCGCGTCGCGCCAACGATGGGAGGGCGAGGCTCCGTTCAGGGAGGGCGAACCTCCGTGTGAGCCGTAATATATGGGTTCGGACGGAGCCTCACCCTCCCCTCCCGGTGTCAGGGTTTTTTGCGCGGAACTGCGGGCTCCTCGGCGACACGCAGCAGGGCCAGCGGAGCGAGCGCCTCATGGTAATCACGCGCCAGCCGCCGGATGAACGGCGACAGGTGGGTCATGTATTTGAGCGAAAGCAGCTCCTCCAGCATCTTGTCCCCTTCCGCCTTCGCGAGGTAGCCGTCCTTTTCCAGCCAGGCCACGAGTTTTTCCAAAAGCGCATCGCCCGGCTGCCTGGCCCCGCTCTCGATCTTCACCCAGCCGGGAGTCGAAACAAACCCCTGCGCGCCAATCGCCTCCTGCGAAAGCCCCAGCGACAACCGCAATTCACGCAGCCGCTTGTTGACCGGTTTCAAACTCACCCCTCGAACGATAGAGAATTTTCGCGGATGGTTTACCTTTTCTATTGACCCACCCATGACAGGGTTAGTATGAGCTTTGCTTATGAAACCCAATGCATGCCCGGCCCCGCGCGGAGACGCGGGCAGTCTTTCCCCCACGCTCCGGCCTGCCGGGCGCGTCTTTAAGACGCTCGTCGCCTTCTGGACGATTTTTTGCCTGATCGGTTGCGCTTCGACGAAGCAATCCACGATGACTCCCCAGCAGAAAAGGGAGGCGGATCAGCGGAGCACCGTGAGGCAGGGGAGCATCATCGGAGCGGCGGCGGGAACAGTCATCGGGCTCACCGCCGGCGTGGGGCTCACGGCATTGGTCGCCGTCCTGACCCGTGATGAAAGACAGGTCCAACGTGTCGCGGCGCTCGTGATGCCCATGGCCGTGGCCGGCGGGATGATCGGATACGGGAAAGGCAAGGAATGGGGCAAAAGGGTTGCACGGAAAAAAGCCGACTACGCCAATACCGAGGAGTATCTCCTGGCGAATCTCGCGGATGCACGGGCTCTGCGGGTCAAGGCTCAGGCGGAGACGGCACGACTCGGAAAAAGAATGCAGGAGCTCACTCTCCAGACAAACCAATACCGGCAGGGCCGGGCGACAAGGAACCAGATCGCGAAACATAAC
>JBAYTU010000121.1:0-8110 GCA_041675465.1 Terrimicrobiaceae bacterium | reverse complement strand
CGTGCGCCCGCTGGAAGGAGCGTTGGAAAACCAACAGGCGCGCGATTTTCTCGATTCCCACCATTACCTCAAAGATGTGAAAGCGGTTGGGGAGCGACTCAGGTATGGGGTGTTCGATGGGAGCGGGCAGTGGCTTGAGTGACATCACGATCAGTGACGGGCCTTGGGCATCCGGCGAGGGCGAGGCAAAGATTACCCCTCGCCAACCCAGCCCACATTAAATGCTGACTTATTTCACAGGTTCTGAGAAATTCGGGTTCATCAATTTTTGCATGATCCTCTTCGTGATGAAGCCGGGCACATGAACGCCCCCGGGAGGAGGGAAATGAGAATGCCACCGTTGTCAGCGCGTCCGATACCACTCAACAAACATGCCGGGCGTCATCACCGGAAGGTTGTAAAACGTGCCACCGATCAGTCCGCCGAAATCGCGCCGGTCCAGCGTGAGAAGATGGTCCATCAAGTGCTGTCCCGGGGAGGGTGAGGCTCCGTCCGAACCAAAATATCACGGCTCACACGGAGGTTCGCCCTCCCGGTGTCACGATTGCGGGACGATTCTGCAAAAGCGGATGTTTGGGCGGGAGGTTTGTTACGATTACGCGATGGTCATGCACAGCAACCCCGAGAGCCGGAGTTACTGGACCATGGAATGTCACTGCGGATCGTCCTTGTGTCGGGGAAAGCTGGCGGAAAATGACTGGATGCGCCCGGAATTACAGTCGCGCTACGACGGATGGTTTGCCTGGCATTTACAGCGGGAACTCGACGCCGGGAGGGCGAACCTCCGTCATGGGAGGGCGAACCTCCGTGTGAGCCGTAGTATATTTTTCCGGACCATTCACAACCCACCCTTGGGGAGTAAGTGTCAGCGGTTGCTGCGGAGAAATCTTTGAACCTCGTCGTGGTTGCCGAGAAAGTGAAAATACAGAATGCCCTCGATGGGTTGAAACAGCAGGCGACGATCGAGCCCCGTGCGGCACTCGTAAAGTCCATGACCAAGATCTCGGATGCCAGTGCCGGTATGCCCGTGGGGTCGACCCCAAGTCCGGCAAACGGATTCGATGGCCATTCCGACAGCGGCCCGCTTTTCTTTTGGCAATGCGCGGAGTTGAGCGAGCAGGTCCGGCGCAATTTCAACCCTGCAGAGTGGTTTCGATGTCTCCGGTAAACTCGCGGGAGCGACCTTCGCGACGCGCCTTGTTTGCTTTTCCATGAAGATTATTTGAGATCACACGGACCTCCCCCGTTGCCAGTTGGTATTCGCGTTCGGCGTATTCCTTGGGGACGACCTCCACCGGGCGCAGGGCAACGACATGGTCGCCAAGCAGAATGGCGACATCCTCTCCATTCACGGCTTTCTTGACCCATGAGCCAAGGTTTTTGCGGGCATTTGTTACAGAGAGAGTAACCATAGAGACATCATACAGCGCGTGAATTGACATTCAAGCGGTATCGCGCGGCCTCAGGGGAGCGGGAACACTCACCAGACAATAAACGGAACTCCAAAAATGAAAACAATCTCCCAGGCACTCCTTCTTGGCGCGCTGTGCTGCAGCCTGGCATCATGCGCGCTCGACCACGACGGCGTCGCCCGAGATGGAGAGAATCCGGACAGGGGTTCCCTCCTCGACAAATTGCCCCTGGGCCATCACGTCGACCAGCAGGTCCCCAAACAGGGCTTTTCCGGAAGGGCGGAGGATCGAGCGGGCGGTTCCCGTGTCGCCGATCGAGAGGGTCGGCCTTGTCTCGGCACCCTCGACAGAGGGGAAGGAGGGGCCTGAGATCGATTGGGCGGACAGGAACAACCGGCGGAAGACCGGGAGGTCCGGGAGGAAACGGGCGAGGACCGCGATCATGAAGACCGAGGCGACGATGGAAATCGACAGGTTGAGCATCGGGCGCGCCAGCAGATCGAAAGAAAAATCCAGCGGCTGGGCGGGGTAGAAATCCACCATGGCAAAGAACAAGGCCCCGGCCATGAGCATCGCCCCAAGGGCCGCCACGACCGTGACGCCGGGAAAAAACAGAAGTTCCGTGAGCACCAGCAGCAGCCCGACGGCAAAGACCGCCGCCACTTCGAGGCCGGTCAGACCGGCGATGTAGTGGCCTGCAAAAAAGAGCAGGAAGCAGACGGCGGACAGGATCCCCGCAACGCCGAACCCGGGGGACTTGAATTCGATGTAGGCCCCGATGATTCCGCCCAGCAGCAGAACGGGGGCGAGCATCGTGATCCATTGCGCGAGGATTTCGAAGCCTGAGGGTTGGATTTTCACGACTGCTTCCGGGTCCACCCCCGCCTCCTTGCAGACCTCTTTGATGTCCCTGGCGATTCCCGAAGCCAGGAGCGGACGGTCCCCGACGACCTTCACGGCCTCCTGCGCGCTGAGGGTGAGGAGCGCACCCTTGGGGTTGATGACCTGGTCGCCCACCCTGACCTCCTTGTCGAGGTTCATGAAACCGTCCACCAGCTCGGGATGGTAGCCGTTGCGCTCGGCCACGCTGCGGAAATACCCGGAATAGTAGGACACGATCTTGGCGTTCATGGTGGCGGGGATTTCTTCGCCGGAACTCACGACCGGGGCCGCCGCGCCGATCGCGCTGATCGGTGCCATGAACACCTTCTTCGTCCCCAGCGCGATCAGGGCACCTGCGGAGCCGGCGTTCGGATCGACATAGGTGTAAACCGGCACCGGGCTCTTCATCAGCATCTGCACGATCTGCTCGGTCGCCTTGAGCGCCCCGCCGGGAGTGTCCATGTCGAGGATCAATGCCGAGGCCCCGGCGGACTCCGCTTTTTTCAGCGCCCTCCGCAGGAAGAAAAACTGCGCTTCGGAAACCACCCCCTCGACCGGCAACACGACGACCGCCCCTTTCGCGATCGCTGGTTCCGCCGCCCGCAGCGGCAGGGCCGCAATGGCGATGAGGGCCGGTAGAAGAAATCGCATGGCGAGGTGGAATCTCCCTCGCGCTGGTCCGGGCCGCAAGGTAATTTCCGCCCGTGGGACTGATATCCGAAGAGACAATCCAGCGGGTGGCGGAGGCAAATGATATTGTCGAGGTCATCGGGTCGTATTTCCCCCTCAAGCGCGCCGGCACGGCCCTGCGGGCGCTGTGCCCGTTCCACCGCGAAAAATCCCCATCCTTTCTCGTCAACCCCGCCCGCCAATCCTACCACTGCTTCGGATGCGGGGCGGGAGGCGGAGTGCTGCGGTTCGTCATGGATTACGAGCACGTCGATTTCCCTTCGGCCGTGAGAAAACTCGCGCAGCGGGCGGGGGTGCCGATCCTCGAAGATGCGGGCGGGGACGACAAACAGCGGGGGCTTCGGGAACGGCTTCTGGCGCTCCACGCGGAGGCGGCGGGTTGGTTCCACCACAACCTGCTCAAGTCGCCGGATGGCGGCGTGGCGCGGAACTACCTCAAATCCCGGGGCATCAACGGGGAGATCGCCCGTTCGTGGCAACTGGGATACGCCCCGGACTCCTGGGATGCGCTGCTGGCTTTCCTGAGGGAGAAAAAATTTTCCCAACAGGAAATCTTCCGGAGCGGTCTGGCCTCTTCAAAAGAGGAAGGCGATGCGGACAACCTCTACAGCCGGTTCCGGGATCGTGTGATGTTCCCGATCCGCAACGACTACGGCGAGGTCGTGGCCTTCAGCGGGCGGGTCCTGGACCCGGAGGCAAAAACAGCCAAATACGTCAACTCGCCGGAGACGCCGCTGTTCACCAAGGGTCGCGTCCTCTACGGGCTCGACAAGACGAAGCGGGACCTGATCGAACAGAATGCCGCGATCGTCTGCGAGGGGCAGCTGGATTTGATTTCCGCGTTCGAAGCGGGCATCCGCAACGTCATTGCGCCGCAGGGCACCGCGTTCACCGGTGATCAGGCGAGACTCCTGCGCCGGTTTGTCGAGACGGTGCTCCTTTGCTTCGATTCCGACACGGCCGGGCAGCAGGCGGCCTCGCGCTCGCTTCCGGCCCTGCTCGGGCAGGGGCTCGCGGTCAAGGTGGTCGAGCTTCCTAAGGGAGAGGATCCGGATTCCCTCATCCGCCGCAGTGGCGCGGGCGCATTTCTGGAGGCCGTGGCCCGGGCCAAGGACTTTTTCGACCACGCCACCGACCAGGCGGAGTCATCCGGCGAGCTCGGTGATCCGTCCGGAAAGGCGCGCCTGGTCCGCCGTCTTGGTCCCCCGCTGGCACTGGTCCAGGACGCCGCCCTCCGGGAATCGGTCCTCGGCCGTCTGGCGACACGGCTGGCGCTTCCGCATGCAGCCATCCGCGCCGCCATGAAGGCCCCGCCAAAACAGGAGAGCCCCGAACCCTCCCCTGCAGCCGTCACGGAAAAGCTCGTCCTCTCGCCGGGAATCAAGATGCTTTGCCACCTGGCGCTGATCAGTTCGGAGGTCCGTGAATGGTTGAGGGAAAAGGGGGCGGCCGGGGAACTCGACCCCCAGGGCGGACTGTTGGACCGGATCGCCCGGGCCGGGTATCCGGATGGAGACCCTGCGGCGGCGACCCGGTTTCTGGGCACGCTCGGAGGCATCGAGGAGAGGGCGTTTTCAGGCCTCGATCTGGCACGGCCAATGGCGGACCCGTTGCGCAAAGCGATGGAAACTTGGGCCGGTTTGAAAGCTCAAAAATGGCTCCAGGAGGTTGAAGGACTGAAAAACCGGCTCGCCCAACCCGGGCTCCCGGCAGAGGAGAGGATGAAAATACAAAAACTTATCCTTGACCTGAAAATCCGTGTGGAGGATGTTTCTCGGCCCTTTCAGTGATAAGGACTACCGGGAAAGCTGCTTGAAAACCAAAACCAAACCGTCCAAACGCCAAGTCCAATTGGTATCGAAACCGAAGGCAATAAAAAAAGCCGCTCACGGGAAGGCCACGAAGAATCCGCCCGGAAAGTCTCCTGCCGTGGCGAAGGCGAAAAAGCCCGCCGCGAAGACGCCCAAGATTCTCAAACACACGGAAAAAACCCACCCTTCGAAGGAAAAGCCCCCCAAGGTTGAAACCAAAGGGGCCCCGGAGAAGAAAAAGCCGAAAGTTTCCCTTCCGCCCCAGCCGGTCGTCCCCCCGACCGCACAGGAGCTTCAGAAAGCCATCCAGGAAAAGGTCCGGGAGCTGATCAAGCTCGCGAAGGAACAGGGCTACGTCACGTTCGACGACCTCGACGAGCATCTTCCCGAGGGGGTCAACGAACCCGAGGCCATCGAGTCGGTCATCGGCCAGCTCCGTGCGGTGGAAATAGAAATCATCGATGCCTCCGACGTGGACCGCATCAAGGACGTCCGCACGAAAGACAGCGAGGAGGAAGAGGAAAAGGAGGAAAAAAGCGACTCCAAACTCGACATCCTCGACGACCCGGTCCGGATGTATCTCAAGCAGATGGGCCAGGTCCCGTTGCTCACCCGCGAGCAGGAGGTCGAGATTTCGAAGCGGATCGAGGACGCGGAGCTGAAAGTCCAGGAGACACTGTATCGTTTCGGGTTCATCGCCCGGGCCCATTTGGATCTTGCCCAGAAACTCATCGACCAGCGCGAGCGGTTCGACCGGGTGATCCTCGACAAAAAGATCGAAAGCCGCGAGCGCTACATGAAGGCGCTCCCACGCCTCTGCCAGCAGGTCAAACGCCAGGCGGATTCGGTCGCCAAAATTTACGGTGCCAAGCTCACCGCCACCGCGCCATCGCCCGCGAACCTCAAAAGCTTCGAACGCGTCCTCCAAAACCTCCAGAAACTTTACCCGAAATTTTTCTTCAAGCAGAAGGTGATCGAGGATTTCGTCCTGCTCGCCGACGAGAACCTCCGTGCCCTCCAAAACCTCCAGCACGAACACAAGAAACACGCCAGGGACCCGAGCTCGAAACACCGGAAACATTTTTCCCACGAGATCAAGGAAATGCAGAAGCGTTTCTGGCTGACGCCCGACGAGCTCGCCTCGCTCCACCAAGACCTTAAGCAGTGGCACCGGAAGGCGCTCAAGGCGAAGACCGAGATGGTGGAGGCCAACCTGCGCCTCGTCATCTCGATCGCCAAAAAATACACGAACCGCGGGCTCTCGTTCCTGGACCTGATCCAGGAGGGCAACATGGGGCTCATGAAGGCGGTGGAAAAATTCGAATACCGCCGCGGCTACAAATTCTCGACCTACGCGACCTGGTGGATCCGCCAGGCGATCACCCGCTCGATCGCCGACCAGGCCCGCACGATCCGAATCCCGGTCCACATGATCGAAACGATCAACAAGCTGATCCGCGTCCAGAAGCAGCTCGTCCAGGAATACGGTCGCGAACCGTCCCCCGAGGAGATCTCGGACGAAATCCAACTGCCGGTCGAACGCGTGCGCGCCGTCTTGAAGATGGCGCAGCAACCGATCTCGCTTCAGGCCCCGGTCGGAGACAGCGACGACACGAGCTTCGGGGATTTCATCGAGGACAAAGGCGCGGAAAACCCCGCCGACATGGCGGCGATCGTGCTCCTCAAGGACAAAATCAAGGACGTCCTCGAGACCCTCACCGAGCGCGAGCGCCAGGTTCTCGAACAGCGATTCGGACTCGTGGACGGCTACAGCCGCACCCTCGAAGAAGTCGGACGCCAGTTCAAAGTCACCCGCGAACGCATCCGCCAAATCGAGGCGAAGGCCCTGCGGAAGATGCGCCATCCGACCCGCATCCGCCAGCTCGAGGGATTCCTCGAAGCCCAGGAATTGTAGCAGGTTTCGCGCAACTTGTCGGCCCCGATCGTGTTCCATCCTGTGCCATGAACGAAGACTGGGACAAAGACGCGCTCTGGGACCTGCTTGGCAAAGCCCGCCCGGTTCCCGTGTCGCCGTTTTTTTCACGCAACATCCTGCGTGAAATCCGCCGGGATTCCGCCCGCCCGCTGGTCCAGCCGTTTCTTCTGCGCTGGCTCGGGGCCGGGGCCCTCGCCGTGCTCGCGGTCGGCTTCTTCCTCAATCTCGACGATCCCGGAACCGGATCGCACCTGACAAAATCGGCGGACTTCGTCGAAACCTTCGATGCGGCTGCCGGATTGGACACACTCGTCGCCGTCGAGGATGTCTCGATATTCAACGACACGGCGGATTTGTAGGGATTTTTGGCGAAGGAAACGACCCGCGCGGCACTGTTTCCATTCGAAAATTTCCTCCTCGCGCGACGCCGGATCTGGTGCTAGATACGGCGGGCATGATTGAAGATTACGTTCCGGTTCTGCTGCATGTGATCGTGGCGGTGGGGTTTGCCACGGTGGCGCTTCTTGCCAACCTGATCCTTGGGCGCGCGGGCACGAACAACCCCACCAAGGACACCGCCTACGAGTGCGGGATCACCCCGGCCCCCGGCCCCCAGCCCAGGTTCAGCGTCAAATTTTACCTGGTGGCGATGCTCTTCATCCTTTTCGACATCGAAATCGTCTTTATGTATCCGTGGGCGGTCGTCTTCAAGGACTTCATCGCCCAGTTCGGGAATGTCATCCTCTGGAGCATGCTCAGCTTCGTGATCATCCTGATGGTCGGCTACATCTACGCGATCAAAAAAGGCGCGCTGGATTGGTCGAGATAGACCCGGATGATCGAGCACGTGGTCCTCTTCAACCTCAGGCCGGAGGTTGGTTCGGAGAAGATCGAATGGATGCTCCGCGAGACCCGGATCCGGCTGCTCAAGATTCCCGTCGTCCGGGGGCTGCGGTGCGGGCACCGGATTGATCCTGGGGCGGATTGGTCGCTCTTCCTGCTGGTCGAGCTGGATTCCGTGGAAAAGCTCGCCTCCTACACGCACGACCCGGCGCATGTCCGGTTTGTCGACGAGGTGATCACCCCGAATACCACCAACCGGATCGCGTTCGATTATCAGAGCGACCCCGGCGGGGATCCTCTTCTGAGCTGAAGCGGGCCGACGCCGTCACTTCAAGCCGCCGAAGACATCGGGCAAACGGGCTTTCAGGCGCTTGAGGATGTCGTTGAGCTTGGAAAGCGTCACCGACTGGTGGTGCCCAGATCCGCGCGTAAGGGAAGAAATGAGAGGGGAGAGGTTCGACGACCTGTCGATAATGCGAGGGAGGGCGAAGCTCCGTCTGAGCCGTAATAAATGGGCTCACACGGAGGTTCGCCCT
>JBAYTU010000120.1:0-8172 GCA_041675465.1 Terrimicrobiaceae bacterium | reverse complement strand
GGTGACGCAAAAAAAAGACAACATGATGAAAAAGCGCAAAATCGGCGCAGGCCTCTCCGCCTGCGGGAAACGACTCGGAAAACTTATCGCCGTTGCGGCGGCAATCTTAGCGGGAGCAACGGCGCTTCCGGCGGCGGAAAAAGAAGATTCCCTGCCGGGAATGGGAGTCCAGCCGGCGGAGTATTTCTTCACCGGCAAGCCATATGACTCCGATACAGAATCCTATACGTTCAAGTATCGGAACTACGATCCCGAGTTGAATCGCTGGACCACGGCGGATCCCAGCGGGTTTCCGGACGGGGCGAACTCTTCAGCTTATTGTCCTATTCCAACTTCCGGGTATGACCTTCAGGGCTTGGAGTCTAAAACCATCAATATAGACCTAAACGTAGCAACTTGGAGCGGAGCATTCCTGTGGAGTTTTGAGCATGGTCATGAAAGAGATGGAACTTCGATCAATGATCAGCCTGGGTTTGCTGGATGGACAGGTGTGGGACTTGAAATGGAAATAGCTGGTGTCAAAATTGGCGTCGGCGTACTAGCAGAAGCCAAAATCATTGATAACTCGAATATGGAGACAAAGATGGAGGGTGGCGTCCAATGGAAACGGTGGCAGGTCGATCAGCAGGTACAGGTTTGGAAAAAAATTATGCTGCTAGGGCAACTCTACAGTGAATTTGTCGCAGGGGATGATAACACAGCGACAGGGGAATGGTATGAATAAAGTGCTTAAATATATTTTAATTGTTTTAGGCGGGATTGCCGTGATCTGGATCGTTCTCGGAATAGTGTTCTGGATATCGTTTCGTTGATCGAATGTTACGAACTGAACTGACAAGGGGAAAAAGTCGAAATGGTCCGTGCATGCGTGCAAGTGCATAAACATGCACGGACCGGCCTGGCGGCCTGGGTGGCGCAAAAAGATAAACACCATGAAAAAACAAAAAATCAGCGCAGAGAAATGCGCATGCAGAAAACGAAACCGTCTTGCCGCGCTCGTCGCAGGCATCCTTGCCACCGCGATGCTGCCGCTCGCAGCCCATGCGGAGCAGAAATCCCTGCCGGGAATGGGAGTCCAGCCGGCGGAGTATTTCTACACCGGAAAACCGTATGATTCCGATACAGTATCCTACACGTTCAAGTATCGGAACTACGATCCCGAGTTGAATCGCTGGACCACTATGGATCCCAGTGGGTTTCCGGATGGGGCGAATAATCAGTTTTATGCACCAATCCCAACTGCCGGTTGCGATCCCTTCGGCCTGTATTCCGAACAGGATGCCGTTAATGATTTTGCCACAGTCGGATTGGCAAAAGATCTCTTTTCTTTGGCAGGATTTGGTATGTCCTTACGTCGCGCTAACCACTCTTTATCCTATGGGGATAATGAAACTGCACCCTCGGGGGAAATAAATGCCTTGAAATCAGCATCAGCTTTCACGAGCATTTTTAACAAGGCATATTTTACCGGCTTGGTAGGTGGAGTTGGTCAGAGTTCGCCTTATGATAACACAAGTCTTGTTACTTACGGCGGGATCAGCGATCTTCATTTCTCTTATGGTCAATTGTCATTTAACGTCACTGGAGAGTTTACATGGGATCAAAACAATAAATGGTCTACCGTGGCAAGTTTCACATTTGAGGATTTATACAACTTTGATATAAACTCGCCCATTGAGGCAGTTGCTGCATTTGCTCGTCTGCAAGAGAATAATTACGCGGGGATGTATAATACCACAGGAACATTTAACATTACTTTTAATGAATGAAGGGGTATTTCCTATTTATTGCGGTTGCCTCTCTGTCTATAGCAGCCCTGACTTCTTGTCGGGAAAAAGACCGCCCGAAAATTTATTGGAAACTGCCGAATGGTGAGACTGTTGTTTTTTATCACTCCCCGCCCGACTTTTTATTCAGTGATCATTGGAAAAACCTGGAACTGTGGGAGCGTGGAGAACGCAAGCATCTGTTCCAATTTGGTGCGGGACACTCTGGATACGAAAATGTTGAACTTCTGATGAGTTCGGATGGATCAATTATCTGGATCGTCGATCAAAAGAATGGAATGATAGGCGGTGCCATAAATCTGACAACCGGAGCGTTCAAAGGAGAGAGTATTCCCGCCATCTACGACAAAGACGGCGTGGAACTATTTGGAATCAAAATATACCAAAAGAAAATACTGAAGCGAGAGCCACAATGAAACCCGCGGGGTCCGTGCATGCGTGCAAGTGCCCAAATGCACGGGCTGACCCAGGTGGCGCTGGAAGAAACAACACGATGAATTCCTAATATGAAGCCGAACTTCTTACTTTAAATAAAGGAGTGACAACCAAGCTCAAGCGACCAATCCTCACGGCACAACCCATGCTTCCCACAACCAAAAAGCGGTTTTTGGTCATCGACGATGACGAGCATGTCCACAGGTTCTTCGAATTGTGCTTCTCGGAGGAATACGATGTTCGATTTGCCGCCTCGATGGAGGAAACCCTGCTCCAGGTTGAAAGGGATGAGTTCCCCGTGGTCACACTCGATCTGAACCTCAACGGGGAATCCGGCCTGGAAATTCTTCCGGCACTCCATGAAAGAAACCGCTCTCAAAAGATCATTATCCTCACCGGATACGGCACCAAAGTGAGCGCCATCTCCGCCATAAACCAGGACGTCTTCCGGTACTTGGAAAAACCGTTTGCGATTGGAGAACTAATAGATGCCATCAGGGAGGGGTTCTCGCGCTATTCCGAGGAACGCTCGAGGGAGAGAGAGAAGGCCTGTTCCAAGACCGATCTTCTCTTGCTCGGCTTGAATCGAAAAGAAGCGGAAATCGCCCATTGGGTCGTGCAAGGGGAAAAAAACCAGGAAATTGCAACCCGCCTTTCCCTCTCCAAGCGCAACGTCGAGAAGTATCTGGAAAAGATCTTCTCCAAGCTGAAAATCCGTTCCCGCATGAAGCTCGAGAAACGTCTCCGGGAATTGCGGGGACTCATCGAATAGGCGAAATCACCGCCTTTGAACAATGATCAGGAATACGATTTTGAAATACAGCCTGTTAATGCCACTATCCTTGGCATCCGTCCGCGCCGAAGGTTCTGCTCCCGTCATCACAAGATTCCAGGAATTGTCGGTCGAAACGATAAAAGTGGGCCAATGCCCTATAGAATCAACAACCAGCAAGGGATGAGTAGACAGGTTGTCACCGGGCGGTGGGAGTCGTGTCGAAAAGTTTCGAGAAAAGCTTTGGGGGTCCTGGCCGTCGCATCCGGTTTTCTTTGGACGGCAAATTGTGTAAAGGCGCTGGAAAGCGGTGAAAGCCCGGACGCCGCGGCAAAGATTGCCGGGGCGGAGCGGGCTTTGGCGGATGAAATCCGGAACCTTTTCCAGGAGGCGCACGCGCAATACCGGATGAAGAATCACGCCGAGGCGGAGCGCCTGTTTTCGGATTGCTACGCGCTTTACCAGGCCTCCAAGGAGCATCTTTCCGCCCCGGAGAAATTGACTCCGATGGTTCGGGAATGCGAACGATATTTTGAGACCTTGGCCATGATTCGAAAGCGGGACGCGGCGATCGGGAAATGGCAGGCCCGGCTGACGGCCCAGCGCCTGAATTCGTTTTCGGTGAAGGATACCGGACTGGCGGAAACCCTGGAATACTACCGGCAACGCGTGGCCAAGGCATTCGGCGAGCAGCCGCCGAATTTTGTTTTTCAGGGCGAGCGGAGCAAATTGTCCAGAACGGTGACATTGGATTTGCAGGAGGTGAGCGCCCTTGTCGTTTTGCATGAGCTGGCGCGGCAGGTCGGCTGGGAGGTGCGCTTCGAGAGGACCGCGATTGTCTTCGCGGAGACGGCCAAGGTGCAATGAGCTATCCGCAGATGAACGATTTTCGCAGATTGATAACCGGCAGACAGCGGGTTATGGAGGGAGCTTCCCTTCACCCGGCAGGCGACCGCATGAAAATGCGCGGGCGAACCGCATCCTTCCGGGGAGCATACCCGTCTCGGGTGTGGTTTCCGGCGTCCCCGCCGGAAAATCGTGTCGGCGGGACGCCAACCCGGACACGCGGGACGCGTATGCTCCCCAGCAAAAGAGCCTCGCGCGGTGGCTGTTCCCTGCTCTCAAGGGCAATGGATTTTCATGCGTTTGCCCTGCCTTCGGGGCGATGGTTGGGCATTTTTGTGGGTTTCCGTGACGGTTTTTTGTGGCCATTGATCCTCCTCTTCCTCTGCGAGGTGTCCGTGGCGGCGGAGAGGTTTCGCCTTTCGGTTCCGGCGGAATCGCCGCTGAATCCGGTGGTTTGCTTCGAGGTCTATGTGCCGGATGGACTGCCGTCCGGACATCCCGTGCTTCTTCTTGTGCCGGGCTGCAACGGGAAAGGCGGCGAGTTTCTGGATTCGCGGGAATGGACGGATTTTGCAGACCGCGAAGGAGCGGTTTTGCTGGCGCCGACTTTTCGGACAAACCTCCGTGAGATCCGGGAGCGGAGCGGTTATTATTATCCCGGAATCTGGAGTGGGAAGGCCGTCCTGGATGCGCTCGAAGAACTGCAACGGAGGGTGCCGATCCGGATGGACAAAATCTTTGTTTTCGGATTTTCGGCCGGCGCGCATTTTGCGCATCGCTTCGCCTTGTGGCGACCGGACCGGGTGGGGGCTTTCGTGGCCTATTCCGCGGGTTGGTGGGATTTTCCCGACGAGCGGCTGAAGACAGTTCCCGCGCTGATCCTGTGCGGGGAGGACGACCCGCGCCTGAACGCGTCGCTGGCCTTTGCGCAAAAGGGACTCGTTTTGGGATGTCCGTGGATTTGGCGATCCTATCCCGGAACAGGACATGAGCTGACCGAGGAAGTCACGAGGATGGCCCGTGTCTTTCTTGCGCATTATCTCCGCGGGGAACCGGACTCGCCGGTGGTGGGAGATGCGCAAACGTACCGTCATTGCGCCGCCGGGGAAGAGCCTCCCGCCATCTGCCGGGTGGTTCTTCCCTCGCGCGAGATCGCGGCGGTTTGGGAGGGAAAACCGTGAAAGGAAAGAATCCCGAGGCATATGGACGGACCGGCGCTGTCCGGTCCGTTGCTATCCACGGACGACACGGCGGTCGTCCCTCCAGCAACCAAGCCGAAGCAAGCTTCGGGGTATCAGACACATTGGGAATGAACCGGACGATAGCCGTGGAATACCGTTTGGAAAGGCCCCCGGGGGAAACGCATCGAAGCGGGGGGCACGCCTGCGTGGTTCTCCGGCACCATCAAAGAATGCGGGTATTTACTTGGCTCAGCACACGCCCACATTTTGTGGCGGCACCCCTCGAAAATCGATTTCGCGCGCAGGGGAGGAAGGCTGTAGAGCCAAGTAAATACCCAGGTCAAAGAACGGGGGCGGCGAGGTGCCGCCCCCGGCACGCGGGGCGCGTGCGCTCCCCAATCCAACCCCGTGTCGGTGGGAGGCTGCGGGCGGGGGGGGTGGCTTTTCGTGTTCTCTGCCTGATCGTTGCCTTGCTTTCGATGCCGGCTCTCAGCGAGGCGATACAAAAACCAATCCCCAGACCAACTCCCAGACGAACCCCGAAGCCAACCCCCAAGCCCGCGGCCACTCCGGAGGTGATCCCCGCGGGGATCGATGTGATCACGGTGAAGACCTTGTCGGCAGAGAATCCCGAAGTTCCGTTCTATGTGCGTCCGCCTTCCGGCTTTTCTCCAGGCGACGGGGGCAGGCGTCGCCTGCTACTTATTTTTCCCTTTGTCCCGGAAAAAGGCTACAGGGCAATTGGAAGAAACTCCCAACTCGTTCAATTGGCGGACAAACGCGGCTGGTTTATCGCTTCGCCCAGCTTGAATGTCGATTTCAAGAAAGACAGCCGCGACAGGAGCAAGGCTTTTTATTACCCCGAGCGTTGGAGCGGCAAGGCTGTCCTTGATGCGGTGGCGGAGATCGCGAAAAAATACCCCGTCGATGACCAGCGGCTTTTTGTTCAGGGGCTTTCCGGCGGGGCGCAAATCGCCCATCGCCTGGCGCTCTGGTGTCCGGACCGCATCGAGGCCGTGGCGGTCAATTCGAGCGGCTGGTTTGACGATCCGGGCCCGACCGCCAATCGGGTGGCATGGGCCGTGACGGTGGGAGAGTCGGACCAGATCATGCCCGAGAGCATCGCATTTGTGGAAAAGCTGAAAGCCCGGGGCGCAAGGCCATTGTTCAAAACCTACATCGGCATGGTTCATGAGGATTACCCACCGGCAAACGAATTTTGCGCGGCCTTTCTGGCCCACATGGACGATGAAACCAAAGAGAAACTCGGCACCCCGAAAGTCACCGGGGAACCTTCCGCCTACAATGGTGAGGGCCATCACCCATTCCTCGGCGACCGGCGGGATTATTTATATTTTCCCAAGGAGTCCGGGCAACAGATCCCGGAGGAATCCCTGTTTTTTTTGCCGGATGAGCCCATTGCCAAGCTGTGGGGAGATCCCGGAAACTGATTATGGATTACTTCTACGACGATCAACTGCGATGGAACTTCGGGTTCGACAACCCGAACCACGCAGCCGCACTGGCGGCCTCGCTGCTGCCATTCCTCTGGCTTGCCGGCAAATTGTGGACCCCGTCGTCTTCTCCCATCCGATTGGCCTGGAAATCATGGAGCGCAATCCTGTTGGTCGCCGGTTGGGGAGCTCTGGGACTCACCGTCTCGCGCAGCGGTTTGCTGGCAGCCTGCGCGGCCTTTCTGTGGATCGGCTTCCGAACCTTCGGGGAGTGGCGGAGGCGCATTCCCACAGTGATTTTGCTGATCGTGCTTTGTGGCGCGGCGGCCATGTCAACCGGCGTCCTGTCGCGCACGGCCGAAACGGTGCTCGAACCGGATGCCTCGGCCTTGAACCGATTGACGCTGTGGAAGGGCGGGCTGGAAATGCTGGCCATCGCGCCGTGGGGGGTGGGGGCCGGAAACTCGGGCGCTTTCTACATGAACTGGCTCCAGCCGTTGGATGCCACCGGAGGTTATCGCACGATGGTCAACAGCTATCTGACATTCCTCACGGAACGGGGGCTGGTGGTCGGGGGAGTTGGCTTCGCCATTTTTTTTGCGCTGGTTTTGATGTTGCAGCCCAAGAGGGCGGCATCGGGAATCGACTTCGATGCGGTTGTGGCCTGCCAGGCTTCGTTGATCGCCTTTGCCGTGGCCGGATTTTTCAGCACGACCATGGAAACCGCCTGGATCTGGTTGGTTCCGTTGCTCTGCTTCAGCCTCCTGCTGGGATTGACGATACGCGGAGGCGGGCTTCCCCGACTGCCTGCCATCTTGGGAATGACCGCGTCCCTGGGCTTTGGCATTGTGGCGGTCCTGTGGGGAACAGGCACGGTTCTGCAACTGGCAAACGCCCATTCGTTGCGGGTTCGGAACGGCGTGCTGGAAATACAAGGGCGAAAGAAACCCTCGATTCAAGTTTTCGTCCAGCCGGACGAATCGGTCATGGGAGAATCCTATGGAAAGGGGCTTCGCCTGCTGATGGAAAATGCCAACATCGACCTGCTGGTGAATTTGGGAAAGGTTCCTGCTCAACCTGCTTCCATGTGGACGCTGGCGGCGGGCGAACAGATTGCAACGCCTTCGGGAACCCCGAATGCCGTTTTCCTCGCGCCGCCAAGGATCTCTCCCGGGACCGTCGAACAAATCCTGAAATCCTATCGCACGATCCTGATCTTTCTGCCCGGCTACGACGAAGATGGACGGGGGGAATTTTGGCGGGAAATTGCCGGGGAAAATCCGGAAAAGGTCTCGACCGTGATCCTTCCGGGGTTTGGCAACGACCTCACCCAAGCCTGGCCGGAAATCAGCGTCCGTTTGAATCCGGAAACGATTTTCGGACAAAAGCCAACAGGACACCCTGATCTTTCGTTTGAAAACAAGGTGGAAGCTGTCGGAAGTGGGGAGGTGAAATAAAAGCGCTTCGCTGCCAAGACCTCCACGGATCAGTCTCTCCCCCCAAACCAGAATCTTGGGATGATCGCGACGGACTTTTCCTTGCCGTTCGGAACATGACCAAGAATGAGGAAGTCAATATTGACAGTTGCAAAAGTAGTGGCGTTGTGTAAATTCGATGAATGAGCGTCACCCGAGCCGCGAAACATCAATCAAGAAAGAGTCGAGCCTCGCTACGAAAAAGGGCTATTAAGAAAGCTT
>JBAYTU010000119.1:0-8770 GCA_041675465.1 Terrimicrobiaceae bacterium | reverse complement strand
GGTTGGCCGACAGTTCTGCGATGACCAGACACGGAAAGCCGGCTCCGATTTTCCTGCCGGATATTTCCAATGGGCAACTCATGGACCGACAAGCTGAAAGGTTACGCAATTGTCCTGTTCTTTTACGATGGCAAAACCGGCATCCCGGAATGCCTGGATCGACGCGGCGTGTCCGGGTTTGACTTTCGCCTGAATCGTTCGTTTCGGAAATTCGCGGAAAAAGGAAGCGCATCCCCGGCTTAGCAATCTCTTCCCCAAACCGAGGCCCCGATGGGATTTCTGGATCGAGATCGAAAGCACGGCTTGCTCTCCGCCCTCAATCCGTAGCAGGCCGAAATCGCGGCCGGCCTTGTCAACCGCAATGCGCATCCAGCAGGCCGGATCACCCAGCCGCTGTCGGAACCACGCCTCATGCACATCATGTGGAATTTCCCCCTGCTGAAAGGATGCGGCGCGGACCTCGGGGTCATTCGCCCAGTCCCGGATCAAATCGGAATCCCCGGCCCCGACGGTCCGCAAATCAGGATTCCAAGCCATCATGGCATTTGCAACACGGCATGCCCCATGACCGTCCACAAGCGAGGAGGCGACCGCAGACATCCTCTCCCGGTCGTCACCGGCAAGAATTCTTTCGACCTCATCGACCACCCTTTCCGGGCTCCTGGCCAGCACAGCGGCTCCCGCGGAGCACAAGGCTTCAGCAACAGGAATCTGGTTGTCAGCAACAATCAGCAAAACCTGGGGAATTCCACAGGCACATGCTTCCAAAGCCACCGTGCTCGCCGAGCAAACCAGAACCGTGGCCGCGCGAAGGTGGGCGGAAAGGTTCTTCCCGGGAACCACCCTCTCCACACCGTCCGGAAGAGGACCGGTGGAAACAGCAACAACCTTCCATCCCCGGTGAGACGCCACGGCGGAGAGATGCCCGGAAACCGCCGGGATCAGTCTCGCGGGATCGGTGCCTCCCAACGCCACCAATACTGTGGGAGCCGTCCCGGTAACTGCCGGGCGTGGTTCACGAAACTCCTGCCTCAAAAGCGCGTATTTCCAGCCCCCCAGAAGGCGGGAGCTTCTAGGCCATTTCTCCCTTGAGACAGGATGCGAGGGAACAACAAACAGATCCGCATGGGTATCGCGCAGAGAGTCATCCACAACGAGCAGGCCCACTTCCGGCGCGGATGTCCGCAGGTCTTTCTCGTAACCGGATCCAAAGCCGTAGCCGTCGAGCACAATCCAGTCCGCGCTGACCCCGGAAGCGAAAGTGGCTGTGAATTCCGCATCCGCCACGGAATCGCGTTCGCCAACAACCTCCATTTCCCAACCTTCCGACAAGAAAATTTCGTCCAAAAATCCGATTGTTGAAGCCATCAGGAAACAAGCTTTCCCGCCGAGCCGGGTCCATTCCTGGGCCAGTGCCACGCATCGCATGGCGTGACCTGCTCCCAGGGCCTTTGATGCATCCACCCGGAAGACCGCCAAGGGCCTGATCGCGCTGCTCATCCGCAGATTACCTCCCGCAACAGCCTGTGTTTCATCTCGGCCTCGGCCCAATCCTCAGGGGTGTCGATGTCGTGTGCCTCCCCGAACGGGAGACAGATCGATGCGGATGCGGGGCCGATCAAAGCCCCTCTCGCAAGCATGGGGCGCGTCTGAAATGCGTAGAATTGGGCGGCGTCGTGAAAAGCCGGCGTCAAATCCTGGGTTCGGGTCTGCGCGTATTGCGGAAAGAGCCATTTGATTCTCCCCTCATCCATGGTGAAAGCACGCTGAACCGGATGGGGAAAGTGTAAAGCCGCCACCACCGTCTCGGGAGGATTCGGACCTTCCAGAAGCCCCATGGCTTCACGCAACCGCTCGGTCCTTAAAAATGGAGTCACGGGATAAATGCAGCAACCGGATTCAAAAACCCGGCCAACGTGCGCGTACGCCTCAATCACTTCGCGGATCACGTCCACTGTTGTGGAATGGTCCCCGCTCGTCTCCGCGCTTCGAAGAAACGGGATCTTGGCACCTGCCTGCTCCGCCACCAATGCGATTTCTCGACAATCCGTGGAAACCATGACCTCATCGAAACACCCGCTTTCAATGGCCGCTTCGATGGCATGGCAGATCACCGGCTTTCCGGCAAACGGCCGGATGTTCTTGCGCGGAATCCTTTTGCTTCCCCCGCGGGCGGGAATGATGGCAATGCGTTCGGTCATTCCGTGGCGGCAACAACCTCCGATACCTGCGCGATGACTTCCGCGGCGTCGGCATCGGTCATGAGCGGATAAACAGGCAGGGTCAGCAGCGACTCGAAAGCGGATTCCGCAACCGGACAAAGCCCCGCATCATAGCCCATGTTCCGATAGAATGGATGGAGATAAACCGGCTTGTAGTGCACGTTCACACCGATTCCGGCTTCCCTCAGCTTTTTGAACGCCTGACTGCGGTCGCAGGAGACCCGGACGACGAAGAGATGGTATCCGTGCGTGCGGTCGTCGCAGGCGGCCAGGGGGCGGATATTTTCGGACCCTGCAAATGCCTTATGGTAGATACCGGCAATTTGATTTCTTCGCCGGATCCAGGCAGGCAGCTTCCGGAGTTGCGAGATGCCGAGCGCGCAGGAGAGGTCGGGCAGCCGGAAATTATAACCCAGTGAAACCATGTCATAGTCCCACGATCCCGCAGACTCCCGTTGCCGGAAATCCGTCGTGATTCCATGGCTTCGGAAAACCCGCATGCGCCGGGCGGATTCACCATCGGAAGTCACGATCATCCCCCCCTCTCCGGTAGTCAGCGGCTTGACGGGATGAAAACTGAACGTGCTGAGATCCGCCAGCGATCCAACGGGCCTTTGCCGGTAGGTGGCTCCCAGCGCATGGCACGCATCGGCCAAAAGCGGAATGCCGTGTGCGCTGGCACACCCTCTCAAACGGGAGTAGTCACATGGCTGCCCGGAATAATCCACAGCCACAATCAATTTCGTACGGGGCGTGATCAACCGATCGATCGAGCCGGGATCGATGAGAAGCGTCCCGGGATCTACATCGGCAAACACCGGCCGGGCTCCCAGATAGACGGCCGCATTGGCGGTCGCAACAAACGTGATCGCCGGCACAATGACCTCGTCCCCGGGACCGACTCCCGCCGCCGCCATGGCAACATGAAGCGCCGCTGTCCCGTTCGACACCGCCACCGCGTGAGAACAACCGCAAAACTCCGCGAAGCTCCTCTCAAATTCGGCAACCTTCGGACCAGTCGTCAACCAGTCGGACCGCAGAACCTCGACAACGGCGGCGATGTCGTCTTCCCCGATCGTCTGTTTTCCGTAGGGAATCATATCGGAGAGGGAGGAATACGACAGCGAAGGCATTCCTCCCGGGAAATTACACGTGGTTGAAGATCAACTCGCGAAGCTCATCCACCGTCAGCCATTCCGTATTGGAATCACTGCTATAGCGGAAACCAAACTCACACGGCTTGCCTTCAAAATGTTTGCAGTAATCTTCGGCCTCCCAGAGGGGCATCGAAGGTTGGATCACGAAATGCTGTTCAAACTCGATGGCATTGATCCCGTCGGTTTCCGTGATCATTTCCTCATGAAGTTTCTCGCCGGGGCGGATCCCGATAATCTCGCGGCGGCACTCGGGACCGATCGCCTCTGCGACGTCGGTGATCCGGTAGCTGGGAATTTTTGGCACGAAGATTTCGCCGCCCCACATGTCGCGGAGGGCCTGAAATACCAGTTCCACCCCTTGTTGGAGGGTGATGTTGAAACGTGTCATGCGCTCATCTGTTATCGGGAGAACGCCTGTCTTTCTTTTTTCCAAGAAGAAGGGAATAACACTGCCACGACTCCCCAAGACATTCCCGTAACGGACAACCGAAAGCTTGATATCATGGTGTCCGCGGTAGTTGTTGGCGGCAACGAACAACTTGTCTGAGCAAAGTTTTGTTGCCCCGTAGAGATTGATCGGTGCTGCGGCTTTGTCCGTGCTGAGCGCCACGAGCCGCTTGACTCCTTGGTTGATGGCGGCATCGATCACATTCTGTGCTCCGAAGACGTTGGTCTTGATGCACTCGAACGGGTTGTATTCCGCAGCAGGGATCTGCTTGAGGGCAGCGGCATGCACGACGGTATCGACGCCTTCCAACGCCCTCTCCAGCCTCTCTCGGTCGCGGATATCCCCGATAAAATATCGGATTATTGTTTCGGGGGTGCTCGAAAAAATCTGCCGCATTTCGAATTGCTTGAGCTCGTCACGGCTGAAAATGATGATCTTTTGAGGATGATGGTCCTGCAGGAGAATTTTTGCAAATTCTCGTCCAAAGGAACCTGTGCCTCCGGTGATGAGTACGACGCTGTTATTCCATTTCATAGTTTACAGATGGGTGGAGAATGAACTTGCGGTTGCGCTGGCACGAAAGGCAGCGGCGCATGTGCCTGGGCCGCCATGAAGGCGTCGATATAGTCCGCAACCCTTCGGTCGCGCTCGGGCGAATCGTTTTCCATGAAGTAGCGGAAGACTTCCGTGGAGGACTCGAGATGAGGCAGATTCGGCAGCTTCATCCAGACGTCCGGCAGGATGGAAACGCCGCTGGATAGCTCATAAGGGTGAAAGTGATAGGTGTAGTAAAACTTCTCGATGTCCCTGCGGTCAATGTCGATCTGGAGTCGGTCGGCGCCCAGAATCAGACGCTTATATTCCTCGTGCGTGCATGGGTTGAAATTGAAGTTATATTCGATGTGAGGATTGTCACCCGCGTTGATCACGGGCACGCCGTGGTAAGCAAACTCATGGCCGCACGTGCCATAGACGGTGAAGACCGCGTCGATTCCCTCCGCGAGGATCTGGCGGTTGGAAACACTCGGGCAGAGGAAATGGATGTGCGGATAGCGCTGCTTGATCTGGGCGATGATGCGGTCGTTGGCATCATTCATCCGGCGATCGTAGTGGATGTTCGGATGCGGCTTGGCATACCAGTCGAAATCGGTCTCGGCGGCGTGTGCGAAAAGGAACGCGGTCCACTCATCGAAGTCAGGAAAGAGTGCCCAGCGATAAATGTTCGGCGCGTCGCAGAAGTCGTGCAGAAGGACGAGCATTCGCTTGCGGTCATTGACTGGGAAAAGGGTCTCCTCGCTCGGTGCGCCAAAGGTATTCATCTGCGCAGTGGTCGGCGCTACGTAGGACGCCTGAATCTTGGCCGCCATCTGGCCGGAGAAGCGCTCGGCCAGCGCTGCCCGCGCGGTTTGCAGCGCGTGCTGTTGCCGCTCGCAGCTAAGCCCATCAAACACCTGCGGGGAAAGCCGGTAGAGAGGGATCTTCGATGGCCAGTTGCGGCGGTCGGCAGGATCGCCCGGCCGCATCTCCGTATCCATGGAGTGCAAGGTAAAGGGCTGGTATTCCAGCGCATAAATCGGCACGCCATGGCGAATGGCAAAGCGATGAACGACGCCCGACTCGATGTAAGGCGCATCAAACGGCAGAAGTGTCTTGACGCGGTGGCAGGTGAAGTATTCTTCGCAAGCCATCGCGATGCGAAAGGTCGTCTCGATGGTCTCCAGCAACCGCGCGTCTTCCATTCGCACGGTCGGCTCGTAAAAATAGCGCAGGTAGCTGTCGTAGATCAGGTCGCCCAGAACGACTCCGCCAAAACCGATGCGGAAGATGTCATCCTTCGATTTCAGGCCGCCAAAAGCCTGTGCCGCGAGTTCCCGGGCCAGAGGCTCGTGGTGGACCGTTGAGGACCATCGCAGCGTCAGCGACGCACCGAAGGAACGGTAAATTGCCTCGACGACGGGATCCACGCGGCGGCTGAAGGAATACGCTTCGATCTGCGCGCCGTTGCGTCGGGCAAAATGATTGACCGCATAACTATAGGCGCACATGCTCGGCCGCCAACTGAACAAACCAACCAGAACAACCTTGTCGGTCCTAGGGTGCGTCGGCCATTTCCGTTGGTGGAAATGGATGAACTCGCGCGTCAGCGAATCCTTCGCGGGCCCGCGAAGGCGTGTCAACAGCCTCTTGAACAGGGGGGTGGACATGTTCCGGTAAAAGCCTGCAGTTAGCTCGACTAATCGGGCTGTACCTCGGCCACTTTGCGCGCCGCGATCAGGAGCAGATCCGACTTGCGGGATTCATCGAGGACCTTCTGCAATCCGTCGTAGCGTTCATAGAGTAGCGCGCAGGCATCAGAATCCTTAAACGCGGGATCGCCGTCAATGATCTGAACGATCAGATCGTGCATGTCGAGGCCGTGCCACCAGATGCCGACGATCTCAAATCCGGAGTGATCGAGTGCCCAGCCCAGCGACTTGCGGGAAAAGTAGGAGTAGTCACCTGGAATGAACGCGCGCAGGGAGCGTCCGAGTTTGTGCCGGGCGAGCGCACCGGCGAGCGAGTCGTGGTTGGGCTGATTGATTCCCAGCAGGCCCCCCGGCTTGAGCAAGGAGTTGGCAATCTTGAAATGATCCAGCGGCTTCGGCTGTAGGTCGAAACAGCCGAAGCAACTGACGACATCGAACCGATCCTGACCGGCGGCGAAAAAGTCGCGGTAATACTCTTCCAGCGGCTTCTGCTGAGGTGTGATACCCCAGTTTTTCGTGGCAAACTCGGCGAATGCGGAGTTGATCTCCGTCGCGTCCACCTGCCATCCGCACTGCTTCAGGCGATAAGGGATGTCAGCCAGCCCGGTGGCGACATCGAGCCAGCGTCCGGGAGGGCCGGCGTGGTAACGGCTGACGAAATCAATCTTCGGTTGCGAGATGTTGTCGAGGCGGTACTGGAAGTCCTCCTCGCGAAGATATACCTCCACTGGGGCACTTTTCTTCAGCCACGCCAGCACGTCCTCGTGCGGCGGCATGTGGACTTTATAATAATGGTGGCAGTCGGCGCACAACGCCCAGAGAAAACCGTTGACGGTGATTTCCTCCGTGCGCTGCTCGCCACCGCACAGCCGGCAACTATTCACGTACACCTGTGGCATGGCGAGCAACTCCGCAGACATTGCCTGATACTCGGCAATAGCACTGCGCACATCTTTCAATTGCGACTGTTTGATGCGAAGGGGAGCGAATGGTTTGAAGTATTTTTCTTCCATAAATCCTTAGTAACTATTCAAGTACATTTAACTTAAACAGCATTTTGCCAGAGGCAGTCCGAGGTTGCAAGCGGTATTCCAAGATGGCACTGTCGTAGTGTGTCAATCGAGGTTGTGGTAGCGGCGATTTCCATCGCGCGGCGGACGATAGTTGGACCGATGTGACGAGGTCTTGCCATGCAGATTGAGTAGCATGGTTAGTCTCATCTTGAAAGCGGATTAGAATAAGCCGCAAACCCTCGGTGCAGCGGGAGGTGGCGGGGGGATCTGCCCGCCCTCTCATCTTCAGGAAATTCGACCTAGTAACAAACGTTAGCGGACTGATGACGGATCCGTGGCTGAGTTGGAACGGGCGAGCGTCAATTCCTCCAGACGCCACCGGGCCGGGACGAGGCAGACTCCTTCGCCGGCCAGCGGCACTTCGCCAGTGCCGAAGAAATCGCCGCCGTCTACGTTCATATCGACCGCGTGGATCATGTAATCCAATTGGTCGGCCCCGCGGTAGTAGCCCGACGAAACATAGAAGCTCACCCGGTAGCGGCCAGGCGGAAGCGGCAGGCGGGGAATTTGGCAGACAAAGGTGCCGGTCGCCGGCAAGGGGCCGAAGGCATCGCCCGAGAGACCGTTGTGCTGCATGAAGATCGGCAGGTCGAATTGATTGGAGATGTGGATCCGCGCGTTCAGCGTCGGAAACGTCCGATTAGTGTGGCTCTCGAAGTGCAGGCACACGTTCACATCCTGGCCCGACGAGACGCTTTTCAGAACCCGTCCGTCAAATGAGCGGAAATCGATCTCCGCGATTCGCAGCGCGCCCGTCCCCCCGCGGTCCCGGCGTTCGCGCAGCGAACCACTCTCGCTGTGACAACACTCGGCGTAGAACTGGAGCGCCTGCGTCTGCGTTCCCTCGAATACGCCCCTGCCCTGATCGAGCACGATCCCCCGGACGCAGAGGTTCTCAACTGCCGCAGCATTGTGACTGACAAAAAGGACCGTGCGTCCCTCCTGGGCCGCTTCGGTCATCCGGCCCAGGCATTTCTGCTGGAAGCTGCTGTCGCCCACCGCCAGAACCTCGTCCACGATCAGGATGTCGGGTTCCAGATGAGCAGCAACCGCAAATGCGAGTCGCACACGCATTCCGCTGGAGTACCTTTTTACAGGCGTGTCAATATATTCCTCCACGCCGGAGAAGGCAACGATCTCATCGAACTTTGCACGGATCATTTCTTTTGGCATGCCAAGGATTGACCCGTTCAGAAAGACGTTGTCACGTCCGGTTAGCTCCTGATGAAAACCTGTCCCGACTTCCAGCAAACTGGCGACCCGGCCTTTGATGCGGGCGGTACCTTTTGTCGGACTGGTGATGCGCGAAAGGATTTTGAGGAGGGTGGACTTTCCCGAGCCATTCCGGCCGATGACTCCCACCACATCTCCATCCCGGATTTCAAAATTGACGTCATCGAGTGCCCAGATAATCCCCTCACGGGTATGAGTCACCCGCGCATCCACCTCGCTGTGGGGGTCCGGACGTCCCAGGCATCGTGCAAAGAAGCTTTGCATGTCTTTGTAAAGATACCGGCGGTTGATCACCCCGAGGCGGTAACGCTTGGAAAGACCTTCAGTGGTAATGACGGGCATGGGAGAAAATTAGAAATTGGGAAATCTGAAATTAGAAATGAAGTGCGGG
>JBAYTU010000118.1:0-8788 GCA_041675465.1 Terrimicrobiaceae bacterium | reverse complement strand
CAGCTTGGCGGTATAAACTCCGAATTTTCCGTTTGCGTGACGTTCCACAGCGCCAAACTCTTCCAAGGCCCTCAACCCAATGCTCACGGAACCCATGCTGATCCCGATCCGGTTGGTGATTTCTTCCATCGTGAGTGGAACTGGCGAACTAAAGAGAATCCCGTAAACCTGTCCGTGCGACCGCGGATTACCAAAAAGGTCGGCCAATTCGGAGAAAACTGAGATCAGGCCTTGCTCAAAGCGCTCCCGATCAGGGGAGGCGCTTTGGGGATTTTGGATGATGGATTTTGGATTTTGGATGGGGAAGATTGGTTATTGGTCGCTCGTCATTGGTTATTGGGGGGGGCAGAGCGGGCGTGGTGTTTGATGAGGGATTTTGGATTTTAGATGGTGGATGTGGGATGAAGCCGTTATTGGTCGCTCGTCATTGGTTGTTGGGGGCAGAGGGGTGGCGGTGGTGGGCAGGGACGACCAGCCACCCTTGAGTCTTGAGTTTCTCAGTCTCTTTGCGCAGCACCTGAAACAATTTGTGAATGTCGTATCCGCACTCCCGCGCGTGCTGGTCACGGATCGTGCGGATATCCTCAAGGACGGAGTTCTCCTTCATGGCTCAATTGACATCAATTCGGCTGGAGTTGCAATCACGGGACAGGTCATACCGACTTCAGCGCAACATTTCTCAATCCGCCTGATCGTGTAACGGTTGTTGATGTGCCGGCAATTCCATGTGAGCAAAAAATCCATTGAATGGGCCGCTGCAATGGCAATATGCGCTGCATCCTCAGCGGCATTCTTGGGGAGCAAATCCCGGAGGAGTTTCTCAGCAAGCATTTCTGCTTCATTTGTGAGATCCAGAATGGGAAGCCCTTCAACAATTGCCTGCCGCTTCGCGGCCATCTCTGGCTCACCCCGGCCTATTTCCCTCAAAACAACTGCCGAGATGAAAATCTCGAAACTCCCCCGACCATTTTCCCACCAATCCACCGTCGCCGCCTGATCTGCGGAAAGCCTCAAATCGTTGCGTGGGCGCGCCACCAGATAACTGGGTATTGTCGTTTCCAAATACAGTCTTGAGCGTGCTTTCATGTAAGAGCCAGAGGGGAGAGGCGCCGGGGGCGCAGTTGTTGGATGATGGATTATGGATGAGGCCGTTATTGGTCGCTCGTCATTGGTTATTGGGGGGCAGATCGGGCGTGGTGTTTGATGATGGATTATGGATTCTCGGAGGTGGATTTGACGATTGAGGTCGGGATCACATTATTGGTTTATTGGGTCAGTTTCAATCTAAATTAAAGGCAAGGAAGGGATTCCGGAATTTTGACAGGATTAACGGGCCGAGGCCGAAGGCCGAGACAGACTGCCGACAGGCAGCCCGTAAGGGTAAGCGAAGCGAGTCAATTAACAGAATTTCAGCATTCCGAGCTTTGACAGGATTTCAGGATTTTTCGGGAGGGACAGGAGGAAGGAAAAAGGATGAAGGTCGAAGGATGAAGGATGAAACCGGAGACCTGAGAGCGGAAGGCGGAAGGGGGCGACACCGCCAATCAAGCAGCAACTGGAGAAAGTGCTGCCGGGTAGTGGCCCATGACCGCATCGGCAACCCATATATCCTCATCAAGATTCTCCCAGCGGAGCGCTCTTCCACCGACACGGAGCTTTACCGTCGAAGGGGTCAGTTCTTGCCTGTTGACATTTTGCGCGCTTCGAGCGCGTTGCGCCTGCGGCGTGTTCTTCGTTCTTGGTTCGTAGTTGAAGAAGTTCGGAGTTCACCTGCGGCGCGTTCTTGGTTCCCTGTCCTATTTTCGTCCGGAGCGTTGGAAGTCGTTGATGGCTACTTTGACAGAAAGTGCAGATCTATTTCTGGAATATTCTCAAAGTGTTTGTCTGTGCTTGCGAGGTGGATATGCTCCTCAATCGCATGAGCGGCGATCCAATAGTCCGGATCGGGAATGGTAATGCCCTGCGTTTTAAGATTTGCCCGAAGCCGGGCGTAGATAGATGCGGTCCGGAGGCTGGGCATCAGGATTTCAAATGACTCAAGAAACTCTCTTGCTTCCATCATCGCCGGGGCGGGAATGTTCGCGAGTGCCTGCCCATAAAGAAACTCGGCGGCCACATGGGAACAAATAATCGGCGGATAAAACCGAATGGCCAGTTTATGAGCTGTGGCCGACTCGCGGCGCAGCAACTCCAGTGCCCCGGTATCAACGAGAATCGCCACGTGATTTCGCCTCTTTTCTAATTGCCTCCAGGCTGGCCAACAAGAGATCTCCTGCCCGGTCGAGGTCGGCATTGTGCGGCCGCCGCCAGAAAACTGGCGTCTCGAATGGCTTGAAACCCTGTTGCGGTTTCATGGTGCCATGGACTTTCGCATTTCGTGGATTGCTTGCAATTGCAGTCATGAAAAACAAGGTAGCTGAGAACCTGTGAAATATATAGGAAAAAGCCCTTCGAATCAAAGGGGGGTCAGTTCTTTCAAATTGATATTTGCGATGGAGGAGAAAGTGGAAAGCGAAAAGAGGAAACTTTACGGGCGGTTCATTTTTGCGTTTTTCCCGATGGTTGTGAGGATGGCGAGGAAATCCTTGTTCTTGGTTCTTCGGTCAGAGTTCTTTGTTCGTGGTCTTTTGCGAGCACAAACCACGCGTCCGGATTGGCGGGATCCGAGGTCATACGACTTGGAGCCCCCGGCGAACAATATCACCGAGGTGAAGGGGTCAGTTCTTTCCCCTTTACACTGCTATCAGAATCGGGAGGGAGGGAGTCAACGGTGAAGGGGGAAATCAGTCGAGAGGCGAGGGGCGAGGGAAGAAAAACCTGAAGGTTGAACACGTGGCCGTGGGGACGGCCCGGGCAGGCAATCGGGAGGATTGCCCCGGAGGGGCGACACGCTCGGGAGAGCGGGAGTCAAACTTGAAGCGTGAAAGGGGGAGCGCCTTCGGCGTGTTCGGAGTTCGAGCGAAGCGGTTCGTTGTTCGTTGTTTGGGCGGAAGAAAAGGATGAAAGCGGAAACTTGAGAGCTGAAAGATGAAAGATGAGAGCGGAAAAGTCTCTATGATGGCAAACGTGGCCTGAGTCGCCTTCGCGCTTTTCAGAATTGTGGCAAGCATGTAAAGGCCGCGTTCGGGAAAGGCTTTTGGAATCGCCGTCGAGTGCTTCAGCGGTTCGAACCGGTGGAATTTTTCCACCAGTTCCTGTTTCTCAGACTTGGAAAGCTTGATGACGTAGTTCTCAGGGAATTTATCTGGATTAGCCGAGGCGACCTTCTGAATAGTCGAAAAACGCGTCGATGGGACCGGTGTAGAAGATGTGGGAAAAATCCGAAACACTGAAATGCTGAGATTCTGAAAAAGTGAAAGCTTTGTTGAGATGAACGGTGATCTGCGGATGGTCGAGGATGGAGCGGATGACTTCGGTGTAGCCTTCGAAAGGGATGCCCTGGTATTTCTTGCTGTAGTAGTTGTCGTCGTAGTTGAACCGAACGGGGAGGCGCTTGCGCTGTAGGCGCGTTCGCAGTTCGAGCGAAGCGGTTCTTCGTTCGGAGTTGAAGAAGTTCGGCGTTCTTCGTTCTTGGTTCGGAGTTGAAGAAGTTCGGCGTTCTTCGTTCCTGGTTCGGAGTTGAAGAAGTTCGGCGTTCGGCGTTCTTCGTTCGGAGTTCTTCGTTCGTGGTTGGGGTGAAGCGGTTCTTGGTTTTCGCCTGCGGCGTGTTCGGCGTTCGTGGTTCGGACGGAAGGGGGCGACACCGCCAATCAAGCAGCAACTGGAGAAAGTGCTGCCGGGTAGTGGCCCATGACCGCATCGGCAACCCATATATCCTCATCAAGATTCTCCCAGCGGAGGGCTCTTCCACCGACACGAAGCTTTACCGAAGCGAGCTGTTTCACCGGTGCAGCAGCAAGCCTGGGATAGAAATGAACAGGGAACGAGTGTGTTGAGCCATCGAACAGACGAAGCCGCACCTGGCCATTTCTCACGTTGACTTCCGTGGCAACAATTTCAGGCCTGTTCATGGAATTTACGCCAAGCATCGACAAGAATATCCTCATTTTTTCGGATTATGCCAAGGATTTTGGGTATCTCATGTGGCGCGAGCCCGTAGTTTTTTGACAGGCTCACCGGGACAAGCCAAAATTTCGCCTCAAAATCATCCCGGGCAACATGGATGTGCGGCGGCTCGCCTGGTTCCCGTGAATAGAAATGGAACCTGTATGGTCCCTTTCGAAAAACTGTCGGCATTTTATGAAGTCAGTCGAGGGGCATCCTTTCCTCCCCCGGTGTTGTAAACTTCGAACGGTTACTCGTCGCCCGCTACAGGGGGGGGGGCGACGGCACTTTATTCATCAAGGTTTCAAATTTTTCCCGGTTCCCTCGTGCTGCTCTGGCAGCATACACATCATGTTGGTTACTCCATCTTCCGCGCCGGGATTTCCAGAGCAGGCGACCATATTCCAACTTTGCGATATCATCGTAGTTGGGATAAGGACCCCAGATAGCTAGGCCGTCTGATCGAGTTGGAGTTGCTTCGCCGATTGGATGTGTTTCTTATCCCGCGGCTCGCCTCTTTTCAACTTGGGAATCAACAAATCCACAACTGCGGGCACAACGACGGTGAGGTGACCGTATGTGGAAATGTCCGCCCGTATTCGCCAATCCTCCCGGTTAAAGTGCAGAGCACCAGCGACCATTTGCAGGGACTGATCCCCTTCAAATTTTCGATCCTCTCGATTTTTCTGTGGCAAGCTTGGCTGCGACATTACTCCAGGCCAGCCGTGCAGGCAAGGGCTGAGCGTCCGGGGATTTTTCTCCTCACAAACTTGAAGCGGGAAAGTGACGAGTTGCAAGTGGCGAGTGGAGTCGGGGCTCGATGATTACTTCTCGTCCCATTCGTTTTCCGCCTCGATATCAGGAACTTTCGCCAACAAGGCAGAGATCGCTGCGGGGTCTGCGGACTGCTTGCGTTGTTTGATGATATCCTCCGTTTCCCATACGGCAACTTTCTCAGCGGCAGCGGAGGCCAGAAACTGGCTTGCCGAAAGGCCTTCGCCCCTCGCCAGATCCTGAATGCGTTTTGCGAGTGAATTTGGAATTTCGACGGTAATGGTGCTCATAACGATAGGTGGTTGCGGTAAAATTTTTGCGGTGTCGATACTTTGATGCCAAGGCTCTCCACACCATCAAAATCGTTCGCATTTGAGGTTACAATGTGCGTCGCTGATCCCGCAACCGCAAGTTCGACGAGCATGTCGTCGTCCGAGTCGCGCAAAAACGGCCTCCACAGATAGAAAATTCTGGGCTGCTTCCCGAATGCGGCAAAGCCGTTGAGGAAAACATCTTTTTCGATTGCGCTGAAATGCGGGAGCAAATCCGGATCAGTCCGCTTCATGACCTCTTCATATTCGAGCAAGAGCGGAACCGAAATCAGGAAACCAATGCGACCCTGCAGCATGGCCGAGACGATTTGGAACGAGGCCCCTCTTCTGGCTCGGAGTCCGGCAATAACCACATTGGTGTCAACAACCAGGTTCATCAGTGATTACCCATCCACTATTCGCAGTTTTTCCGGTAATCCCGATGTCTCGGCACCGGCTGTGAGGCACCGGTTCTCGGATTATGGTAAATATCGGATTCTTCCATAAAAAGTGTGTTGATGCTGAGTTTTCAGAAGGTGGGCAATGGTCGTGCCGCCTGCGGCGGGCTGGGTTGAGTGGGTTGAACCACTGATGGGGGAAATGCCGGGTTTTTACGTGGATTTTGAAAAAAGCGGGCGGAACCCCGCTGTTTGGAAGTGTGGGTCATTCGTTGCGGCCTCCTGCAAACCGAGTCGGCTCATCACGACGAAGCTCGTGCAGTCGGTAAACGAGAACGAATGATCATGGAATTTGGCCTGCCATTCCCATGCCTGCCAGAATGCCTCCTGCCCAATCCACTCCATTCGCACGATTTTTGAACTGCGGATGAGCTGCAGAATATCGTCCCGTCGGTGGCCGATGTTTCTTGCGACGAACAACGTGCAGGTCTCGTCAATAACGTAGTCGGTCACGATCAGTCTGATGTTTTTCACCCGTGGAAGGGCAAGCATCAGCGCATGATGGGGGTCCCGGCTGTTGATCCAGGCAAATATTCCGCTGGTATCGAGAAAAACGCACCGGTCACCCATAAATCACACGGTCCATCTCCTCATTGCTCATCGGCTCGAGATTCTCTGTCCGTTCACCGAAAGAAAGGGCGGGATCTGGGCTGGCAGAGTTCCGCTGAGCAACCGGCACCAGCCTGGCAAGCGGCCGGTTCCGATACGTAAGCATGAGCTCCTCACCTTCATCCAAAGCCGATTTGATCGGTGCAAAGTCGAAGCGCATATCCTGAATGGAAACAGTAACCATGTTGGTAACGGTAATTGTTTTCGGACTGGGAGCAAAGGAAATCTTCGTTCTTGCGCCAGGGGCGCGTTCTTCGTTCTTGGTTCGGAGTTGAAGAAGTTCGGAGTTCTTCGTTCTTGCGCCAGGGGCGCGTTCTTCGTTCTTGGTTCGGAGTTGAAGAAGTTCGGCGTTCGTGGTTGGGGTGAAGCGGTTCTTGGTTTTCGCCTGCGGCGTGTTCGGCGTTCTTGGTTGGGGCCTCGGATGGGCTTGAGAATTTACCTCTGCGGCAGGCACTGGAATCCAGCTTGCGTGAAGTGGTGGTCTGTGGTGAGAGCTTTTTTCAGATTCCCGGCTTTCATGGCGGCAAAGCTTGTGCAGTCGGTGAACGAGTAAGTCTTGTCGCGAAACTTGAAAAAATGGCCCCTTGCTGATTCCACAATATCTCCGGAAAGATACTGGATGCGCACGCGAGGGCTGGCAGAGACGGACTCCCACCAGGTTTTTGCCGCCGGCAACCCGAGGCGCATGCGCAGCAATGTCAGCGTCTCATCAACGATGTAGTCCGTGGTCAGAAGAATTCCGCCGGATTGGAGCCAACTGTTCCTGGCTGCCAGAGCCTCGCGATGCACCGGGTTGTTTTTGTCCGCACAGGCCATCCAGCCGGATGTGTCGGCAAACAGAATTTTCATGAACCGTAAAGAAAGCGATCATGGTCGGTCGCTGAAGCTCCGTCGGTGGAATTTCCCAACGGTCCGAGCCGGAAGAGAGGGTCCTGTTCCAATGGAGGAAGAGGAGTGGCTTCAGCACGATGCGGGATGATCTCAAACGTCGGCTTGCTCCGGTGGAGGACGAGATACCTTTGTCCCTCCGCAATCCGCCGGATGATTCTGGGCAGTTCCAATCGCAACTGCTTGGTATTGATAATTTCAGATGGTGCATTCATGTTCATCTCAAGATAACCTTCAATGGACGCAGGTCAATAGTTTTGCAGCACTGGGAAAAGATGGAAAAGGTGCCAGCCATTTAATGTTGATGTTTTGCGCTGGTCATTGGTCATTGGTTCGGCCGATGGCGGAGGAATGATGGCGGATGGCCGAAGAATTAGCTGAAAACTGATCGGAAAGCAGGCGGCATTCCTGCCATGTGTGGTTCCAATCCACTTCGACGACCTGCAAAACCCCGCTCATCAGGTCCGCCTTGATGAGTTCGATGGCTGCTGCGGATTCATCTTCACTACATTCTTTCCGAAACACCTTGAGGCGCAGGGCGGAAACGCACTCGGCAACATGAAGGTCGGTAACCCAAATCCGATCCTTGCGAAGCCGGACAAAATCCTGGACGCGCCTGGACTCCGGCTCCGCCGTGTAGAGTTTGAGCAGGACACCTGTATCGTAGTAGGTATTCAACGCTCGCCCCTTGATTCATCAAGCAGCGCCTCGGATGCGAGGCCTTTCCAGCGCCCGCTCCAAGCCATTCGCGCCCGCTCGACGAAGTCAGGAAACTCTACATCTTTCTGCACGGGAACAATTTGCGCTATGAGATGTTTTCTGCGCGTGATCCCAACTTTGTGCCCGGACTCAACAACCTTCAGAACTTGAGACAAGTTGTGCTGGGTCTCCATAATGGAAAATGTTCTCATAACGCATATAATTAGCGCATACATTTTACGCGTCAACCACTGCTTTATGTCTCCAGCGATTCCGAAAGATGGGGCAATGGAGTTGGTTTTTCCGCTTATTGACAGGGATGGTTGAGCGAAAATGGGCAAAAAAATTTCATAATGCATTCGGAATTTGCGTCCATTTGCGTTCATTCGCGGTTCAATTTTCCCATTTGGGATGAAAGGCGAAAACGCGAAAAGTTTTCAGTGTTCGGTTTTCGATGTTCTGGGAAAGCGGAGGGCTGAAAGATGAAAGATGAAGGCGGAAGGGATTTAGCCGCACAAAGTCTCAGAAGACGCAGGAGTTTGGGTTCACCCCAGAACGGCGAAGCGCTCAGGCTGCTTGTCGTGCAAAAAGACCCGCCTTTCGAGCTTTACGCATCAGCGCATCGAGCTGGCGACTCGTTCGGCGAATCCTTCCTTCAAGCAACATCGCGTCGGTCGCGACTTCCATTTCCTTCCGATTGCGGCATCGTATGCCGCCAAGGGACTCAATGAAACCGGCGATGTCAGTTTTGCCGCCGTGAACGGATGCCACGATCTGCCGATCAGGAGATGCCGTCCTAGTGGCGAAGGTAATCTTTGAAGTATTCTTGGGCATATTTTTTCAGATCAAGGATAGCGTAATATACCGCATTCCGGTAGTCGAGACCCCAATCCGCGCGTAACGCCAACGATGGGAGGGCGAACCTCCGTGTGAGCCCATTTATTACGGCTCAGACGGAGCTTCGCCCTCCCTCGCGTTATCGACATGTCGTCGAACCGCTCCCCT
>JBAYTU010000117.1:0-8797 GCA_041675465.1 Terrimicrobiaceae bacterium | reverse complement strand
GGCTTCCGAACCCTGAAAATAGTCGGTTTTTGCCGCCAGTTGAGAAAGACGGGCTATGGACCGGCTCGAAAACACTCCGCTCGTGTAACTGTAGATCAGCAGCGCGAGCAGCATGGCCGGCGGATATTGCTCGCTGCCACTGCCGCGGTGGTTGACCTTTGCCGCGCTCGTGTCCATTTCATCCACCGCATCCAGGATAAACTGGCTCAAGTGATTTTCCGGCACCCACTCCCTCAATCCGGGGGCAGGAGAAGTTGCGTTTCGCGGTCTACTCTGACGAATCGGGCGGCCATGTTCCCGATTACTTTTTTCCAGATCGTATTGATTGGGGGGCATCGGGCAGAAAATCAGCGTCTTTTTCAAAGGAAATGCGTTTGACTCCCGCAACCGGGCGAGGCATACTCTCTCGGAAATCATATGAAACGCTCCTCCGGTTTTACGCTCATCGAGCTCCTCGTCGTCATCTCCATCATCGCCATTCTGGCCTCGCTCGCCCTTCCGGCGATCACCGGGGCTTTGGTGCGCGGGCAGATGACCCAAACTCTGAGTAATATGAAACAGTTGCACTTGGCGACTCAACAGATGGCGCTCGATGCCACGACGACGGGCGACACGAATCTGGGATGGCCCGGCGATACTGGGGGCTCATGGGCGGGTTGGGCAACAAATATTGTCGGCGGAAATTACATGTCGACAAACGACTTCAAAAAAATGATCACCGCGCCCGGCGTCGTTCCGACTTCTGATAATCCGGGGACTCCGGGGAAAAGCGCCATCGTCGTTTACAAGATCACCGAAAGCAGCGAAGGCGGAACAGTTTTCCTCTCCTCTGCGAACTTTACAAATACCGCATCTGGGGGAGCCTCGCCGATCGCCACGGCAAAACCCTACGGAAACAAAGGATTTGTTATTTACCGAAAAGCGGGGGATGGAACAATTCTTCAGTCGCGCCAGGCTGGAACCACCTATACCAACATTATTGGCGCATTCACCAATGTTGTTGACAGCCAGCCAGGCACGTAGTTGGTCTTGGCGGGAGTAAAAAAACCCTGCGGCTCTTGCGGGGTTTTTTTGTGCCCTGAAATTGCTGCCATTCCGGCGATTTCTTCCTCGTCCGCGCCCTCTTCCGCCTCGTGCTCCACTCCACGCCTCGCGGCGGCGCGGTTCGAGTGACGGAATTTTTGCGGGTCAGGGTTCGGGGTTGGCGCGGATGAATTTCTGGAACCACTCGCCCGAGGGTTCGATGACGAGCCGCATGTTCGCCTTATCCACGTGGGTGAGGCCGAAGTTTGCGGCGTAGCCTTCCGCCCACTCGTAGTTGTCGATGAGGGTCCACGGGAAATACCCGCGGACATCCACGCCGTCGTTCATGGCCCGCCGCATCTGGTTCACGTGCTCGCGGAAGTAGCGGATTTTTTTCTGTTCGCTCTGGGTGCCAATTCCGTTTTCGGAGACGAGGATCGGCTTTCCATAGCGCTTGTGGACATTGATCAGCGTCTCGTAGAAGCCCTCGGGATCGATCTCCCAGCCGTTCTGCGTGTAGTTCGAGGTCAGCTCTCCGTGCGGGCGTTTGATGAAACGGACGACCGAGGCGTCCTGGGAGTAGTAGTAGTTCACGCCGATGACATCCATCGTGTCCGCGACCTGGTCGAGATGGTCCCAGTTCTGGTGCATCATCATGTTGTAGACAAATTGCGTCGGGTCCTGGAGGAAGTTCCTGCGCCAGTTGGGGATCGAATAGATGCCGATGATCACGGCGTCCGGACGGTCCCTGCGGATGATGGCGGCCGCGTCTCGGAACATGCGCACGGCCACTTTGGTGGCTTTTTTCAACGCGCCGGGGGTGAGGAGCAACGCCGGTGGCCAGTGGCCCCCGAAGTATCCGATATACAGGTCTCCGTTCGGTTCGTTTTGCGGGACGTAAACCTTCACGTGGGGCGCGAGCGCGCCGACGACCTTGGTGACATAAGCGTTCCAGGCCGCCTCCACGCCGGGATGGAGGAAATCCGATTTCGCCTTGTTTTTCGTGTCGTAGAGCCAGTCGGGAAACGTGAAGTGCCAGAGCGTGACCACCGGCTCGATGCCCGCGTCACGGAGGATTTTGGCCATCCGCACGTATTGGCGGATCGCGGCCTCGTTGAAGACTCCAGGCTTCGGTTCGACGCGGCCCCACTCGATGCCGAAACGGTAGTGGTTCACGCCGAGTTTTTTCAGGGCGGCGACATCCTTGTCGAATCGGGTCCACGAAAATGTCGCGTCGTCCCCGCGCGGCGGGATGCGGCCCTCCTCGGCGAAAACATCCCAGTCGGTCTTGAAATCTTGCGGCGAGCCGGGGGGAACCCCGCGGTCCTCGTTCTGAAAGCTGGCCGTCGATGTGCCCCACCAGAATTTTCCGGTGGCGGGTTTGGCTGTCGGGGCGGCGGGCCGCTTGTAGGATTCGGGGGCCATGACGCACCCGCAAAGGCACGTGCAGGCGGTCAGGAGGATTGTGAGGTGGCGTTTCATGGATGGTGCCAAGCTTCCGGCACTTGCCTTTTACATGTCGCGCGGGCACACTTCAACCGTGAACTCCCGCCCCAAATCGCGTAACGCCAACGATGGGAGGGCGAACCGCCGTGTGAGCCCATTTATTACGGCTCAGACGGAGCTTCGCCCTCCCTCGCGTTGTCGACATGTCGTCGAACCGCTCCCCTCTCATTTCCTCCCTTGCCCGCGGATTTGGGCCCGCGCGTTTCCCGCCATCGCCTACGCCGTCCTGTTGTCGCATGCCGCTTTTGCGGCCGATGACAGTTTTCATGCGCCAGACAGCATCGTGCTCAAGGATGGCCGCACGGTGAAGGGCCTGATCATCAAAAATTCCGCCGACTCGGTGTTGATCCAGGAAGAATTCGGGGAAAAGTCCTATCCGAAGAGCGAGATTGTCCGGATCCGGGATGAGGCGGACATCGGGATCCTCTTCACCGATATCCATCGAAAAGGCGACCTCCCCTCGTGGAGGGTGATCGCCAACGACTTGCGGATGCATGACAATATCAAGTCCGTGGTGGAGATCCCGGCGACCGCGATTACCGTCGGGGAATTCCGCAATATCCCCTACAAATCCTTCCGGGTGAACCGGGACATCGAGCTGAACATTTACGGCGACCCCAATGATCCGGCGGGCTTGGAGCTGGGGATTTACGGGAGCCATACCGGCGACCCCAAACTCCAGCATGTCCTCCGCTCCTACCTCGCGGGGTTTTTGACGACACGGGAGGAACTCGCCGCGCTCTACTCGCTCGACCTCAGGGGGGGCATCAAAACCGCAGGCTCGATGACACTGGAAATCACTCCCAAAAACGCGCCGGATGCCTGCGGGGCCTGGTGGATCTCGCTTTACAATGTCAGAGATCTCGCGGACGCGAAGCTTTCGGATGCCAGGTATGCCGCGCTCACGAAACCCGCGCATGAGGTCGTTGACCGCAGCGGGCGGGTGATCGCCAAAGGTTGGACGGAGAAGGATCTCTTGCAGTCCGCCCGGCTCGTGAAACTTGGCGGAAATGCCCCGGTCTTGGCCCGCGGCTTCTACCGGGATGCCAACGGCGATTTTCGAGTCCTGCCGGGCTCGTCCGTCCAGTAGCCCGCCCCCGATGGACTTCTTCGACAAACAGGCGCGTGCCAGCAAAAAGACGAAGTGGCTGGTGTGCTATTTTTTGCTGGCGGTGGCCGGGATCATCCTGACCCTGCAGGTCGTTTTCGCGCTGATCCTCGACGTGCCGGTGACGGACCCGGAATTGTTCCTGATGGTCTCGGTGGGTGTCGCGGGTATGGTGGCGCTTGGCAGCGTGGTCAAGAGCGTCGAGCTTTCCAAGGGGGGACGTGCGGTTGCCGCGATGCTGGGCGGAGCCCCGGTGGACATGAACAGCCGGGAGCCGGGCGAGCAGCGGTTGATCAATGTCGTCGAGGAGATGTCGATCGCCTCCGGCGTCCCGGTGCCGGAGATCTACGTGCTGGAGGACCAGACCATCAACGCCTTCGCCGCCGGACACGGCCCGGGGGATTCGGCGATCGGAGTCACGCGGGGATGCATCGACCGCCTGACGCGCGACGAACTGCAAGGGGTGATCGGCCACGAGTTCAGCCACATCCTCCACGGGGACATGCGGCTGAACATCCGCCTCATCGGGATCCTCAACGGCATTCTCTTCCTGGCCCTGATCGGCGGGTTCCTCCTCCGCATGGGCATCTATTCGCCGAGATCCGATTCCTCCGACGGCAAGAGCCGGGCGACCGGATTTTTGCTTTTCATGGGCGGCGGCCTCGCCCTCTACCTTGTGGGCTGGATCGGGGTTTTCTTCGGGAAGCTGATCAAGGCGGCGGTTTGCAGGCAGAGGGAATTTCTGGCCGATGCCTCGTCGGTCCAATACACCAGAAACCCCGAAGGGCTCGCCGGAGCTTTGGCGAAAATCGCAAAATTTTCCTCCCGGATCGAGAGCCCGCGCGCCGAGGAAGCCAGCCACATGTTTTTTGGCAACGGGGTCGGCGACTCCTGGCTGGCGCTCTTCGCGACCCACCCGCCGATCGAGGAGCGAATCCAGGAAATCGCGCCCGGATTCGATATTGCGGCCGCGGAGGCCAAGGCTCCCGTGATCCCAACCGCCCCGAAAAAGCAAAGCATGGTGGGCGGACGGCTGGCGGAATCGCTGCTGCCGGGGCAGCCGAGGGTGGCCGAGGCGGCGGCTCTGCTGGCAGGACTTCCCGATGCCGCGAAAAACGCCTGCCGGGAGCTGCACGGTGCCTGCGCCCTGGTTTACTCGCTGGTGCTGTCGGACGAGGAGAAAATGCGCGAGCGCCAGATCGCGCTGATCGATGCGGACGACGCGCTCCGCGCCGAGATCCTCGGCCATTACGACCGGCGTTCCGGCCTGGGCTCCGCGCAGCGCCTGGGCCTCGTGGACATCGCGATCCCAACCCTCCGCCACCTCTCGCGCGAGCAATATGCCGTGTTCCGCGACAACGTGAAAAAACTCGTGGAGGCGGATGGCGAAATCCACCTCTTCGAATACACGCTCCAAAAAATCCTGGTCCGGCATCTGGATTTGTATTTTTCGAATGCGACGGGCACCGGTGTCACCTACAAGTCCCTCCTGCCCCTGCTTCCTGAGACCGGCATCCTGCTTTCCGCTCTCGCCTCGGTGGATCCCGGCACGAGCGATCACCGTGACACGGCGTTCCGTTCCGGCGTCTCCGAACTTCTCGTGAAGCCCTCCGCCTTCCCGCTCGAACGTTTGGAGAAGACCGACCTTCAGGCATTCGACGCGGCCTTGGACAAAATCGCGCTCGCCGCCCCGGACGTGAAGCGCACCATCCTCACCGCCTGCGGGGCCGTCGTGATGCATGACGGGGCAGTCAACGATGAGGAGATCGAGTTCCTGCGGGCGATCTCCGACACCCTCGACTGTCCGGCCCCGCCATTCGTCCGGATCGCGTGAGACACCCCGCAGGGGAACTGCCCCCCCGCTCGCCACAGAATTCCGCTATCCGGGAGACCAGTTTGAGCCGCCCATCGAGGAGGCAATAATCCTTGCTTCAGCACTCGCAGGAAATATTCGACTTTGTGAGTGCCAAACCCCACACGGGTTGGACGATCCATTTTCTCCGAGGATTTTTCTTGAGGAGAGGCGGTCGGCGGGACATTTCTCACTCGTGCTCGCCTTCCTCGCCGCCGCCATTTTGGCCTACCTGATCGGCTCGTTTCCGAGCGGCTACATCGCGGGCCGGATACGCGGCGTCGATCTTCGCGCTGCGGGCAGCGGCAACATCGGGGCCACGAACGCGTTGCGCGTGCTGGGGAAAAAGTGGGGATACGCCGTCTTCGCTGCCGACGCCTTCAAGGGGGCTCTTGCCGTGCTGGCGGGATTGGCCGTCGCGAGGATCCCCCAGTTCCAGGGGCAGGCCCCCGTCCATGTCGGCGTGATCGCCGCCCTTTTCGCCATCGTCGGCCACAGCTTTCCGGTCTGGCTCGGCTTCAAAGGCGGCAAGGGGATCGCCACTTCCGCCGGCATCATGTTCGTGCTTTTTCCCGGCGCGGTTTTCGCCTCCGGCCTCGCCGTCTGGCTCGGCCTCTTTTTCGCCACGCGTTTTGTCTCGGTCGCATCGCTCGGCTCTGCGGTGACGCTCCCGACGGTGTCCGTTCTGCTGGCCGTTTACGGGGATCCGGATTCCTGGTTCTTCGGCCGCTGCGACCCGATGTTGGCGGGGATTTCGGCGGTCATGAGCGGGCTTGCGATCTGGCGCCACAAGGACAATATCAAACGCCTGTGCGCAGGGACGGAAAAGCGCTTCGACCGGAAGGGGGATGGGGCCGGATAACCTTCGGGTGCCGGGGACACGGGGGGCACCGGGCGGGCTTTTCCTTGTCTTTCCGCCATGCTATCCTGACGTTGGAGAAAATAAAATGTTCAAGAAAATCAGCATCATCGGTGCCGGTGGTTGGGGGACCGCCCTCGCGGTTCTCCTCTCGGAGCACCGTGGCGAAATTCTCCTGTGGGGACACAATCCGACGGTTGTGGAGGAGCTCGTTTCTCGGAGGACGAACAGCGCCTACCTGCCCGGGGTCCGGCTTCCGCCCAATGTTTACGCCACCGGCGACCTTGCCGAGACCGTCGACGCCGACGTGTTCCTTTTTGTCACTCCCTCGAAGGCCACGCGTGAGGTGGCGGTGCGGTTGGCATCGCACCCGCCCAGGGAGGGGGCGGTTGTCGTATCCTGCACGAAGGGGATCGAGCACGATACCGGGAAGTTAATGGATCGTGTGATTTCCGAATCCATCCCCGGGTGCCGAATTGCAGTTCTCTCGGGTCCGAACCACGCTGAGGAGGTGGCCCAGCGCATCCCCGCAGCGGGCGTGATCGGCTCGAAACATGCCGATCTTCTCGATCCGCTCCAACGGCTGTTTTCGCTCCCCAGTTTCCGCTCCTACACCAGCGACGATGTCACGGGGATCCAGTTGGGGGGCGCGCTGAAGAATGTTTTTGCCATTGCGGCCGGGGCATCCGACGGGTTCAACATGGGCGACAACGCCAAGGCCGCTCTCGTCACCCGGTCGCTCGCGGAAATGATGCGCCTCGGCGTCGCGCTCGGCGGGCGTCGCGACACCTTCTTCGGGCTCAGCGGCGTGGGGGATCTGATGGTCACCTGCTTCAGCCGTCACAGCCGCAACCGCAAGGTGGGGGAACGTCTCGGGCGGGGCGAATCACCCTCGGAAATCCAGGCGTCGATGAAAATGGTCGCCGAGGGGGTGCCCACGGCCCTGGGCGCATGGCAGTGTGCCGAGCGCCACGGGATCGAAGCCCCGATCACCAGCCAAATCCACTCCGTCCTCTACGAAGACAAGCCGCCCCACGAAGCGATGTGGGAATTGCTCGGCCGCCCACCCAAGGCGGAATCCGATCCCGGCCCCGGATGAAAATCGGTCTCGTCCGGCGCGGGCATTCCTCGACCGGGGGAGCCGAGGCATATTTGCTGCGCCTGGCTCACGCCCTGCAGGCGCTCGGCCACGTTCCGGCGCTGGTGACGACGCCGGACTGGCCGGATTCCCGCTGGACCAACAACCAAATCCTGCGTCTCGGCGGAAAAACGCCGGAAGAATTTGCCGCCGCGTTTCGCGCCACGAAAACCGGCTGCGACGTCCATCTCAGCCTGGAACGGGTTCCGGGCTGCGAAGTGTATCGCGCGGGAGACGGCGTCCATGCCGCGTGGCTCGCCCGCCGCGCCGCGTTCGAGCCGTTCTGGAAACGCGCCACCCGCTGGACCAACCCCAAGCACGCCCAGCTCATGGAGTTGGAACGGCGGGTGTTCGATCCCGCGAACACCCGCGCCATTATCGCGAACTCGAAGCTCGTCCGCGACGAGATCCTCGCGCATTCGGGGTTTCCCCAGGAAAGAATCCACGTGGTTTACAACGGGCTTTCCGCTCCCGCATCGCCTGCGGACCGGACCGTATCGCGGACCCGGTTCGGACTGGAAACCGGTGATCTCTGCGTCCTGTTTGTCGGTTCCGGATGGGAACGCAAGGGGCTGCGCACCGCGATCCGCGCCGTGGAGAAGATGAAAAATGCGACGCTCCTTGTCGCCGGGCGCGGGCCGGCCGACGCCTTCCGCTCCCGCCGCGCGACGTTTGTGGGTCCCACGGACGACCTGGCGGCACTCTTCGGAGCCGGGGATCTTTTCGTGCTGCCCACGTATTACGACCCATTTTCCAATGCCTGCCTCGAAGCGCTGGCGGCCGGTCTCCCGGTGATCACATCCCCCGCCAACGGCTTCTCGGAAATCATCGCGCCGGGAACCCACGGGGCCATCGTCCCGGAAGGCGATGCGCCCGCGCTCGCCGGCGAGATGGAGAAATGGCGCGACCCGAAAACCCGCGCAAATGCCCGCCCGGCCTGCCTGGCCCGCGCAGCGGAATTCTCCATCGAGCGCAACGCGCGGGAAACCCTGCGGGTCCTTGACATCTGTGGGTGCGGTTGAGGGCCAGCAACATCCCTCCGCTCGGTTCGACGACCGTGGCTCTCTCTCACGCTCTTTCCGTGGGTTCTGACAAACAACCTGAGCATCCCCGCGTTGACTGTGGCCACGCTCTACCGCCTGCGCTGGCGTATCGAGTTGCGAAGAGATCCAGGGCGTTCTGCTGGAAGGCCCAAATCCGCGCGTAAGGGAAGAAATGAGAGGGGAGCGGTTCGACGACATGTCGATAACGCGAGGGAGGGCGAAGCTCCGTCTGAGCCGTAATAAATGGGCTCACACGGAGGTTCGCCCT
>JBAYTU010000116.1:0-8874 GCA_041675465.1 Terrimicrobiaceae bacterium | reverse complement strand
TCAAGCTCTCAATCTTCCTCCCAAGGCAACTCGCGTTTGCGTTGATCGGGATTACGGTCTTGTTGTCGGCTGGGATTTTCAAACCGGCAAAGCCATTCGCGAGGGTAAATGGGTTTTTGTTGGATCCGAGGTGCTCGCATGAGTGTCTCTGTCAAACTTCCTGTCAACGTTCCTGATCGTGTTTTGAGAATGTTGGGAACATTTCGTGGTAAGTATTCTCATTTCGAATCGGTTTTCTTCTATGTGCCTATCTGGGGAGATGAAGCGGTCGGAGTTGTCGGTGATGGGGATAACGCTGCATATGAGTGGTTCCACGTCAAAGGTCGGGATTTGTGGGTTAGTGATGCCGGTTACGGCGACACAAATGTTGCTTTGCGTGATGCGCTTTTGGAGTTCTGCAAATGAGCGTTCCTCTTACTGTCCGTGAATATGCGGATTTGACTTCCACACCCGCGGAGGTTGCCGAGGTCTTTTTCCGCACTCATGCCAAGGGCTGGCAAGTCGAATGCGCGGATGGGTTGGCGGTGACCGTCCGGGCGAATTCGGGCCGGGTCGTTGGTCAATGCTTTCTCCCTGTGCCTCTTCATTCCCCGGCTTTGGATCGGCGGGAAAATTGGTGGTTCCTGCTCGGGTTCTGCGTGGGCCTTCGGCAAGGGGGTGCGGAATGAGTGCCCTGTGTCAAATCAAGTCGGCTTCGGTTTTGGCACCCTCGCCGGTGAAGAAAAATAAAAGTCGGTTTCATGTTGGCCAGCGGGTCGTGATCGCCCTCTGGGCAGGTTTCGCGGATCGTCGATCTGGGACGATTACAGCGGTTGGTTCCCGGAAATTGTCCGTCCATTTGGACGGGTACAAATGCGCGCTTGAATTCCCCCGTTGTGTGGTAGTTCAAGAAAAGGGGGTCTTGTGAGCGGCGAACTTACTTTGTTTCCGTGCTGGAAACGGGTGCAAGAACATCCGAAACTGCCGGTGTTTCACAAGCGGGTTTTGTTTTGCTCCCCGGAATCGGCCCGGTCGGTCGAAGCGGTTCTGTCGCTTGTCGGGGACCAGTCCCGTCTGACGATTACGCTTGCGGAACCCGATTTTCACCCATTGGTTGTGGTGACCAAAGGAGCGGAAGGCATCTCGTCTTTGGCGCGTGCCATGACCTGGGCCGAATGGGTCATCTCGGATTTTGAGGCCGCGCAGGAGTCTCCCAAGAGGAGCAAGCGGGGTTCCAGGAAAGGTTCGGTCCGCCACATCGAGGGGGAAGCAGCATGAAAACGGTTTCTGTTCTGTTCGTGTGCGCATCCTCGGCTTATTGGTCAATGGCCGGCGTTGATTGTTATGATGTTATTCGGGATGCCCGGTCTTTCCCTGGCGGATCGCCGGTCGTGGCTCATCCACCCTGCGCATTGTGGGGCAAGCTGTCGCACATGGCAAAGCGCCTGGAATCCGAACGAGATTTGGCTCATTTTGCTCTGGCGCAAGTGCGGGAAAATGGCGGTGTCCTCGAACATCCTGCACGTTCGACGTTTTTCACATCGCAGGGAATTTTCCCTGGTGTTCGCGATTCTTTTGGTGGTTACGTGGTCCCGATCCTTCAATTCTGGTTCGGACATCGGGCCGATAAAGCCACATGGCTTTATGTCTGCCGGGTGCCCCTGATCTCATTGCCCCCTCTCCCTCTGCAAATCGGCTACATGAGCCGTTCTGTGGAGATGATGGGCAAACCTGAACGCGAGCGGACACCGGTCGAGTTGGCTTCTTGGCTTGTTGCTGCGGCAAGGGGGGTAATCGCATGAAAAATACGAAGTCATTTTTCACCGACGATCTCTTCTTGCCTGCTTTGCAGGCCACTACTCCCCCCCCCCAGGACGCGGGGGGATATACAAGGGGGAGCCGCGCGTTCCCCCTTGTTCCTAATAGTTCCGACGAAGTCGGTAGATGGAATGTCGTGGCGTTCTTTTTCCATTTGCTTGAATCGTTTAATTCATTGCTCACAGGCTCCAGCGATTGCGCGACTTTGCGCAAAGCCGAACAACCGGAATTTCTCGCTTCGGTCAAGCCTCGGGTTTCCACTCTTTTGACAGATTGGTTTGATTGCCAATGCTGCGGGGATCGGACCAGGAATTGGATAATTTCTACGCCCGGCAATAAAGAGTGCGTTTGCCGTTCATGCTGGCCGGCATTTGCTCGTGCCAGATATGGGATTTCTGCGCCGTTGGCCAACGGTGCAGACGGCGGGGAGGGGAAGCTGCACGTCTCCCCTCCCCGTCGTTATTTTTTGGAAAGTTAAAATCGAATATATGGAAAATATTACTGAGTTGTTGACTTTTGCTAATACTCTTTGGATTGGCATTGTTGTTCTTTGTGTTCTGGTGATCGGTTTTGTGGCCGGTCGGAAGCTTTTTCGGCGGGTGGTTGGCACGGAAGGCCGTTATGTGACGCGTGGTGGCGTTAGGATTTATCGTGCAGGTTCTCGCGAGATGGGGCCTTGGGAATAATTTCAGTTTGAAAAGAAAGGAGGTGAGTAGAATGGAAGACATTACAGGTTTGCTGGCGAGTGCCACTACCCTTTGGACCGCGATTACGGTCCTTGGGGTTTTGGTGATCGGCTTTGTGGCCGGTCGGAAGCTTTTTCGGAAGCTGTGATTGATAGGGTTTCCCGCTTTTCCCTCATAAAAAGCGGGACTAATTTTATGGAACAAATGTTTTTTTTCTTGGTCGGGTTTGTTTTGCCGATGTCCTTGCTTTGGTGGGCGACTCGGCATTAGAGCGTTTCAAAATATGATCATCGAGCACACAAATGTTTTTGGGGGTTGGAAAATTTTTATCGCGTGTATTTTGCTGGGTGGGCCTGCGAGTTTGAGCGCGATTGACTTCACGACAGGGGGCGAGTGGGTCGGATCGAATGGTAAGACAATTATAGTTCCTCCGTCTTCGGGCTGGGATACGCTTACAAGTTTTGTTTCTGGTGGTGGCATGCCGGGGTTCGTGTATTGGGCGGCAGGTGACTCGAATGGGAATTATCTTTATGAATATCGCATTAAGCCACTTGAGACTTATTTTTCAATTGAACAGCGATTTCGTCGCACTTTGAATGGGGTTGGCGAGCATACTCCTACCGGGTCTTGGAGTGCTTGGGGTTCTTATGGTGGTTATGCGTATTCTGATGGGGTATGGACGCCGAGGCCTGATCCTGGTGTGGTCGCGAATATTGAAGAAGGGGATATTGGTGATCCGATGATTGATGGCTTTGCTGCTACTGTTCAAGTTACTTTCGATGACAATGGGGAGGTCCGGTATTTTGATGTCAAGTCTAGTGATGGAACATATCGGAAGATGTGGTTGAATTCGGACGCAGGTCGGACATACAAGCAGAAAGTGTTCGTTTACCCATTGGATGTGGAACATCCTCCTGGAAGTCATACTGATCCGGGTAGCGTGATGGATTTCGAGGATGGGGTTGTTCCTCCGTCACACTTGCCGCCACCGGTTGTCACGGTTGCTTCTCCTCCACCTGGGCAATTCCAGTTCGAGACTGTCGGGAATGTGGTGGGGAGTGATGGTTCTGTTAACCCGGTTACGCAAATTTCTGGGGGGTCGGTGGGGACGACGGTTGTGGCTCCCAAGACCGGCGGTGGCTATCATGTTGGGGTGGTGGGAGGGGCGAGCGGTTCGGGGGCCGGTGGGTCGTTTGTATCAAATGGGACTGAGGCCACGCAACTTGATCTTAATGACGTGAAAAATCTTCTGCGTCAGGGGAATATTCAGCGGGAATTCTACGGTTCGGAAGGACTGAAAAAGCTTGACGATATTGCGGCTAAGTTAAGTCCTTCCCCCTCCCCCTCCCCGTCTCCATCCTCCTCCCCCTCCCCGTCTCCCTCCCCGTCCCCTGATGAAGAGCCGGTTGTCGAGCGGGTTTTTGATGCGTTCGTTCCGGATTCTTATGTTGGTGGTCTTGAGGCGGCGCCAACGGTTTCTGGTGGGGGTAATAATGTCAATTGGACTTTGACCTTGCCAGGCGGTTATGTGGTGAATGCTAATCCTATGGATAATCCTCTTTTCGTGCAATTGTTTGCATGGCTGCGGTTGGTGGCTTTCTGGATTTTGACAATTTGGATTACACAACATGTTTATTGTAAGGTTCATAAATTAGGGGAGGATTTGCTTGCTTCTTTGCAGTCTGCGGACATTCACCGCTTGACGCTGATGAAGGAAAAAAAAGGTTGGATATCTGGCTTGGTCGAATTAATTCCGGGTTATGGAATTGTGAAAATGATTGTGGTTAACCTTTTTTGGAAATCGGCGATTGTTGTTGCCATTTTGGTTTTCGCAGGTTTGGTGGGAGGGCAGTTTTTCACTGTGGGTGGGGTTACTAATTGGGTTTTCGGTGGACAGGGCGTTGTTGGGGGTTTTGCTGCGGCGTTGGCTGGCGAGGGGTCTTTGGTCTCGACCGTTTTGTTTTTCTTGGGCCAAGTTATTCCTCTCGACCATCTTTGTCTTTGTTTGCTTATTTGGGCCGGTATTGATGCTGTTTCTTTTGGTATTCTTATGGGGTTTTCGTTCTTTGTTCGCTTCGTATGAAAACTTTGGTTTTTCTTTTTTTCTCTCTCGCGTGTGTTCATGCAGGTTCGGTTTTTTTGAACAGTGATACTAACCAATGTTCTGTTGGGGTGAGTGTTTGCGGGGCACCTGTCGGTGTTGTCGTGGTCCCGGCTGCCCAGCGGTTGGATTTGCCGGTTGATTCCGTGGTGACTGTTTACGGGGCCACGGCTCTTGACCTTGGCACTTTTGCTGCCGATTCTTTTTCTTATATTTCGCGTTACGACGATTCTGTTGTGACTTTGCCAGCGGATCGTTCTTCTTGGCGTGCTTTCCAGTTGGGGCTGGCTTTGGCTGTTCCGGTTTTTGGCTGGTCCATTGGGGCTTGGTTGTTAAGCCGTGGGTTGGGGCTTCGTGGGGGGCTTTCCGAGGATTAGTTATGGCCTCACGTGCAATCAGTGGGCGTCCAGGTGGGGGAAAAAGTTTTTATGCTGTCAAGCTTTTGCTCAGGCTTCTTTTTGACGATGACCGTCCGATCGTGACGAATCTTCCCTTAAGGCTCGATAACATTCTTAAGTATTGCTTTTCGAAGGGCCGCGATGATATCGAGGTTTATTCTCGGATTTTAATTTTGGACGACGATCAAGTCCCGGATTTCTGGCGTTACCGCGGGGTTAATCGGCCGGTTTTGCCAGCATGTGCAAATGACCGTTGGAAGCTTGGAGAACGGCCAGCATTTGAGCAGGTGAAGGGTGGGGTTGTTTACTTTTTGGATGAAGTTCACGACTTCTTGAATTCTCGGAATTGGCAGACAACCGGAAATGCCTGTTTGTACTATATTTCGAAGCATAGGCACTTGGGCGACGATGTGTTTTGGATCACGCAAAGCATAAAAAATGTTGATAACCAGTTTCGTTCGGTGACCCAGGATTACACCTATTGTCGGAATTACGGGAAGGAAATGTATAAAGGTTGGTCGAAGGGGAAATATTTCACGGCCACCACTTACCTTGAGCCGATCACCTCTTCTGCTGTGCGCCCTGATCCGCAGGAAAGCGAAAAATTCAAAATGGAGTCGGATATCGGGGCTTGCTACTACACTTCTAAGCAACGTCTTTCCGCCGATGTGGGAGTTGTCACGAAGGGCCATTCTGTGAAGTGGCTTTTTGTGGGGATCGGTGTCTTGACGTTGTTGGCATGTTTGGTCCTTTGGTTTGGTCCGCAAAAGCTGGTCGGGCACTTCCTCAAGCCTATTAGGGACAAGGAACGCCTTGTTGCGCCTGGTGGGGTCCCTGCCCCGGTCCCTCAAGCTTCTCCAAAGGGGTTGTTGGCTGCGCCTTTGGATACGCCTGATCTCCGTCAAAAGGAGAAGGAAATGTTCAGCCTGGCCGTTATTTTGCAGAACATCACGGCCCCGGAGTTGTTGTTGGCTTTGCAGGGCCGTCCGTCTGTTGGTGATGTGTTCGTGAGCGCATCTCCTTTTGGGAACGCTGTCGTGGTGACCGGGACGAGCTTTCAAAATGTGCTGGCCACTACAGAATCAATTCGTTCCCTTGATGCGCATAGACCGGCGATGGTTATGCTGCAGGCTGTCATTTTGCGCACGAACAAGGGTCGGTCTTCGAATGTCGGGGTTTGGAAGACTTTGCAGGAGGTTGTTGCTGATGGGGGGTTCGGGTTTGGGGAAATGGCATTCGATCCGGTTGCCGGGGTCGTGACGTTCGGGAGCATCACGGCAGCACAGGAGGTCGTCAGGATCATGGGGTCTCAAAACGTCGGTCGGTATGGGTTCACCGTGGAATCCCGGCCTGTCCTGGCGGCCACCAGTGGTCAGGAAGCCTGGTTTACGAGTGGGAGAGAAGTCCCGGTTCCTGTGACGACCCAGAATGTTTCCAATTCGCAGAGTTCGATCCTGTATAAAAAGGTCCAGTTTTCTTTTGGGGTTACACCGTCTGTTCTCCCGTCCGGTCGCATCGCGCTGAGAATCGTTCAAAATAATGATGATGTTATCGGGTCTTCGGAAGTCGGAGGCAACACGGTGCCGACAATCGCCACGCAGAGCCTTTCCACCAGGATTGAACTCCAGGAAGGGCAGGTTGCAGTTTTGGGCGGGGTCTCTTTGAGGAACGAGGGGGACGATTCGAATTCTTTCCCTGTCTTGGGGGCGGTTCCTCCTTTCTCGTGGATATTCGGGAATCGGGACAAGCGTCGGGAAGAATCCGAGCTTTTGGTTGTCATCACAGCTTTTCGGGTGCCGGACGGCGCAAACCCTTTGCCGGTGAGGCGTGCCGAGGCTGTCAAGAAAATTTCTGATAAAAAAGAAACCGCGCGGATCGGCAATCCGCAAAAAAAGCAAGAAAAGAAAGGTAAAATACAATGAAAATGCAGGCTTATGTTCTCGAGGATTCCGAGAAGGAATGGAAAATGGATGGCAAGTCCGGGGTAACCCGTTCGCTTGTGGTGTTGGATCGTGATTCCGGGGATTCCCGGTTGCTCCAGCCGCTCAAGCTGAAAATTCGGGAGGGAGACAGTCTTGCCGGAAAGGTTGGGTCTTTGCGTGATGCGGTTGTCGAATTGGCTATCACCCGGATCGACCAGGGCGAGCGGACGAAAGACCTCGGCATTGCTGGCCATGTGGTGGCTGTGACCGGGGCAATGGCATTCAAACCGGCATCGGAAGTCAAGAAAGTGGCTTAATGCCCCCGGAACCGACACAGGGGAAGGGGGATGCGGACGCAGTCCGCGCCCCCTCCCCTCTGGCGGTATCCCGGCTTGTCTATCATTGCATATCCGCACGCGACATGCCAGTTGCTTCGGTAAAAGTCTTTCGGCGGGATGTCGTGGTTTGCAAGTCTCTTCCTCCTGGGATTGTGCCGGGGAAGTATGGGACCGGAGGGAAAAGAAACGTGATAACAGAATTTTCGGAGCAATCGAGGTATCGTCTTTTGCACACCGTCAAGAATGCGGATTGTGATTTTTTTTGCATGGTGACTTTGACTTATCCGGCGCAATGGGAGAGCGATGGGAGGAAGGTGAAATTGCACCTGCGTGCATTCATCGAGCGCATGCGGAGAAAATGGCCAGCTATTGATGGCGTTTGGTTTCTTGAGTTTCAAAAACGGGGTGCCCCGCATTTCCATTTGTTGTTGTCCCTCAAACTGTGGGAAATGGGGCTGCTTGTTGAGCGGACCCGCTTGCATAATAAGTTGGGCAAGCGGCAATATCGGACTGTCGCTGGTGTGCAGGAAATGCTTTCCCTTTGGTGGTTTGAAATCGTTGGCTCTGGCGACAAAAAGCACCTCCTGGCCGGTTGTGCAGCCGAGGTCATCGAGGAAGCGGAAGGCGCTTTGCGCTATGCTGCTTCGCATGCCGGGAAACCGCATCAAAAAAAGGTTCCAGAAAATTATCGGAATGTGGGCCGTTTTTGGGGGGTGATTGGCGGCGTCAAGGCATCATGTCTTGATAGCAAGTCGAGTGATGCTGCGGAAATTTTTTCGAAGCTCGGGGTCTCGGCCATGAGCAACAAAGGCCGGGTGAAAAAATACCTGTGGGACGCGAGCGGCCTTTTTTAAGGGGCTGATACGTCTTTTCCGTTTACGGTCGCTTTGTTTGCGCGGACTTTTATGCGCGTGTGAATCTCTGTTTTTTGGTCTGTTTTGAAAATAATCGTGTGTGGAATGTTGGGGTAAGTTTTGAATATTCGTGGCGTTGATGCATCGGCGATATTTGGGAATTGTGTTGTCGGGATTGGCTTTTCTGCGACCAGTATTCCAGCGTCTTTTTCGATGCGTGGAAAAGGAATGTAAGATAGAAAGCCAAGCAGGTTTGCTATAACTCCGATTGTCAGAATTGCTATCCACATTCTGAATCTGTTTTTTTGTGGGGGTGACTGGATTACTTCTTTTCCGTCGAGAATTTTGGCGACGGTAAGCGTTTTTGCGTGTTCGTCTGCCCACTGTTGTGCTTCCGGGCTCATTAGGCAATGGTGTCGTATTCTCGGCTGGAGATCACAAGCAAAATGTTTTTTCCCAGGGGCAGTTTTGCTATAAGCAATTATCGTGCCAATATCAGAAATATCATACATTGGCACAAAACTTGCTCCAGCTTATTTCATGCCAATGTTATAAATATGTTAATTTGGCATGAAATAAGCCCCAGCAATTATTATGCCAATGTTCCACATGGAACAAAAATAAAGTTTCTTTTTTTTGCAATAATCTCTTGACGATATATGTAGTATATAGTTGAATGCCTTGAAAAAGATCAAAAGATCTTGCGTCTGGGCACCAATGGGAGAATTACTGCGAGAGCATTGGCAAGTGACTGCTGGGCCGATCTCGCATTGTTGAC
>JBAYTU010000115.1:0-8982 GCA_041675465.1 Terrimicrobiaceae bacterium | reverse complement strand
CGTCTTTCCGAAATCCACCTTGTCCGGGACGCCCTTGTAGGCCCAGGTGATCAGGACCGGGCCTTTCGCGCCCTGGAAGAGAAATGCGTAATGCTTGTCGTTGAGCAATTGCCAGCCCAGGTAGGCGGGCCGCAGGCCCAGGTGCTTGATCATCTGTTCCATCGCGGTGTGGGTGAGGCGCGGTTTGCCTGCGGCGTCGAGCAGCCCCATTGCGCCGCTGTCGCCGTCCATGCCCTCGAACCAGTTGATGCAATCCACGCCTTGGGCGATGCCCAGGGTGTAGCCTTTGACGAGGGTCTGTGCCGCCACGTCCGCCCCCATTCCGTAGTTCTTGCCCACGGGATCGGAGTCCGCGCCCAGCTCGGTGATGATGACCGGGACGTTCGCCTTCGCGGGGTTCACGCGGGCGAGCATCTTGCGGATGTTCGGAACGATGTTCATGAAGAGCGCCTCGGTTCCCCGGTTGGCGCCCACGCCGCCCAAGGTTTCGTAGGGATGGACCGTGATGAAATCGAAGTGGTCCTTCGCGCCGGCGGTGATCGCCTGCTCGAGGTAGTTGATATGGGCCGACTTGGCGGACAGCCCGATCAGGCTGTCCGGATCGGCCGCCTTCGCTGCGTCATGGGCGGCAACGACGATCTTGGCATAATCGGTCGCCGACTGGTCCGCCCCGGTGAAGTTGGGCGGCTCGTTCCACACCTCCCAGCGCCGGACCTTCCCCTTATACCGTTTGACCGTCTCGGAGACGTAGTTGGACCATGCCGGCAAAATGTCCGACGGCAACCGCAATTTCCCGGGGGCAATAGGTGTCTTCCTGGCCCAGGCGGGATAGCCGAGCAGCACCCCGCCCGTGTCGATGCCGTTGTCGATCATGCATTGCACCTGGCGGTCGTTCGCCGCCCAGTCCCACTTTCCCTCCTCGGGTTCGACCGCATCCCAATTGGAGTGCGTGGACCGGTTGACCTTGATGCCGATGGCCGCCATCTGCGGGATCCATTTTTCGGGGGTCTGGCTCGTGTGGTGGTCTCCGCCGATGCCAAAGGGGCTCGGGCAGATGGATTGCGGGGTTTCCGCAGAGGCGGGAGGAAGACCGACGAGACCGAGAAGCGCGGCGGCCGTGATGCGAGTTGTCATTTTAATCATGGAGAATGTTTTCATTCGGCAGGGCGGGCTCGCCGAGCCCGCCGACTTCTCTCGACGGACGGGCTCGGCGAGCCCTCCCTACCATCGCGATTTTGTTTTATTTTCCCGCTTCGAGCTTGACCTTGCCGAAAAGAATCTCGTCGGTGTTGGGGGTCCCGTCAATGACGCCACTCGAAAAGTCGGAGGTGAAAATTTCCCCGGCGTTTGCGGTCATGCCCGGGAAGGACAGGCAGGAGGCGAGGGTGAACAGGAGGAGGGCTTTGCGGCCGTTTGGATTTTTTGTGGGGTTGTTTTTCATGAGTGGAAGATGGAGGTCTGTTTTATGGGAGGAAGGGGGGATTTGACATCTTTGGCGTTATTTGGGGGGGATGGTCGAACGGCGACGAATCTGCTGTGTGGCATCAGCTGCGCCAATGGACGATATGAGATTTTTTTGTCATTTTTCGGCATTTTTCCGATGTTTTTTTGAAAAGGCTCCGCCCCACCACCCGCGAACGTGAAAGCCAGACCATTGCGACGGTGCGGGAGTCGAAAACGGCATATGGGCCACGCACCACCACCCCGCGAATGCTCACCCCTTGCGCCGACGGCGCAGAGTGACGAGGACCGCGCCAGCACCCGCCAACAGCGCCCAGGTCGAAGGCTCGGGGACAACGGTGAGGGTGAAGTTGTCCACGGAGGGTTCTGTCCTCGTGGTATTATACACTTGGAAGCTCACATACTGGAGCGCTTGAACTTGGGCCGGTGTGACCGTTACGAAACTCTGCCCAAAGGACATGACAATAGGGTTGTTATTGATGAGGGCCGTGATCCGGCCCAAAGTCGCGCTATAGGTCAACGTAAACGTGTTGGCCGTTGTAAGACTGTAAGGATTTGTCGCGTATCCAATATAGCTTGTATTCAGCAACTGGACATACCCACTCTTAAACTCCAAACTGGCCAGTGTGTTAGCATTGTTAGTGTAGCTGGGCGCTCCATTATTGAGGGTGATTCCCACATCGCCGTTGCCCAGCGAAGCGCCTGCGACAATAGAGGCGGTCAGCGTGAAATCCTGAGAACCGTTCAGGGTGACGCCCGAGACGCCGTTGACGGGCAGGTAAGCCCAGGTGGCGAAGGCCGTGCTGCTTTCCACGGCCGCGCTTCCATCGGTCTTAAGCGCACTCGCATTAGAATTAAAGTCGCTGACAACCCACGTATTCCCGTTCGTGTTCACGACATCCGGGGCTGTGCCGTTCAAGTTAATCGGCGTGCCGACGGAGCCGCGCGAGAAGCTGTCCTGGTAAACAACCGCCGCCAACGAGTCGGCTGGGGTGGAAAGACAGATCGCCGCAGCAACGGCGGAAGCAAGGAGCAAGGTCTTGGGGGCAAGCATGGTGGGCGTTTCTTTCATTTTCTCAGGTTTTTTTTGGGGTTGAAGGGGTAATCGTGCGACGCAAAAATTTGTGCGGCAACAGCGGGATCAACTCAAGAAGTTTATAGCTGAACGTTAAGTTAATGGGGGGAACAAAAGTGGGGGAACCAGGGAGAACAGGCGGCTCGCCTGTTTGGAGACTGATCTCCGCTGCGGAGCCAGCGGCCCACACGGGCGGGGCGCCCAGGCCCCCTGACCGGCATTCTCTCCACCTCACCCACGTTTCATCGCACCCTTGGGTCATGGAGAGGGGTTCGGCTGCACAGGACTTCCGGAGACGGTTAACCGACTGGCTGCAAATGACTGCGGGGCGTCAGCAGGGTCCGCCCCGGATGCCACACACCGCGGACGAGCGTATCTGTGGCCGTCTCGGGCACGCCAAACTGGCGGTTGCCCATCAGGGAGACCACCAGTTCTACGGCAGCGGCTCCTATTTGCCTCTTTTTGGAGCAGATGCCTGCCCAGTCCGGGACATCATCATCGGTGGCGAGGTGGACGATGCCGATGTCTTCGGGCACGCGGTAACCCGCCTCTTCCACGCAGGCCACCATCCGCTGGGTGTGGCAGACCAGCGCTTCGGGCTCGTGGCGGGACAACCAGGAGGCGACGATCTTTTTTGCCGCAACCCAGTCTTCCGGTCCATCCCCGGTGTAAAACAAAGGGGGGATCCTCAGGGCTTTCGGAGTGGTGGCGTAAAAATAGTGGGAGGCAGCGCGAATGGAGTGGACGGAACAGCGGTCAACAGCCTCTTCAAAACAGATGCCAATGCGCCGGTAGCCCGCGCGATTCAACATTTTCAGCGCGAGGAGAAGGTTGTGGGCAGCATCCGTGAGAACCCTGTGGAGAGGCGGCGCAAGCAGCGCCCCTTCAAGGGAGACTGCGGCGAGATGCGTCCAGTTGAGCCGGGTATGCCGGGCGGGATAGGTGACGATGGCTCCCTCAATGCCACGCTGATAAAGCATCCCGGCAACGCGTTTCATGGTCAATCCAGGCGCGTTGGTCCAGACTTCATCGATCCGGTAGCCGAGAGAAAGGGCGCGTTCCTGGGCGCCTTCCAAATAGGGAGACAACCATTTTTGTTTTTGCCAGGTATCGGTTTCCGCCGTGGTATTCAACCAGGCAATGGGCAGTAAATCCCTGGTGCCGGCACCCCGCACGCTCTTCATCTGGGCGGCGATGCGGGCATCCGGGACATAGCCAAGCTGCCTGGCAATGCGGAGAACCCGCCCGCGGGTTGCCGGGCTGACGCCGCGACTGTTTCGCAGGGCATAGCAGACGGCCGCCTTGGAAAGGCCCGCCGTTTTGGCGATGTCACTCAGGCTGACGACGGAGGCGCTTTTCTTCTTCATCGGATACAATCTCCGGCAGAGCGCGGATCAGGATCCTTCGTCACGTCTTGCCAGAGGCCAAAATTCCCGCGCCATCTTGCCACCTTTATTTCTTTACAGATCCTTATTGCGAACCCACTGCAAGCTCGTTGATCTCGATCTCAAATTCCCCATGCGACTTTGGAAGGGGGATCGTCAGGCTGACCTTTTGCACCTTGCCCGAAAACTCCGCCTCCTTGCCGTCCTTTGCAAATGGCATGGCGATCAAGTCCAGAGTGTCGTCGCCGGTCTCCGGGCGGATGTGCCGGTGAGTGGTGCTCCCGTTGTCGTCCGTCACGATGACGAGCATCGCGCTCTCGGCCCCCATCGCTCCCACGCGGACAATGTCCGCCTTTGCGGGCGCGGGAAGCGTCTTGGTCAGGTAGATGGCTTTGACTTCTTCCAATTCCTGGGCGTTTGCGCCGGAAAGTCGAATCCCCCCGCCTCCGGTTTGCTCCACTTTCAGCTTTTCGCCATCAAAGCGGATCGAGCCATCGAGCTTCAGCAAGCCGGCAACGGGCTGCGTCGGCGGCTGGGCGGACGCCGGGACCGGTTCCGAAAGCGCGGTCAGGGCTGTCGCGATGGAGACGAAAAAGTGGAGGACGAGGAGACGGGTGCGTGTCGGCATTGCATTATTCCTGCGGAGGGATTGCACTCGCATGGCCAGTCCCTTACCGTGAACGCAGGGGATTGTCATCAATTTTAAGCGTGGAGCAGTGGTGTGACCAATGACCACGCCCCCCTCCAATCGTGAAGCAGCCATGAGCAATTCTTCTTCAGGCGTCAGTATTCGCGACATCGCGAAAGCGGTGGGGCTGTCGAAATCGACGGTCGGATACGCTTTGCGGAATCATCCCGGTGTCAACCGGGAAACGAAGGCGCGGGTTCAGCGCGCCGCGCACGAACTGGGATATGCCCCCGACGCGCGGGTTTCGTCGGTGTTGGCGGCGGTGCGCGGCGCGCGCACGAAGAGTCCGCTTCCGATCGCCTGGCTGAACACCACCCGGAGTGAATCTTCGTGGCGGAAATTCAAATACCTGTCGCCCTATTTCGAAGGAGCCCAAGCCCGCGCGGCGGAGCTTGGCTACTATGTCGAGGAATTCTGGGCGGGGGAACCCCGAATGAGCATGCGCCGCATTTCCCAGATTCTCGACCGGCGCGGCATCGAGGGCGTCGCGGTGACTTATCCCGCCAGGCACGTCCGGCTGAACTGGGAACGCCTGGCGTGCGTCTCAATCGAGGGGGCCCTGTTGGCTCCGCGACTCCACCGGGTGGTGTCGGACATGCATCACAACCTCCTCCTTGCCCTCAAGATGCTCAAACGCGGCGGCTACCGGCGCATCGGCATCTGCCTTGAAAAGGTGGTTGACCCCACCACGTCGATCCAGGCCGCCGCCGCCTATTTCCAAATGGCGGTGCCAAAAATCGATCGGATTCCCCCGCTGTTTTATGCGAGCGACTCCCCCGACGACTGGGCCGCCGCCAAAAAGCGAATTTTCGCCTGGCTTTCGCGACATCGGCCCGAGGTGGTTGTGGGGCACACCTCCCGGATGGCCGCCTGCGTCGGGGAGGCCGGCTATCGGGTGCCCGACGAGATGGGTGTCGTCCACTTGGCGACCGACGACGATGTCGCGGATTGGGCGGGGATCGATTCCCGCAAGCGGGATATGGGCGCGGCGGCGGTCGATCTGCTCACTTCCCTCGTCCAGCTTCGTCAGTTCGGCCTGCCCCGTGCGCCAATGGACACTCTGATCCGGGGTGCCTGGCATCCCGGACGCACCCTGCTCCTCCCGAATCCCCGCCGATGATATACCCTGGCCTGTTTGCAAATGTGGGGAGGTGGGACGGCCATAGCTTGTCAGCAATGCACGGCCCTGTCGCAGCCGTCGGTGGACAACTTCACCCTTTTGCTCATGGGGCGTTCAGCGCAGGGTTGCGACAGGGCTGGCTGGAGAGGCGGGCGGGTGCGGCACCGGGAGGAAGAACAAGCTCATGCTGGTAGGAGGGGTCCTTTTGCTGTTTTCGGAGAATGGCGGCGATGTCCTTCCACACGGCGGCCAATCCGTGCGGTGTGGGGGGCAAATCCTGCTCGATGACCCGATGCAGCCTGCCGAGATGATAGCATGGGACGGCGGCATACATGTGATGTTCGGTGTGGTAGTTCATCTGCCAGGAGAGAAACCGCACCAGGGGGTTGAGTGTAAACGTCCGGCAGCAGAGGCGGAAGTCGGGCACGTTGTCCTTCAGGCCGATGTGCTGGGTGTTGTTGACAAGGAAGGACAGCCAGCCGCCGTAAAATGGCGCCAGCGTCGTCACCACCGGCACGATCCACAAGCCGAAGGAAAGCGAAACGATGGTGATGGTGCCGTGTCCCAGCAGGAGGATGCGCGCCCATCGCACGGGAGGGATGCGCCCTTTCCGGTCGCTTGCAGGAAACAACGTCAACTCCCATTCGCCACAGAAGCGCCCGCAGGCGACGCGAATCGTATAGAGGAGCGTCTTCCAAGCGCCGATCGGATGGACCATGCCCGTCTGAAACACGTGCCGGATCATGAGCGGAACGGGGAGCACGACCTCCAGATCATCCGGCGGATGCAGGGTGTAGCGGTGATGCCGGGTGTGGCTGCACTGGAACATCTCGTGGTTGATCCACCCGAGAAAGGCCAGAATGTGGCAAAAGAAGCCGTTGAGTTTTTTGGTCTTGAAAACGGTTCCATGCCCCAGCTCGTGAACGCCGTTCATGAGGAAGGCCGTGACCGTTCCGTGAACGAACAGCGCCGCCAGCGTCGCCCACCACGGCCAGTGAAAGGCCGAGTAGATGGATGTGGCTCCCGTGGCCGCCAGGATGGCCAGATAGCCGCCGGTCTGGACAAACCCCTGGAAATCACTGCGGGTGTGCAGCGATTTCATGTCTTCGCGACTGAGCGGGGTGCGATACCAGTCGATCACGGGCGTTTTGCGCACCTCTTCGGTGAAGTCCGCCAAGGAACCTTTTTCAGGTTTGAGGATGGGAGCCGGGGACGTTGTCATGGGTCTAACAAGATGGATGGGTCGGTTTCTCCGCCAGCCAGTCTTGCAACGTGGCGACGCGCTCCGGTTGCCGTCTGCTCCGCGCCAGGAATCCGGCACCATGCTTCGTCATCGGATCCTGATCCGTCGGTTGATAGCGAAGGTCGCAGCTCCACCGGATGGTCTTCGAGACATTGGCCGTTGACATGTGAATGCACCGGTCGTTGAACAGGATGGCACCTCCGGCCGCGATGGGCAGCGGAACCGCCTGCGCATCCCGGAGATGCGACTCATCGATCTCTTTGTATCTCTCGGCGTCCTCATGCCAGGACAGAACATTGGAGCGATGGGTTCTGGGCCAGACATGCAGGCACCCATTTTCCAAGGTCGCGTCCACCATGGAAAGCCAGACGGTGATGACCGGATTCGCGTTCGCGTCGGGCCAATAGGACTTGTCCTGATGCCACGGCACCACACCGGCTGCCAATTTGGGAACTTTCGGCCGCGTATTATAGATCGGATTGCTGAAAATCTCGCCGCCGATAAGGGATTCGACCGCGTCCAGAACCTTCGGATTGGACATGAGGTGATAGTAACCCGGCAAACGGTCTCGCCAGCTCCGGCCATACTTCAAGAAGTCCTCCGGCGTCAATTCGGAGAACAGGTCCGCCAGGCGCGATTCGAAGGGACGATCCTCGAACTTGTGGGGAATCAGCCCATCGCGGAAAAGGTCTTCCGCAATTTCGCCGACCCGCAGGTTGACCGACTCGCGGAACGGGCGCATCTCTTCCTGGTCGAGCAGATTGTGCAGAACGAGATACCCTTCGGTGTCGTAAAATTCGACCTGTTCGGGAGTCAGGCTTCCCGAGCCGGGAGACCGGGCTTTTCCCGGGTCGAACGGGGCCGATAAGGCGGGATCGGGATGGGCGTCTTCGTGGGGGTCTGGGTCGGGCAGGGCGGGCGAGGAGGAATGTTTCACGAGAGAGAGAATAGCGGTGTCGAATGACGTTGCAATTGGGAGAAATCGCGCATAGTGGTTAAAAACGAACATTTTTCCAATGGACATCATCCAATTGCCATTAGGAAGCCAGCCATCGCTGGTAAATTGGGGCTTCGGATCCCACGGGCTGCGGGGATGGGAGGAATACCGGCTGCCGGAGCTCTGGTGCCTGCACCTTTATGCATACCGCCTGGAGTTGGAAGTGGCTCAATCCACGTTCGAGGTCGTTCCCGGTTCGATCACGGTGACTCCTCCCGGCTGCCGGATGCTTTACAAATTTGGCGTCGGCCGCTACCGCCATTTCTACATCCATTTCCGAACAGGAAACCGGAAGTCGGCCGTCGCGATGCCGATGTTCATGCACCTGCCGGAAGCCAGCGACGAACTGCTCGACCGGCTGCTGAACGTCCAGCGACTCCTGACGAAAAACCGGACGCATGCCGAGATTCTGTTCTGGGGCCTCTTATGGGATCTGGCCGAGGCGGGATGCAAAATCCTGGAGGAAAAAACCGGACAGCCCTCATTGTCCAAGGCGGTTGACGAAGTCATAGAAGAGCGCCTGCCGGGACTTCTCAAAGCTTCCGACGTGGCGGGCGCACTGGGCTATTCGATGGCTCATGTGAATCGGGCGGTGAAGCGGCAGCATGGAATGACAACCATCCAGTTGATCCGGAAACGGCGCCTGGAACGGGCCCATCGGCTCCTCGTCCACAGCACGATGTCGATCAAACATGTCGCGGCGGAGTGCGGCGTGGAAGACTTGCAGCAGTTCAACAAATGGATGCGCAATGCGTATGGACAAAGTCCGCGCAAGCTGCGGGAAGGCAATCGGCGCGCCGAGGGGACCTGGGCTTTGCATCGGGGCTGAGGAGCCGTCGATAAATACGGCTAACGTCCCCGATCACCTGCTGTCAACAGAGGAACAGAGCCCCAAATCCGCGCGTAACGCCAACGATGGGAGGGCGAACCTCCGTGTGAGCCCATTTATTACGGCTCAGACGGAGCTTCGCCCTCCCTCGCGTTATCGACATGTCGTCGAACCGCTCCCCTCT
>JBAYTU010000114.1:0-9225 GCA_041675465.1 Terrimicrobiaceae bacterium | reverse complement strand
GAGGGGAGCGGTTCGACGACATGTCGATAACGCGAGGGAGGGCGAAGCTCCGTCTGAGCCGTAATAAATGGGCTCACACGGAGGTTCGCCCTCCCATCGTTGGCGTTACGCGCGGATTGGGGGTGAACCATCCCCCTTGCACGGTGCGCGAATCGCGCTATCCTCGCGTGATGTTCGAACTGACGCGCCGGGAAAAGGTGCTTGTCGCGGGATTCGTTTTGATTTTTTTGCTTGGCTTTGGAGTCAGGCAATGGCGGGATTCCGCAGCGTTTGGCCCCCGGCCGGCGCAAGTTCCCTGATCACCCATTCATGCAGACCACCGGATTCCAAGAAGCGGTCGAAGCGGTTTCCCGCGACGACAAACGATACCATCCCGAAGCGTATGTTTTTTTGCGCGATTCGCTCGAGGCCGCGCTCAAGCGCCGGAAAAAGGCGACGAAGGAAGTTGGCGGGCATGTCGCCGCAGCCGAGCTTCTCGACGGGTTCCGCATCCATGCGATCGGGGAGTTTGGGCCGATGGCCATGACCGTGCTGGAGTATTGGGGCGTGAGGAGCTCCGAGGACGTCGGCCACATGGTTTTCAACCTCGTGCAGGCGGGGGTATTCGGAAAGACCGACGAGGATTCGCTGGAGAGCTTCGTTGCGGGAGGGTTCGATTTCCGTTCCGCTTTCGTGGTTCCGTTCGCGTCCGGGAAAAATCCTTTGAACGGCCCGGGCCCGGATGAGGTCCGAAGTGGAGAATGAAATTGTTCCTGATGCTCGCAACCCTCGCCGCCACGCCCGCCAACGGTCTTTATGCCAAGGCTCCGTCACTCCCGGATTCGTCCGCCAAGGTCTTCACCTATGACAACGGGCTGACCCTGGTTGTCCAGGAGGACCGCAGTTCGCCCGTCGCCAGCGTCCAGGTCTGGTGCGGCACCGGCAGCATCCACGAAGGGGAGAGAATGGGGGCCGGGCTTTCGCATATTTTGGAGCACATGCTTTTCAAGGGGACGGACACCCGCCCGCCGGGAGCCATCGCGAGCGAGGTGCAGAACCTCGGGGGATACATCAACGCTTACACGTCGTTCGACCGGACGGTTTTTTGGATCGACGTGCCGGCCGGGGGGGCATCCGCCGCAGTCGCGATCCTGGCGGATGCGACGATGAATGCCACGCTCCCGGAGAACGAATACACGAAGGAACAGGAGGTGATCCGCCGCGAGTTTGCGATGGGGTTCGACGATCCGGGCCGCCAGAGCTCCGAGCTGATGCTCAAAACGGTTTTTACGGAAAGCCCGTTGCGCCACCCCGTGATCGGCTACCTCGATGTTTACAACAAGCTGACGCGGGACGACGTCCTGCGTTACTACAAGGCGCGGTATGTGCCGAACAACCTGACGTTCGTGGTCGTCGGCGATGTCGATGCCGACAAGATCCACGACGATCTGGGGAAATTGTTTGAAACCCAGCCGCGGCGGGCGCTCGAGCCGGTTTTTGTCGCGACCGAGCCCGTGCAGATCGGGCGCCGGGACGCGCACGAGGAATTTCCCACCGAGCTCACCCGCCTCTCGCTCGCGTGGAGGGTTCCCGGCCTCACGGATCCCGATACGCCGGCCCTCGATCTTCTCGGAGAAATTCTCGGGTCGGGCAGGAGTTCGCTCCTCAACACCGATATCCGCGAACGAAAGCATCTCGCCCACAGCGTGTCCGCCGGGATGATGTCCCTGCAGGACGAGGGGGTTTTCGTCATCCAGGCGGTGACCGACCCGGGCAAGCGCGAGGCGGTCGAGAAGGAGTCCCTCCAGATTGTGGACGGGATCAAATCCAAAGGAGTGACCGAAGCGGAGATCGACCGGGCGCGGCGCGGGCTTCTTTCCAACCAGCTCAACGCCCTCACGACCACACGGGGAATCGCCTCCGATCTCGGATCGAGCTGGCGGCTCGCCAGGAACCTGAACTTCAGCAAGCAATACCTCGATGCCATCGGCAAGGTGACCGCCGCCGACGTCAAGAGAGTCGCCTCCGAATACCTCCGCCCGGACCGCTTGAATTCCACGTCGATCAACCCGCCGGGAACGCTCGAAAAAGCCCGCGCGGCCGCCGCCGAACCGCGTCCGGGACAGGTCCGGAAATTCACGCTCGCCAACGGGCTGCGCCTGCTGGTGCGCGAGGATCCCCGGCTTCCGCTGGTCTCGATCAACGCGGTTTTTCGCGGGGGCCTGCTCGCGGAGACGAGGGAAACCAACGGCCTCACCAAGCTCCTCGCGAAGACGCTCCTCAAGGGCACGAAGTCCCGCACCGCAGAACAGATAGCGGAACAAGTCGAGAACACCGGCGGCGGCATCTCCTCGGACAGCGGGAACAACAGCTTCGGCGTCTCGGTCGATGTCCTGCAGCCGGACCTGGACAAAGGGCTGGAAATCCTTGCCGATGTGCTGCTCAACCCGGTTTTCCCCGAGCGCGAAGTCAACCTGGAAAAGCAGAGCCTGCTCGCCGGGATCAAAGCCGAGGACGAGCAGCCGACCGCCGTCGGCAGGAATCTTGTTCGCGGGCAACTGTTCGGCTCCCACCCCTACGCCCTCCGCAACGCGGGTTCGGCCGACTCCCTTCCCGCCCTCACTCCCGAACGCCTCCGGGCGTTCCAGAAAACGTATGTGACAGCGAAAAACGGGGTCGTCAGCGTCTTCGGTGACGTCCGTGCGGAGCAGGTGAAAGCGCTCGTGGAAAAATATTTTGCGCCGATGCCATCCGGCCAGCTCGCCTTTCAAAATGCGCCGGTTCCCGCACCCGTCACCGCCGGATCTCCGGCGAACGCGCACCTCGACAAGCAACAGGGGATTGTGATGCTCGGATTCCAGAGCGTCGCGGTGAACGATCCCGACCGCGTGGCGCTCGAGCTGATCAACGAAGCTTCCAACGATCTCGGCTCGCGGTTTTTCAACCGGATCCGCGAAAAAATGGGGCTGGCCTATTTCGTGGGGGCCGCGCAATTCTACGGGCTCGCGCCCGGCGCATTCATCTTCTACCTCGGGACGGACCCAAAAAAAGTCGGCCCCGTCACCGGGGAGCTCCGGGACGAAGTTTCGCTTCTGGCGAAGGAAGGGCTCACGGAAGACGAGCTCCGGCGCGCGAAGAAAAAGCTCGTCGGGGCCGAGGCGATCCGGAACCAGAGCAACGAAGCCCTTGCCGCGACGTGCGCTGCGGACGAGCTGATGGGGACCGGCTACGATTCCTACACCCGCCGGAGCGAGGAGGTCGAAAAAATCTCTCTCGACGACATCCGCCGTGTTGCCGCAAAGTATCTCCCCGCATCCTCGTCCGTCGAGGCCACCGTCACGCCGCCCGAAAAACCAGCACAATAAATCCCATGCCAGAAGTCCAAAAATCCACAGCCCTCGGGGAAATGACCCAGAGGTTCATCGAATTCGTCATGATGCAGGCCCAGCAGGCGGCATTGTTTCTCGGGCGGATCCCCAACCCGCAGACCGGGAAACCCGAGGTCAACCTCGAGGTCGCCCGCATGTTCATCGACCAGCTCGAAATGGTTCGCGAAAAGACGCGCGGCAACCTCACCGGCGAGGAATCCGAAATCCTCACCCGCGTCCTCAGCGACCTGCAATTGTCGTTTGTCCAGGCCGCCGGACCAGGGGGCGAGGCGGCGGCCCCGCCCGCAGAATCCGATGGACGCAGGGAACCGTCACCCGTTCCTGCGGCGAGCGCCCCGGAACATCCTCCCGAGTCGGCTCCCGAAACCGAGACCCGGAAAAAGTTCACAAAGAGCTACGGGAACTAGCCCCACTTCGCCTCCAGTCCGCGAAGTGGGGATAAGGAGCCGTCAGTAAGTCAAAGTGGCAGGAGACGCAGGAGTTTTGGCCTCTGGCGAGGCGCGCCGGAGGAGCATGGCCCAAGCATCGACCGTGCGCGGCCCCGTGATTTATCCGGGCTACAGCGAGGAAGCCGTCCGGGTTTTGCTTTCCCAGCGGGTCAGGAGGTGGATGACGACGTTGGTGCCAAACTTATACGTTGCGGCAAGCGAGTCGGGAGTGATGTTCCGCATGTAGATTTCCCGGTTTTGCCAGATTTCCTCCCGGATTGCCACGAGCTGGTGGCTGGCGTTTCTCCGCGTGTCGATCTGCCCCTGCTCGGTGAGTCCGATCTGCCACATATCCCCGTAGTCGTTCGGGGTGTAGATGATGGCGATTTCGCCGTAGATTTTCAGGGCGTAGATCGGCTCGCGGTAGAAATTCAATCCCGGCGGGGTCTCCCGAATTTCCGGGTAGTATGGCTGGGAGGTGTAGATCGGGTGGTTGAGCGGCAGGGCTTCCCAATCTTTGTCCACATCGGGGATCACCCGTTTCATTTCCCGCCGGAACGCGATGTCGAAGCGGGAATTCCTCCCGGGGACCGAGCTGTCGCCCCAGACCGCGCCGCCCAGGCGGATATATTTCTGGAGGTTGTCGACCTCGAGCTGGCTGAGTTTGAAGTCACGGGTGCCGGTCATAAAAACGAACGGCGGCTTCACGGAAAAAAGTTTGCACTGGTTCTCGGGGACGTTCAGGTCGATGGGCTCGACATTTTTCCAGTTGGTCTTGACCTTGTTTTTCGACCTCGACTGCATGAAGTAGAGGAGGTTGGGAAGGCTGCCGTTCCAGATCGTGAGGATTTTGTTGGTGTTGATGGTCTGGACCGTCGAGTTCCAGTTTCCTCCGCTGTATTTGCCGAGGTAGGCGGTGAATTCGAATTCGCGGTTCCGGGTGCCCGTCCCGCTGCCGGTGCCTTTTCCCCAGCCTCCGGTGAAGGCTTTGATGGCCGAGGCCTGGGCGTTTGTGAGGCCGTCGGCACCGACGGCGGCGGGCTTGGGAGCGGCGATTTCCGTGGTCGGGGTGGTGGCGTTCACCGGGGAGATGATCATCTGCGCCATGGTGAAGTTTACGGGCGACGGGGCCACCGTGGTGATGGTGTTGATCGGGTTGGAGTTGGGGGTGACGGAGATGTTCGGCGTCGTCGGGACCTGCGGGGTGTTCTGCGGGGGAGGGGGGGTGGCTGTGGCGTCGCCGCTGGTGAAGCCGCCCGGTTCGCCCTCGAAATCCGGCGGCTCCTGAACCGCCTGGAAGAGCACGGTCGTCCCAAAAATCGCCACGAGAATCACGTGGAGGACGAAAGAAATCGTGAAGTCCCGGGAATTGCTGAATTTATCGATCAGTTTCTGGAAGGCGGGATTCTTGGCGGAGGGCATGGTTCAACTGTAGAACGGTCGCTGTTGCAGTGCGAGAAAAAATCACGTGGTGTCGCGGGGTCTCCACCGCACGCCAATCACGGGGAGGGCGGGGCTCCGTCCGGATCGCAGGGCGCTCAGTCCAGCATTTTCCGGAGGTTGACGACCGCGTCGAAGCATTCGGCTGCGCAGCGCCGGGCTGCTTTTGAGAGGGGTTTCCAATCGGCGCGGACCTTCCGGACGGCCTCGGAGGCCTCTGCCAGATTGCTGACAAAAAGAAACCCGCTTTGGGTCGGCAGGTAGGGTTCCGCTCCGGTGGGTTCGGTGATCACCGGGCGGCCCAGGGCGAGGTAGACGGCCGAGCGGTCGCTGAGCCATCCGGACCTGGCGAAGCCTTCCAGTTTGACGGCGGTGAATTCGGCGGTGGAGCGGCGCAGGTATTGGTAGTAGAGGCGCGGGGTTCGGGCGATCGAGTGCGGCGTGACATGGTGCCAGCCCAGGCTCTTGATCCGCCGCCGTTCCGGGTCGTCCGCCGCCAGGTTCATGGCCAGCTCGAACCGCGCTCCGGGGTGCCGGGCGGGGAGGTCGCCGAATTTTTCGAACGCGGCTTTTTTCGAGAAGTCCCGCCACTCGCCGTCCCATTCGATGTTGCCATCCCAATACCATTGGCCGATCGTCGTGAAGCGGTCCTCCGTGGGGCGGGGGGCCGCTTCGAACAGCGTCGTGTCCACCAGCGGGAAATAGGTTTTCCAGCGCACGTCGGTCGCGGGGACGCGCGAACCCGGCCCGTGGAGGTTCAACCCGATCGACCAAAACTCGTGGTGTTCGGATTGCCCCATCTCCATCCGCTGCATCCAGAAGCACACTTCCGTGGGGTCGAGGCTGCAGAGCTTGCGGTGGCCGAACAGCCCCAGCAAGGGGTTCCGGATCGAGTAGCTCAGATTCAGGAGCACGCACGGGCCGCCCGCAAGATCCAGGAGCTTCCGGCGTGTCATGCCGAAAAACCTTGCTCCGGCCAGGTCCTGCGCCGCGCCGCCCTCCGGAAAAATGATCAGGCAATAGTCGTGGTCGAGGCCGAATTCCCGCAGGCGCCTGCGGAAGGTGTCGGCGATCCGCCGGTCCCGCCCGGGGTCGCCGGTCGACTGCATCGTCTCGAGCCAGAGCGCGGGCCGACGCATCCGCCGGAGCCCGAGAAGGTATTGGAGGGGGACGGAGAAATTCCCGCCGCCCTCGGGATACTTGGCCGCGAACCCGCAGCCGACGACAGCGAGATCTTTGTGGTTGGCGGAGTTTTTCTTCGCGTCCGGCACGCCCGCGAACCTACTTCGATTTCCCGCGCTTGCCAAGCGGCGGCTGGTTTTTCATGATGGGGCCCTTATGGATGCGATCATCGATCTCCTGCAACAAAACGCGCTGATGCCCCGGGCCGAAATGGCGCGGCTGCTCGACATGGAACTCGAAGAAGTCGAGTCGGCCATTGCCAAGCTCGAGGCCGAGGGGGTCGTCCTCGGCTACCAGGCGATCATCAACCGCGAGAAATGGGACACGGAAAAAGTCACGGCGATCATCGAGGTCAAGATCACGCCCGAGCGCGACGGGGGGTTCGACCGCATCGCCTCGCGCATCGCGAAGTTCGAGGAGGTGCAGGGCTGCTACCTCGTGAGCGGCGGCTACGATTTGCTCATCGTCGTCGAGGCGGCGAACCTGCGGAATGCGGCGGCGTTCGTCGCGCAGAAGCTGAGCACGATCGACGCTGTGCAGGCCACGGCCACCCACTTCCGGCTCAAAACCTACAAGGAAAACGGGGCCTTCCACCAACCCGATTCCGCTCCCGAGCGGCTCTCCGTCTCGCCGTGAGCATCCGGATCGCCGACCACGTCCGCGATATTCCCCGTTCCGGGATCCGCGATTTTTTCGAGATCGTCCAGACGATGGACGGTATCGTTTCCCTGGGCATCGGGGAGCCGGACTTCGCCACGCCGTGGCATATCCGCGAGGCCGCGATCTACGCGCTCGAACAGGGGCGGACCGGCTACACCTCGAATCTCGGCCTGCCGCGCCTGCGCCGCTCGATCTCCGATTATGTCCGCAAAAAGTTCGGCCTGAAATACGAGCCGCTCTCGGAAATCCTGGTTTCGGTCGGCGTCTCGGAGGCGATCGATCTCGCGCTGCGGGCCCTTCTGAACCCCGGCGACGAGGTGCTCTACCACGAGCCCTGCTACGTTTCCTACGCTCCCAGCATCACCCTGGCCCGCGGCGTGCCGCGGGCGATCGAGACAAAATCGGAGGACGGGTTTTCCCTGCGCGCGGACGCGCTTGAAAAAGCGATCACCCCCCGCTCGAAGGTGCTCATGCTCAATTTCCCGACCAACCCCACCGGGGCGACGATGACCGCCGCGCAGTGGGAGCCGATCGCGGAGATCTGCGTGCGCCACAACCTCGTCGTCCTGACTGACGAGATCTACAGCGAGCTGACCTTCGAGGCCGGGACGCACTCGACCATCGCGACCTGCCCGGGCATGCGGGAGAGGACGGTCTTTCTTCACGGTCTTTCCAAGGCGTTCGCGATGACCGGATGGCGGATCGGGTATGCCTGCGCGCCGGCCCCGCTGGTCGAGGCCATGATGAAGATCCACCAATACGCGATCCTCTGCGCGCCGATCATGGGCCAGGACGCAGCGATCGAGGCGCTCGATCGGGGCGATGAAAGCGTGGCCAACATGCGCCGCGAGTATGAGCAGAGGAGAAATTTCATCACCCGCGCCCTGAACGAGATGGGCCTGGAATGCCTGAAGCCCAAGGGCTCGTTCTACGTGTTTCCCAAGATCTCCTCCACCGGCCTCGCCAGCCGCGAGTTTTCCATGCGGCTCCTGCACGAGCACAAAGTGGCCGTCGTGCCGGGGACCGCGTTCGGCCCGAGCGGCGAGGGCCACGTTCGCTGCAGCTTCGCCACCGGCCTCGACCAGATCAAGGTCGCCATGGAGCGCATGGCGGCGTTCGTCGGTCAACGCTGATCCATTTCTTTTAATCCACCGGGAAATCCTCCGGCTTTGCCGGAGGACCCCCGAAGTTTGACAGCTCCGGGAGTCGCTCCCAGTCTCCGAAATGTGAACCGCTCAATTTGTCCTCAATGCCGGCGAGTTGTGCTGGGTGGGGCCGGAAGTAAAATTCCGATTTTTCTCAGCAAGCGGAAAGCCGCCGGTCCTGCAACGGTTCCGGCTTGTGGTGACGCAGGGACGTAAACCGCTCCGGCTTCCGTGGAAGGCGAGGGTCTTTCCCGAAGCGGCGGAGGCGATGGAATGGGCACGGCTGCTGGTGGAGGAGGCGGAACGGGCGACGGGACGATTTGGCCGCCGCCTCGGTGCCTTGGGCGCGTTGTTTTCCATGTCGGTTTTTGAAAGCAAGAAGGACTCGCCCAGGAAGCAGGGATTGTCGGACGAGATTCGACGCCGCGTCACGAGCCATGTGCTCGACCACATCGGGCGCAGCGCATGAGTCCCGGCGACCTGGCCAGGCTGGCCGGGCTTTCCACCGACTATTTTACGCGGCAGTTCAAGCATTCCTTCGGAGTTTCTCCGCGCGAATGGATGGTGCGGCAGCGGCTGCGGCAGGCGGCGGGGTTGTTGGCGGAAACCGACGAGAGGATTTCCGAAATCGCCCTGCGCCTCGGCTACCCCGACGTGTTCCTCTTCAGTCGGCAGTTCAAGGCCGGGTTTGGCAGTTCCCCGCAGCACTGGCGGAGCATCCATGCGGTGGGTGTGTCGAAAATGTGATCTCCGCAAGGCCGAAAACATTTTTTAGCCCCACTTCGCGGACTGGAGGCGAAAATCAGCTATTTTCAGCCCTCCGAGGCCCGCGGAGGCGCATAAACACAGGGGGTAGTCCTCAAAGGGCTTGTAGTGCCGACCCAAATCCGCGCGTAAGGGAAGAAATGAGAGGGGAGCGGTTCGACGACATGTCGATAACGCGAGGGAGGGCGAAGCTCCGTCTGAGCCGTAATAAATGGGCTCACACGGAGGTTCGCCCTC
>JBAYTU010000113.1:0-9311 GCA_041675465.1 Terrimicrobiaceae bacterium | reverse complement strand
TTGCGTTTTTGTGTTTTCATCGTAAGAGTTTTTGGTGGGTTTAGTAATTTCCAGTGTTGAAATTCACGCGGGGGGGGGGGGGGCGGCAAAAGGTTTCTTGAAATTTCTTTCTTAACATTAAGTTGTCCGGGCCGGATTGGATTCCAGGTGAGCTTGGGGTTTTGGAAGGACGGGGGGATTCCAACCACAGAGAGCACATGGATCACAAATTCAGCTTTTGAGTTTGCGCAACTCGGAGACGGCGTGAAGAAGGCTCATGGACAGCGACGCTCTGCGGAAGATAAAATGATTTCAAATGTTGCATATAGTCCGACTTTATGTAACAAGTGATTTTGTGATTCCCCGTCCTTTTTGGCTGGCCCGCATCGAGAATTGCTGGCGCAAGGCACCCATCGTCTGGCTTTCGGGTGTTCGCCGCGTTGGCAAGACCACGCTCGCTGCGGAGCTGGACGATGCCGAGTTTCTGAACTGCGACCTGCCTTCCACCCAGAGCCTCCTCGAAGACCCGGAGTCCTTCTACCGCTCTCTTTCCAAGCCCCGGCTCATTCTCGATGAGGTTCACCAGCTTCCCGATCCCAGCCGGCTGCTAAAGATTGGGGTGGATGCCTTTCCCCGGCTGAAAATCCTTGCCACGGGTTCCTCCACGCTCGCCGCCACGCAGAAGTTCCGCGACAGCCTCGCCGGACGAAAGCGCAACCTGCGCCTCGTGCCGGTGCGCCATGACGAGCTGCCCGCCTTCGGCATCAGCGATCTTCGCCGCCGGCTCCATCGCGGTGGCCTGCCCCCGGCACTGCTTGGCGGGGACTACGACCCCGGCTTTTATTCCGAATGGCTCGATTCCTACTATGCCCGTGACGTGCAGGAACTCTTCCGTGTCGAAAAGCGCGGCGGCTTTCTCAAGCTCGTCGAAAGCGTCCTGCGCCTCAGCGGCGGTCAAATGGAAGCGGCCGCCCTCGCGAGCCTCTGCGGCCTCAGCCGGCCCACTGTCCTCACCTACCTCGATGTCCTGGAACTCACTCATGCCGCCGCCATCATCCGTCCCTTCTCCAAGGGGGGGAAACGCGAGCTCGTCCGCCAGCCCAAGATTTATGGGTTCGACACCGGATTCGTCGCGTTCGCGCGCGGCTGGGCAGACCTCCGTCCCGAGGACTGCGGGCTTCTCTGGGAACATCTCGTCTTGGAACGACTGCTTTCCGATTCCCGTGAACCCAGGGTGATGTATTGGCGCGACAAGGACCGGCACGAGATTGATTTTGTGCTCCCCGGCGGCCGCGGCATCGTGGATGCCATCGAGTGCAAGTGGAACGCCTCCGGCTTTGATCCGAAAAATCTCCGGATATTCCGCGCCCTCCACCCCGCGGGGAAGAACCTCGTGGTCGCCAGCAATGTCCAAAAACCCTACACCCGCAAAATCGACGAACTCGCCGTCACCTTCACCGGGCTGGATGCGCTGGCGATCTGACTCCTCGCCGTTTTCTTGGAAATATGGAACCGCGACGCGATCCGCCTTTTTCAGGCTCTGAATCTGCGCGAGACCATGAGCAGGCCGATCCCGCCCAGCAGCATCGCCCAGGTCGAAGGCTCGGGGATGGCGTTGATCTGGAAACCGTTCACGCCCACAGGTCCGAACTGCAAATCTGCCGCGACGGAAATCGACTGGGTGGCACCGGTCAGGTTGGTGAACTCAATGTAATTTCCGAGCCAATTCGATGTTGGTCGAGTCGCTCGTGTAAGTGAGATCAACCGTCGTTGCGGCTCCAGTGGAATCGACTAAGTTTGTGAGACCGCTGTTTCCGCCCTGTGCCTGCAGGGTGTTCCAATTCTGAGCCGGGACAAAGCCTGCCGATTCGCCGGAAGTGAGAGGGTATGCGGCTCCCCAACCCGTTGGCGCAAACTGCGTGCTGACGATGGTTTGGGCTTGGGAAGAACTTGCGCCAAGCGTCAGTGCCACAAGGGCGATCAGGGTGAAGAATAGATTTTTGCAATGAGGGATTTTCATAATAGGGATTTGTTTGAAGTTGATAATTGAAACGGTGAAAAAAGTAGCGCGGGGGGGGGCGGCAAAAGGTTTCTTGAAATTTTTTCTTAACATTAAGCTGCCTATTTCGACAATACAAAAAGTTGCACTTTTTGCAATCTTTTGTAGAGTCTAAGGAATGCAACCCATCAAAAAGCTGGCCCAAGTCCTGGATTCTCTGGCCGACCGGGATCACTGTTTGTTCTCCCTGTCGGACTTGGCTGTCGCCCTGGGGGACTACCGTCAGATGCCGGTATTGCTTTCGCGTGCCGTAAATGCCGGAATTTTCAAGCGTGTCTGTCGCGGCATTTATCTATACCCCCGGACCGATTATCCCGGCGGGCACCTTTTGTTTCACGCGGCTGCCCGGCTGAGGGCGGAGGAATTCAACTATATCAGCCTTGAGACCGCGCTGAGCGATGCCGGAGTGATTTCCCAAGTGCCGATAAACTGGATCAGTCTCATGTCATCCGGGCGCAGTCATGTCGTGGATTGCGGGGATTTTGGCCACATCGAGTTTGTGCATACAGCCCAGCGCCCGGAAGACATGGCCGGTGAATTGAATTATGACGCAGAGCGCCATCTTTGGAAAGCTTCCGTCCGGCAGGCGTTACGCGACATGAAGGCGACTCGTCGCAGCATGGATTTGGTGAATATGGAGGCAGCGCATGAGCTTGTTTGACCGGTTGGTGGACGAAGCGCTCAAGGCCCAACCCAACCTGGCCACGCTCAGGCCGGTTGTGGAAAAGGAGCTTTTGCATCACGACATCCTGCGTGAGATGAGTGCAGGTGGGTTTATGAAAGAGATGCGCCGGTTTTTACCCGCAACAATGGTCCGGGAAACTCTCGAAAAGGCTTCCTACTGGCAATATCTCACCCAACTCCTTGAGGAAGAGTACGCCAGGGCAACAGCGACGGTGTCATGATTTTACCGACAGAGAGGGGAAAAAGCTTTTTTAATTTCACTCAGTTTTTGTGTTCCCTGTGCTCTTTGTGGTTAAAATTTGGGCGGCATCGGGCCGGATACGGAACGGCTTAAGCCCGTGATTGAGGGTGCGGCAATGGCGGATCGCGCCGTTCGGATCGGCCAGATGGCTGCCAAATTCCACGCGATAGTTGAATTCGTGGAACCCGCCGAGGCTGGCCTCGAAGTTGGTCTCCCAATAGTTGGTCATCAGCCAGCCATACGGCCTCGCGTCTCCGCAGCGTCTTCCCGTCATTTATCCTTTGAGTTTGTGCAACTCTGAGACGGCGTGAAGAAGGCTCATGGCTTCGATGTCCTGTCAGGTGAGGTAAACCAGGCCATGAGTTGTATCTTCTACCGGTAAAGGTGCGGACCGAAGTCGGCCTCGTAAAAGGGTGAGACCATCCGCCCCGGCGGGAAAAGGAGGTCCAGCGCTTCGATGTCCCCGGCGGAAAGGATCACTTCCAGCGCGGACAAGTGATCTTCCAGATGCTTGATGGTGCGGGGACCGATGATCGCACTGGTGATGCCCGGGCGCTGGAGTGTCCAGGCCAGCGCCATCTGTGAGGGGGTGCAGCCCTTCGCGCTTGCGAGTTCGCAAAACGGACCGATACGGTCGAAAAAGGCATCGGTCAGGATTGCGTCGAGGAACCGGTCCTCATTTTTGTAGCGGTTCATGCCGTCCGGCCTGCGCGCGTCGCGGTGATAACGTCCGGTGAGCAGCCCGCCACCGAGCGGACTCCAGGGGATGAGGGCAAGGCCGTAGGTGAGCGCGAAGGGAACGAGTTCGCGTTCGATCCGGCGGTCGAGGAGGTTGTAGGGCGGCTGCTCGCTGACGAAACGGTTGAGGCCCAGTTCGCGGCTGACCATGAGCGACTCCATCAATTGCCATGCCGCGTAGGTGCTCGATCCGGCGTAGCGGATTTTTCCAGACCGAATGAGGTCGTCGAAGGCGCGCAAGGTCTCGTCGATGGCAACGTCCGACCGCGGGCGGTGGATTTGGTAGAGGTCGATATAGTCGGTGCGCAGGCGGCGAAGGCTGGCTTCGCATTGGGCGAGAATGTGGCGCCGGCTGCTCCCCACGGCATTTGGATCGTGGTCGTCCATGCATCCATGAACTTTCGTCGCAAGGAATATCCGGTCTCTGCCGCCGATCCGCTGGAGGGCCTCGCCGGTGACTTCCTCGCTGCGGCCGCGACCGTAAACATTGGCCGTGTCAAGGAAGTTGATCCCAGCGTCCAGCGCCCGGCTGATGATCCCATGGCTGGTCTCGGGATCGGCGCTCTTCCCGAAATTCAGGCAGCCCAGACACAGAGGGCTGACCTTGACTCCGGTTCGTCCAAATGGGCGATATTCCATGCGATTCAGCCTTTTCGATTCCCCAATGGCGGTCACTGCGCCTTGCGGACCCGGACTTCCTTGATGAGGAAATCGTTGGGCGTGCCGATCGCGTGGAGCCGGAAATTCCAACCCCATTGGCCGACGAAGTTGGCGTCGCTCACCTTCCAGGTGTGCTCATGCCATCCATCGCCTTCGGGAATGGTCCACCAGCCTTCCGGCACGCCGACATATCCCTTGGTTGACTCGTAGGTGAGGCTCGTTCCTGCCTGTTTGTCCGGGGCTAGCCGCCTGGCCACGACGGTAATTTCCAGGTTCTTGGTTCCGAACGGAACAAAGAGGGGATCGACGCGGAAATAAACATAGTTTCCTTCGCCATTGAGCGCGGGATTGGAGATGTCGGTGCGGCGCCAGGTTTCGGTGAGGTCGTTCACCACCACCGTCGTCTTCTGGTCGGCCTGTTTGAGGCCGTCTTCCCTGTTGGTGGCACCGAGGAGGCAGGTGACCTGCGTGGCCTTGGCGTAATCGCCCCCCCACGGGTAGGGCTTGTCCAGGTTTGCCTGCGCCTGCGTGGTCAAATCCGCCGGCAGGCCGGTGATGAGCACAGGGCTATTGGTCAGCGTTAGTTCCTTGCCCGCCGCGAGCGGGGTTTCCTTTCCCGCCAGGTCCACGAGCTTCACGTCGGCGGAAAAGGTGGTTTTGTTCTCCTTGTCCGGAAGCGCCCAGGCGGCGAGGACATCACCCGTTTTGCCTTTGAACGCAAATCCATAGCCGCCCTTGCCAATGTCCAGCCAGCCCAAATACTTCGGCTCCGCACCCAGCACGGTCGTCATGGTTTTCAGGGCGTCATACGAGGGGCGCAGCGACCAGTCGGCGCGGATGAGGCTCAAGTCGGTGCCTTTTCCGTAGGCGGGGCCGCGCGCCTCGAACCAGAAGATGCGCTGGAAGCCTTGCACGATGGAGAGGATATAGGCTTTGGCCAGCATGTCCGCCTGTTTGGCGTCGCCTTTCGGATCGGGCTTGATCGGCGCATAAGCGCCAATTTCGGTGATCCAGAGCGGGGTGTTCACGTCCTGTTTGTTGGCCTTGAGCATTTCGCGCAGATTGCCGGTGAGGCTCAAGTATCCCACTTCCCCGCCATCGGCCACCGCGCCGAGATTTTCATAAGGATGCACGCAAATGAAGTCGAAGTGCCCGCCCGCCCCGGCCTTGATCGCCTCGTCCAGGAAATTCACGTCGAAATTGGCGACGCTCAGGCCGATCTTGACGTTCGGATCAATTTTCTTCGCGGTATCATAGGCTGCGACCACGAGATCGGCATATTCCTTCGCCCTCTGCGTTCCCTGGCTGCCTTGGTAGAAGCTGCCGTTGAACTCGTTCCAGACCTCCCAATACTTCACGTCCGCCTTGTAACGCTCCACCGACCCGGCAACGTAATCCTTCCAGAATTGCATGTCCTTGACCGGCCCCTTGCGGGTGCCGCCGTCGGCCGATGTCCAGGGGGCGAAGTAATGCCAGATGCCGACGACATGGAGATCGTTGGTTTTCGCGTCGGCCACGATCTTGTCCGTGACCTCCCATTTCCACTCGCCCTGTTTGGGTTGAGTCCCCTGCCATTCATACCAGAAGCGGATCCATTTCACCCCGGCCTGATTCAGCAACGGGTTGAATTTGGGAAAATCCATCATCCATTCCGCCCCCGCGCCCACCCCCCACGGGTTATTGTCATCGCGCGAATCGGCCTCTGCGGCGCGGGCCGTCAGCGCGCCTCCCGCCAGCAGGGAGATTGCCATTCCCGCCAGAAGCATCCGGCGGCTGTTGAACTTGATCGAGTCAGTTATTGTGTTTGATTTCATAGGGGTTGGGTTGATTGTTGGAATGATTGTTTGAATGATTGGTTGAATGATTGGTTGTTTAAAGGGAACGGCCCGCAGGCGTCAGGGGGTTGGAGGCTTTGTCGCCTTGGTCACACGGATCTCCTTGATGAGAAATTCTTTCGTGTCGCCCGCGGAAATGAGGCCGATGTGCCAGCCCCAGCAGTTGGCAAAACAGGCGTCGGTGACGTGCCAGGTGTGCTCCTGCCAACCCTTGCCCGCCGGGATGCTCCAGCGCTCGCCGCCCTTGATGAAATCCTTGTAGCCTTCCCGCTTTTCATAAGTGAGGGCCAGTTCCGCCGGTTGATCCGAAGCCGCGCGCCGGGCCACCACGGTGATGTCCAGCGCCTGCGTGCCGTAGGGCACGAATCCGGTGTCAGCGCGGAAATAACCGACGCTGTTATCCTTGTCCTTGGACACCACCCGCCGACAGGGCTCGCCATCCGCCGTGGCCGGCATCATCCGGTTCTCGTGATCTTTACGCAGGAAAACCTGCCGCAGGCCTTCGTCCACATTCGTTTCGCCCAGGCGGCAGGTGATCGCCGCAGCCTGTGAATAATCTCCTCCCCACGGGAAAGCTTTGTCCCGGTTCGCCCGCGCTTCTTTTACGAGGTTCTCCGGCAAATCGCCGAGGAATACCGGGGTCGAAGTCAGTGCCAGCTTCTTGCCTGCTGCGAGCGGGGATTCCCTGCCCGTCAGGTCCGTGAGCTTCACGGGGGAGGCAAAGGAAACCTGCTCCTCCCTGCCCGGCAGGGCCCAGGCGACCAGAACACTTTTCCCCGCATTGCGGAAGGCAAAGCCATGACCGCCCTTGCCGAGGTTCAGCCAGCCCAGATACTCCGGCTCCGGCCCCAGCACCGTCGTCATGGTTTTCAAGGCGACATAGGAGGGGCGCGGCGACCAGTCCTCACGCAGGAGGTTAAAACTCTCCTCGCCATACAACGGGCCGCGGATCTCGAACCAGAAGATGCGGCTGAATCCCTGGACCAGCGGAAGAATGTAGGATTTTACGAGCATGTCCGCCTGCCGGGCATCGGCCTTCGGCTCGGGCTTGGGTGGCGCGCCGCTGCCGATCTCAGTGATCCACAGCGGAGTGTTCACGTTCTGCTTGTTCGCCGCCAGCATCTGGCGCAGGGTGTTGCCCAGCGTCAGGAACCCCGGCTCGTCGCCATACCGCATCGCGTCGAGGTTTTCGTAGGGATGCACGGCAATGAAGTCGAAGTGACCGGCGGCACCGGCTTGGATCGTCAGATCGAGAAACCCGATGTCGGTGCTCGCCATGCTCAGGCCGATCTGCGCGGTCGGATCGGCCTTCTTGGCCGCGTCATACGCCGCAACCACGAGGTCGGCGTATTCCTTCGCCCGTTGCGCCCCCTCGCTGCCTTCGTAGAAGCTGCCGTTGACCTCGTTCCAGACCTCCCAATACTTCACGTCCGCCTTGTAGCGTTTCACCGACTCCCCGACGTAGTCCTTCCAGAACTGCATGTCCTTGACCGGTCCCTTGCGGGTACCGCCGTCCGCCGACGACCATTTGGCGAAGTAATGAAAGACGCCGACGAGATGGATATGATTGGCCTTCGCGTTGGCCACGCGTTTGTCCGAGGTCTCCCAAACCCACTCGCCTTGCCTGGGTTGCGTCTCTTGCCACTCGGGCCATGCGCGCAGCCATTTTATCCCGGCCTGGTCCAGCAGGGGGTTGAACTTGGGAAAATCATTCGACCATTCCGCCCCCGAACACATCGCCCACGGGCTGCTGTCATCGCGCGGATCGGCCTCCGCCGCCTGCACCGTCACGGCGCTTCCCACTGCCAGGGATGCAACCATGCCCGCCAGAAGCATCCGGCAACCAATTGTTGATTTTCCGTCATTCAAGTTCCGGTTCATGGATGTTTTCCAGGCTCCGCAATCGGGCCGTTCGTTTGTTGGATTGTGTGTCGTCATGTTGGTAAATTTGTTTTGGGCTCATTTCGGGGTGACCCACATCTGCCATTGCGCCTGGGCAAAAGTGACGGAGGCATCGCCCCACATCACATTCCCGCCCATGTGAGCCCGGAAGCTGGTTCCCGGATCGAGTTTGGCGGGATCGTTCCGGTCGCGCACAAAGCAACGCAGGTAAAGCTCCTGCGTATCGAGCCCCTGGACGTTCGGCCCCTTTGAATCCACCAGCTTGTCCATTTTTCCTCCTTGGGAGGGTTTGGAAAACGGTGTCCACGTTTTCCCGTCCACGCTGTATTCGATCCCGGCCACCGCATTCACGGACTGGAAGTCGGCGGGCCCGCAGGAGAGGCGGAAACTCTGGATCGGGCGGGCGAAATGAAATTTGAGGGTCAACCAGGCTGCCTGGGAACATTTTTCCACCAGAAACCCTGCGCGAACGCCGGACCCTGTTGACTCCAGCACCCCACCCTCGATTTCGTAATACCATCCGCGCTCGTTGCCGTAGGGAAGCCAGATGTGGGTTTCTCCCGCCTCTTTTTTCTGGGAAAGCCCGTAGGCATATCCGTTGACCTTGACCTTGTCCCAACTCCGCACCACCACCGCATCGGGATCAATTTCGATGGTGTTCCCGGTCATTCCCACGGAAGCGGGCAGCGGGGCATCCGCGACGGGCAGAACAACCGGGGCGGCGCCCGGCTTGCGCAGGTGGGCGGTGTCGGTCACGCCGGGCCAGTCGTCGGTGCGAAATGGGGAAGCGGGAAACCCCTCTTTGTTGAGGAGATTGCAGCCGGCGGGATTGTTCGCCCAGGCATAACGCACCGCCACGGGGGCTGAAACTTGCGGGCTGGAAACGATCACGCTGTCGCCGTCAATCACCGCGTCCGCCCAAACAAATTTTTTGTCGTCGCCTGCGATGGAGAATTGTTTGAGCGCACCGCCTTTGGCCGCCAGTCCGCCGCCGAGGGCCTGGAAACGGACGCGGATTTTGCCTCCCTCGACTTTCATTTCCTGGTAGCGCGGCCCTTCGTCCACCTGCTTTTTCCCGTAGGTTCTGGAAAGGGCCAGGAGAGAGAGGCGTCGTCCCACCTCCTGTTTGTTTTTGGGGTGGATGTTTTGGGCCTCCCCAATGTCAATCGTCACGGCCATGCCGGTGTTGGGAAGTTTTAAAGCCAGCGTTTGG
>JBAYTU010000112.1:0-9657 GCA_041675465.1 Terrimicrobiaceae bacterium | reverse complement strand
GGGCGAACCTCCGTGTGAGCCCATTTATTACGGCTCAGACGGAGCTTCGCCCTCCCTCGCGTTATCGACATGTCGTCGAACCGCTCCCCTCTCATTTCTTCCCTTACGCGCGGATTTGGGCGGGGGGCATGTCCGCTTCTCTTTTAAGCATGAGAAGCACTATTTCTTGCATGATTTGATGCCGATCAGTTTCGGGTTTGCATGCAGCAGCGAAGGAACCGGAAACACAAACTCGCCGCGTAGCCCGAGCCCCGCCAGTTGCTTGAGCTCATTTTCTGGCGCGAACTTTTGTAGCTCGTGATTCAGCAGCGTGAGATCGATACTTTTTATTGCTTGGGACAGCGCCTGTTGAAGGTAAATCTTCCGGAAGGTTTCCAGGGCCGTTGCCAAATTTACCTGGAGATTCGAGGAGGGCAGGAGCAGTTTCATAGTCTGAATTTTGTCGTCGCGAGCCGTTGGTGCGAACACGGGGAATCTGCAGAAATGTGGCGGCTTCCTCGATGTAAGAGGAATTCAACTCGATTCCCACATAGCGGCGGCCGAGGCGATTGCAAACCATTCCAACGGTTCCTGAGCCAAAGAACGGGTCCAGAACAAAGTCTCCAACCCCGGTAGATGCAAGAACGCACGGTTCGACAAGGGCTTGGGGAAAAGCCGCGATGTGGGAGCTGGGAGAATTGGTCGTGTTGATGTTCCATACCGATCTCCGGTTCCGCATTTGTCCGCCCGCCGCCAACTCGCGCACCGCTTCGGCATCGTAGCGATAGTTCTGGGATTTGGTCAGCATGAACAGATACTCGTGAGCTCTTGTTGGGCGGTCTTTCACGCTTTCCGGCATGGCATTCGGCTTGTTCCAAACAATATCGCTGCGCAAATACCACCCGGTATCCTGGAGGGCGAACGCCAGCCGCCAGGGAATTCCCATGAGATCTTTGTCTTTGAGTCCCGGAGGGTTGTCCGGCCGCGTGGTCATCGCCCGGTTCGGGTTTTTTTTATCCGGCGCTCTCCAACCACGGTTTCCGCTGGTGTATCCATCGCCGATGTTGAGCCAGAGAACACCATCCGGCCTGAGCACGCGTTTCACTTCCGAAAAAACCCCGGTCAATGCTTGCAAGAAACCCGGCAAAGTTGGCTCCAGCCCGATCTGGCCGGTGATCCCATAATCCCTCAGGCCCCAATAAGGCGGAGATGTGACCACGCATTGCACGGACGAGGAGGGCAGCCGGCTCAGGGCAAAATGAACGTCTCCCTCAATGATTGTGGAATCGTCAAGTTCAAGTGGCTCCGGACTGGTCAGTCGGATGGATCGCATGCGGCCCGAATTAATGCGCCTTCACGCTCAGACAGAAAAGCGGATTCTTTCAGGGGCTCGCTGATTCTTGGCAACTGCCGGGAGGATCCACGAGGAACGCACTCTACTTGCTTCCCGGCTTGACCGCCGGAGTGCCTTTCAGGTCTCCGGGGAGGTTTTCCGGGTCGAAGGTTTCGACGTCCATCTGCACGAGGGAAACGAACGGGCACCCGAAGTCGGGGAGCGACCCGCCGCTGCGATCCACGATCGAGCCCGCGGCAGACACGATCCCGCCGTGGTCGCGCACGATCTGGATCGTCTCCCGGACCCGCCCGCCGCGGGTCACGACATCCTCGGCCACCAGAAATTTTTCTCCCGGTTCGATGGTGAATCCCCTCCGGATGACGAGCCCGCCGTTGCCGTCCTTCTCGGCGAAGATATGGCGTTTCCCGAGATGGCGCGCGACTTCCTGCCCGACGATGATCCCGCCCACGGCCGGCGAGATCACGGTCGTGGCCTCGTGGCCGTCAAGCTTGTCGGCCAGCCAGCCGCACACGCGGGCGGCGATCGCGGCGTCCTGCAACAGCAGCGCGCACTGGAAAAACTCCCGGCTGTGAAGACCGCTGCGCAGCACGAAATGACCGTGCAGCAGGGCACCGGTCTGGCGGAAAAGATCAAGGACTTCGTTCATGGCCGCCATTCAGTTCGGCATCAGGTCGAGGCCCTTGAGCGAGTTCTCGTCGAACCGCCCGCTCTGGCGGAAGCCCGCGCTTTTTTGCCAGACCTTGAGGGCGGACACGAGGCCGCCGTTGGGGATGCCGTCCTCGGGCCCGCTGTAATACCCGAGAAGTTTCAGGTTTTTTTGTGCCTGCCGGATCACCGCCACCTGCATCTCCGGTCCTGCGGAAATATACGGCCCTCCCTTGAAAATGTCGGCGATGGCGATATAGGCGGGTGCCGCCGGCGAGCCCTTGATCCCGAGCTGTTCGAGCGTCTGGCGGTTCAGCTCCCCGGTGACCTTGAGATTTTCCGCGATCTGATACCGGCGGATCGCGGCGCTCGTCTGGCTTCCGGCCTGCCCGTCGGGTTGGCCTTTGTAGAAGCCGAGCTGGGCGAGCTTCTTCTGTGTGGCAAGCACGGTTTCATCCGCGCGGAGCGAGACGGGGAGCAGCGCGAGAACAAGCGCAAAAACAAGTCGTTGGAACATGCGAAACCACTAACGGATTTCCGCCGCCCGCGCAAGCGATGCCGCCTCCGGGGCGGCGAAGAGCAACGCTCCGCCAAGATCGCGCTGGCCAACGGAGGGGCGGGTCGGATAGCACTGAACGCGTCATGAAAATTTGTCCGACCCGGGCGAAGCGGTCTGTTTTGGCTGCGGCTCTCCTGCTGGCAGCGGTTCCGGTCCTGGCGCAGTTGCCTCCAGAGGGGCCGATGCGCGAGTGGACGTTTCCCGGGGGCGTCGCAACCCGTGCCGCGCTGCAGGCATACGACGGAAAGACCGTCGTTGTCCGCCTCCTCACCGGCGGGCGCACGAGCCTTGCGGCGGATTCCCTCGGCGAGGCCGACCGGGCGTATCTGGCCGGGTGGCAGGAGCGGCAGCCGGTCGTCATGCCGGACACTGTCGGCGTCGACAGCAGCAGGATTCAGGTCGAGGTCGTGAGCGAGGACGAGCAGAACGGGAAATTTGTCTACCGCACGCCGCACTTCGAGTTCACCAGCGACGGCAAGCTCACCCAGAATCTGCTGCGCGATGTGGCCAGGAATTTCGAGGCCACCTACGAGCTGCTGAAGGCCCTGCCTTGGGGGATCCGGCCCGAGCCCGAGGAAGGCGACCGGTTTCGGGCGATCCTGGTGCGCTCCCCCGGGCGCTACAAGGAGGAAGGGGGGCCGGAGAACAGCGGCGGGGTTTATTTTGGGTCGCGCAAGGTGTTCGTCGTTCCGTTCGAGAGCCTCGGCATCGAGCGGCTTGGCAAAAGTTTCACCAAAGCCTCCGATTACCGGTCGGACACGCTGGTCCACGAACTGACCCACCAGATGATGCATTCGTGGCTCGACATCCTGCCGCAATGGGTGATCGAAGGAACGGCGGAATACACCAACGGCCTTCCGCTCCGGCTCGGGACGTTCAGGGTCTCCGCAGCCAAAACCGGGCTCAAGGAATATTTGAACACGCTCAAGCTGCGGGGAGGAGGCGTTCCGGAGCCCTACCCGGTCGAGGAGCTTTTCGGGATCGGCGGCAAAGGATGGTCCGAGATGCTGGCGCGGAACCCCAAGGAAGCCGGGAGGATGTATTTCACGGCCTATCTCCTGGTGAATTATTTCATGCACATGGACGGCAAAGGGGACGGGGCCGTCTTTGTCAAATACATGCGGGCGGTCGGCAAGGTGCGCGAGCAGATCGAGGGTTACGAGAGCGCGGTCGAGTCCCTCAGAAAACTGCCCGGCGTCGAGGTCCTGCCCGACGGGCGCTACCGCTGGCCGGACACGTTGCGGCCTCCCACCGTGCCGGAGGTTCTTGCCTCGCCGGAGAAGCGCGCGGAATTTGAAAAATCCACGCTCGGCATCCTGCTGGAGGGAAGGACGACCGCCGAGCTCATGAGCCAGATCCGCACCGCCTACCGGCGCGCGGGCGTCAAACTCTGAACCCGCCCATGAGAGAAATCGATCAGCTCATCGAGAACAACAGGGCGTGGTCGCGGAGCATGGAGCGCCGCGAGGCGGGGTTTTTCCGGAAGCTCGTCGCGCAGCAATCGCCCCGCTACCTTTGGATCGGATGTTCGGACAGCCGGGTGCCGGCGAATGAGATCATCGGCCTCCTTCCGGGCGAGCTCTTCGTCCACCGGAATGTCGCCAACATCGTCTATCCCTCGGATTTGAACTGCCTCTCCGTGGTGGAATATGCCGTCCGCACGCTCCGGGTCCGCCATATCATCGTCTGCGGGCACTACGGGTGCGGGGGGGTGATCGCGGCAAGGCAGCGCGCGAGCCACGGGGTCGTGGACAACTGGCTCAACGACATCCGGGACACCTGCTCCCGCCACCGCGCCGAGATCGAGGGCCTCTCCACCGAGGAGGATCGCGTCGACCGGCTCTGCGAGCTCAATGTCATCAAGCAGGCCAAAAGTGTCACGCACACGAACGTCGTCCAGGAGGCATGGGCCAGCGGACAAAGCCTGACCGTCCACGGCTGGATCTACGGCCTCAAGGACGGGCTGATCAAGGATCTTGGCGTGAAGGTCGATTCGCTCGAACAGGTGGCCGCCGCCTTCCGCCAGATCGCGGTCCCTCCGGAGCGCGCCGCCTGACGATCCAAAACGTGTCGCGGGGCGCGGGAAACCCGCGCGATGGCGCGTCGCGAGCAGGTCGAGTCGGGCGTTTATCCCCGCCTTCTTCTCCGCGCCTGCAATTCCCTTTGACCCCGCATGATCCATGCCTTAAATCGGCTGGCAACACCATGTCCAAGCTTCCGACCATCATCTATACCAAGACCGACGAAGCCCCGGCCTTGGCCACTTGCTCGCTGCTGCCGATCATCCAGGCGTTCACGAAACACGCGGGGATTTCGGTGGAAACCCGTGACATCTCGCTCGCCGGGCGCATCGTCGCCAATTTCCCCGAATTCCTCTCCGATGACCAAAAGATCGGCGACGCCCTGGCCGAGCTCGGTGCCCTGACGCTCAAACCCGAGGCGAACATCATCAAACTCCCGAACATCAGCGCGTCCGTCCCCCAGCTTAAGGCCGCCATCGCCGAGCTTCAGGCAAAAGGCTACAAGCTCCCCGATTACCCCGAAGCCCCGAAGACCGCCGCCGAGGAAGCGATCAAGGCCCGCTACGGAAAAGTCATGGGCTCCGCAGTGAACCCTGTCCTCCGCGAGGGCAATTCCGACCGCCGGGCACCGAAGGCCGTCAAGGATTACGCCCGCAACCACCCGCACGCGATGGGCAAATGGTCGCCCGGCTCCAAAACCGCAGTCGCCACGATGGGCGGTCACGACTTTTTCTCGAACGAAAAATCCGTGACCGTCCCCGGGGCCACGGCCGTCCGGATCGAACTCGTCGCGAAAGACGGCACGGTCACCGTCCTCAAAGACCGGCTCCCGCTCCTGGTCGGCGAAATCCTCGACGGCACATTCCTGAGCAAGAAGGCGCTCGTGGCCTTTCTCGAAAAAGAAATCGCGGAAGCCAAGGCCGCCGGCGTCCTGTTTTCCGTCCACCTGAAAGCCACGATGATGAAGGTCTCCGATCCCATCATCTTCGGCCATGTCGTGAAGGTTTTCTTCAAGGACCTCATCGCCAAACACGTCGGCGTCATCGAGGACCTCCGCGTGGATTTCAACAACGGCTTCGGGGATTTCCTGGCCAAGATCCAGGCGCTTCCCGCCGACAAGAAGGCCGAAATCGAAGCCGACATCCAGGCCGTCTATGCCGCCCGTCCGGCCCTCGCCATGGTGAATTCCGACAAAGGCATCACCAATCTCCACGTCCCGAGCGACGTGATCGTGGACGCTTCGATGCCCGCCATGATCCGCTCCTCCGGCCAGATGTGGAACGCCGCAGGCAGGCTGCAGGACACCCTCGCCGTCATCCCGGACAGCAGCTACGCCGGGGTTTACCGGGCGGTGATCGACTTCTGCAAAAAGCACGGGGCGCTCGACCCCCGCACGATCGGCTCGGTGCCGAATGTCGGCCTCATGGCGCAGGCCGCCGAGGAATACGGCTCGCACGACAAAACATTCGAGATCCCCGCCGACGGGACCGTCCGCGTCATCGATCTGGACGATCTGGACACGGAAAACCGCGAACGGAAAACTCTCCTTTTTCACGAAGTGGAGAAAGGGGACATCTGGCGCGCCTGCCAGACCAAGGATGCCCCGATCCGCGATTGGGTGAAGCTCGCCGTCCACCGCGCCCGCGCCACCGGCACGTCGGCCGTCTTCTGGCTCGACGAAAACCGCGCCCACGACGCCCAGGTCATCGCCAAAGTCAAAGCCTGCCTGGCCGGCCACGACACGTCCGGCCTCGACATCCGGATCCTCCCGCCTGCGGACGCCTGCGGGTTTTCTCTCGAACGCATCGTCAAAGGAGAAGACACGATTTCGGTCACCGGAAACGTCCTCCGCGATTATTTGACCGACCTCTTTCCGATCCTCGAACTCGGCACGAGCGCGAAGATGCTCTCGGTCGTCCCGCTCATGAACGGCGGCGGGCTCTTCGAGACCGGCGCCGGCGGCTCGGCCCCGAAACACGTCCAGCAGTTCGTCGCGGAAAACTACCTCCGCTGGGATTCCCTCGGCGAATTTTTTGCCCTCGCCCCGTCGCTCGAACACATCGCCGAAACATTCGGCCTGGCAAAAGCCAAAACCCTCGCCGACACCCTCGACGCAGCCACCGGAAAATTCCTCGAAAACGACCGTTCGCCCGGACGCAAACTCGGGACCACCGACAACCGCGGGAGCCACTTCTACCTCGCGCTTTATTGGGCACAGGCCCTCGCCGCACAAGACGTGGACGCCGGGCTGAAAGCGACCTTCGCCCCAATCGCCGGGCAGCTCGCCGCAAACGAACAGAAGATTGCCGCCGAACTTCTCGCCGTCCAAGGCAAACCGGCCGACATCGGCGGCTACTACCGGCCGGACGACAAACTCGCCGCCGCCGCCCTCCGCCCGAGCGCGACATTCAACGGCATCCTGGCGCAATTGTGATCCGGCTTGCGCGTCCGCCCGGATTCCTGTGCTGTCCGGGCTACCACCCGCGGTTTTCGACGGCGTCCAGGTGCGCGCTGATCGCGTCGGTCCGCTTGGGGGCTTCGGGGGGGGAGGTGACCTCCAGGAAGTTTTCGCTCAGGGTGTCGAGCTGGGTGGCTTCAAACCAGTTCAGGTAGTCGCTCGTCTTGCCGGTGCGCTGGAGGAGCAAGTCGAAAATTTTCCCGGTTTCCCCGATTTGCCTGTCCACGTTCTTTTTGGGTTTGGAAGCGAGTTCCGTCGCGATCTTGCGATATTCCGCGATCACCGGCCGGAGCAGGGGATGGGCGCGGAATTCCAGGGTCATGAGTTCCGCGGATTTCAGCCGCATCAAATAAGGCCCACCCCCGCTTTTTGCGAGCAAGGGGAAAGCGGTCGGCCCGGTCGCCTGACCCAGCTCCGGCTTCTTCGGGTCCACCGGGGCGGACACATCCAGCAACTCCTGCAAAGCGCGGACGGTTTCCCCAATGGAACACGGCTCGGTGCCTTTGGAGGCCGAGTTGCGCGCGATGGACAGGGTCCAGAGTTTTCCGAGGCGGGAAGCGCTGTTCTCCAAGGACGGGTAAGCGGCGAGGAGGGACTTGAGGTCGGCGTCGTTTTCGGCGAGTGAACCGAGAAAAGTTGCCAGCCCTTTCGGGCCCTCGGGAAGCTGTTGCAACGCTTTGAGCAAGGCGGCCGCCTGCGTCCGGTAGAGCGTCAGCGATGTCGCTTCCATCAGCTCGGGTTTCGCTTTGAGGAAGTCCTCGATCTTGGGCGGATGGTCGCTCTTGAGCAACGTGGCGTAAACGCCTTCGGGGGTCCCGTTTTCCTTGACCCGCCCTTCCTCGGCGAGCGCCTCCAGCAACCAGGGCGGCGGGGAGTGGAATGCCCTGCCGGCTTTTGGCGGATGGTTTCTGTAAATCCAATCGAGGCCGAGCGCGCGATAAACCTCCATTTCCAACGCCTGCCCGCGAAGGGCGGAAGCCTCGTAAATGTCCGTCTGAACTTTCATCGCCCCCCCGTCACCCTCAAAGACACCGGTGAGGATGCCCGCGTTGCCGCGCGGCTTCGCGGTGCCGATCAGGTCCTGGATGATGATCGGGCCCGACGTTTCATCGGTGCCGGTCTTTTGCGTCCACCGGGCCCGCGCCTCCTCGGCGCGTTGCGCGAGATTGGTGCGGCGGGTGGCGTCTTTCGAGTAGATCACGAACTTGCCGGAGGCGCTGGTCGACTTTCCGGCGAGCGTGTTTTCACGGGCTTCGGAAGCGACCGCAGACAAGGCCAGAAGGCAGATGCCCGTCAGGGCTTTTTTCCAGTGCCCGGCCATTGAAGGGTGGCGTCATCCGGAGTGATGGTCGCCGATTTCGCTTTTTTGAGGATGTCCAAGGGTTGGGAAAGACCGGCGAGAACCGGGGTGAACAGCCGCTGGAAAACCGGCAGCAAGGCCGGGTGGACCGGCAGGCGCCCGATGCCTCCGCCAGTCACTCTGGCCCCCAGCCCGGGCCCGGATTTCTCCGGCACGACATCCAGGAGGAAGTAGAGGTCGGCACCGAGGAATTTTTGATCGACGCAGAGCGTGAGACTGCCTTGGTGGAGGTTGACGAATGCCCTTTGGAACCGGGCGGTCAGCGCCGAGAGTCCGGTCTCGTTGGGTTTCATTTCGATCGTGGATTCGAGAAACTGGTTGACCGCCTTGCTGTTGACGGTCCAACTGATGGGTTTTGCCGACTCGGCCAACTCCTTGAGCGTCGAAAAAGTTTCGCGTGCGGCGGACGTGTCGGCCCCGGCGGGGGCCGGGACGTTGTCGGGTGCGCGGACCATCTGGATCATGCAGGCCAGCGTGGCCGAAACAACCGCCAGCCAGAAAATGCTGGAAACCAGAAAGCCGGACGCGCCGCGCTCGGAAACCGGTGCCGGACGGGAAGCTCGCCTCTTTTTCCTGAATGCGGATTCCGGCAACGGGGGGGCGGAAATGCCTGCGGACGGGAGTCCGGGTGCGGCCCCTGCCCGGGGTGCCTGCAGGGCGGGCGGTGCCGTCGGCCCCGATGAATCCGGTGCGGGCAGCCTGGTCCCGCAATTGCCGCAAAAGACACGCGTGTCGTCGTTCTGGGTTCCGCAATGTTGGCAGGCGCGCATGCTAGTCCGCCTTCGGGTGTTTCGTTTCTTTTTTCGGCTTGGCCTCGGATTTTGTTTCCGTCTTGGTTTCCGGCTTGGATGGCTCTCCGGAATCTTTCTTCGCGGCCTGTTTGTAGCCCTCGCTGCGGTAGTCGGTGATGTAGAACCCGCTTCCCTTGAAGATGAGCCCCGCACCGGTCCCCAGCAGGCGGCGGACCTTGCCTTTGCCCCATTTCCTCATCTTGCATCGGCCTTCGGGACAGGTTTTCAAAACGTCATCCTTCATGGATTGGAAAATTTCAAACCTCTTCCGGCACTTTTCGCACTCGTATTCGTATGTTGGCATGCTGAGGAAACACGTTCTAGCAGTTCTCTCCGCAGTCCGCAAGTGGCTGCCCACCACCCCAATCCGCGCGTAACGCCAACGATGGGAGGGCGAACCTCCGTGTGAGCCCATTTATTACGGCTCAGACGGAGCTTCGCCCTCCCTCGCATTATCGACAGGTCGTCGAACCTCTCCCCTCTCATT
>JBAYTU010000111.1:0-9702 GCA_041675465.1 Terrimicrobiaceae bacterium | reverse complement strand
GGACGCCTATGTCGTCGTTTTCAGCCTCCAGACGCATCAGATGAAAAACACGATGCGCCCGGTCGGCGACATGGCCGAGGTGATGTGGACCCTCCAAAACGCCGAGACCGCCGCGCCCATCGTCCCCAGTGACCTATCCCTGCTTGCTTTCGGCATGCCTCCTGCCCGCGAAGCGGAATCAGCAGGAGGCATGCCGAAAGTCCCGAAGGGACAGGGATTAGGTCGACTGGCTCGTTAGCCCCTTTTTTGAGCCATATATCGCCGCTCAAAATCAGAAGTCGTGACGACAACAAACTCACGACGACGAAGAAGGCCGCGAGAACGCAAATCAGTGACCTTCGCTTGCACCTCGCGCAGTCTATCAGCGCGCGAGGTCTCCAGCACAGATTCTTGTCTGTATACTTCCTTCTTCAATCGATCCACAATTTCAGAAGTAGCAGCGGCTGTGGAGGAAAAATTTGGCATCGTGGCGAGTGATATAGTCTGTCAAAAAATCGTTGTATGCTCGTATCTTCTCACGGAGGGCGTCATCTGTCGAGTAATCTTCGATCTTCAAGCGTATCACCTTGGTCAAAGTAGTTGCACCGATCCGGCGTCCATGAGAGTGCCACAACTTGTTGTTGGCCAGCATGGTAGCTATATCGGCTGCCCGCTGTTCCTTCTCTTGAAGTGTGACTGGTTGCCCGATTTTATCAGGGCTGCGCTGGTGAGTCGTCCAATCTTTGAACTTGTATTCAACCAGCCACTTTTTGAGAAGGGTAATCGTGAGATTCTTCGCTTGCTCAAATTGGCTGAGAAGGGCCAAATCCTGATTCTGCAAGATAATCAGCTCGGCCTCTGTCAATTCCCCTTTCGCGGACTTTGTGATCATCTTCTCGACTTGGTCAAGATAGCCCAATGCGGGCACCCAGTCCTTGCCATTGAAAACTTGCGGATCAATCGGCCCCAGCGAGGAACTGTAATCCATGTAAATGCGATCTCCAGCCATGCAGAATATTGTGCCGGCGGACATCGCTTCATCGGGCACAACAAAATAGACCTCAGAATAGTGATGTCGAATAATCTCCACGAGTTTTTCGACCGTTTCAGCACTTCCACCTGGAGAATTGACAAACACCACAAGCCGATCCTTCTTCACGCCATCGTTTCTCAAAAGCTCAATGAACTCCCTGAATCTCTTCTCAATGGATGGGAAGAAAGGCCCATAGTAAAACACGCAGTCGCTCTGGAAGTGATCCTCCAAGGCCACAAGGCGCTTTTGAAGGGCCTCTTTCACATGATCGTCAAGTTCGCGCATGGTGCTTTCGGAGATAATCGGAGGCGACTTCGATGCTCAAGTGTATTTTTGGCTAACGTTGTTTCGTTGGGGACTCCCTTTCTCCTCCACGACATGCCATTCCTCCCGACTTTGGTCAACGCCTACAGCCCGGATTCCTTCTCCCAGCAGAGCCTCGCCCGCGCCCTCTGGGGGGAAATCCCCTTTGCGGATTTTTCGCCCGTCCACCCCGGCGGCGAATGGTGGGACGGCGAAAGCCGGGAAGGATGATTGGCGCCAGCCTCCGCAGTCCGCTGAGCTTGGGGTCGTCTGGCGACTCGCGCGCGCTTGCCCGAATCGGGGTTCTCTGACACCTTGTAAGCCATGAACGAACGCATTTCCATTCACCCGCGAATTTGCCACGGCCAGGCGTGTATTGCTGGCACACGCATCCCGGTTTATCAGATTGTTCGGATGTTCGCACATGGCGACAGCATTGAAGCGTTGCTTGGCGCTTATCCTTCCCTGACACGAGACGACATTCTTTCCTGCCTCGATTACGCGGCATCACTGGCCGAAGAGCAGGTCACCCCATTGGACGACGCCGTGCTGGCGCGATGAGGATTCTGGTCGATTCAGAGTGTCTATCGAGCACCAACTTAACCGACGAATTGACTAAACAATCCGAACAGATCGCACCAAGCCGAACCATCCCCTGCTGGCGACGTTCTGAAGGCCGCGCCAAAGGAGTGCCGTTAGGCTGCACAGGGCTCCGCCAGCCGGCTCGTGATCTCCTTCGCGGCTTCGCGACAGAGGTGGACGAGGGCCTGCTTGTGCTGCACCGGCTCGCGATTCACGATAAAACCCGCCACGGACGCCACGAGGTCGTGGCCCGACGAGAAAACCGGCGCCGCAACGCGGAAATGCGGGGCCGGGCCGAGGGTGGGCGGCTGGCAATAGCCCAGGCGGCGGACGCGCGCCAGGAAAGCATCGAGCCGGTCGCGGGAACGCCAGGCCGCCCGACCTTCGGCATCGAAGGGGTGCTCGGAATAAATTACGCCAACGTGGTCCGAACGGGAATACGCGAGGAACAGCAGCGAACTTGCCCTTTCGTAGATCGGCATGATCGACGACCGGTGCCGGACCAGCACCCCCGGGCGGGTGGGCTGCACGGAGAGCCGCTCCCAAACGGTCGAACCCCGGAGCTCGGACAGGACCAACGTCGCATCCGGCAGCCGGGCTTGCGTTCGCACCAGCACTTCGCCGGAGATCGAGAGGAGATGCCGCTCGTCGTCGAGGACCTTCAGCTCCGTCACGGCGGGGCCCAGCAGGAAGCGCAGCGGACCGGTTCTGCGGTGGAGAAGCTGCTCGCGCTCGAGCGCGCGCGTGAACTTGTAAACCGTGTTCGGCTTGAGCCCAAGGCGATGGGCCATCTGCTGGACCGTGCAGCCGTCCTCAACACCGGCGACCATGTAGAGAATTTGAACCGCGCGCTGTATGGATTGCATGGAGACGTCCCCTCGGAAATGGATTATTAATCCGAATTTTCGCCTGCAAAGTCAAGACGCGCCTTGCCCGGCGCTCCGCCCGCTCCTATTTTTAAAGCGGTATGAAACACCCCTATATGAAACATTCCCTGCTCTGCCTTGCGATTCTGGTCGTTGCCGCAACCGCCCCGGCGCGGGCGGCGGATTTTTCCTGGAACTCCTCTTCGGCCGGTGCCGATTGGAGCGTCCCGGGCAGTTGGTCGGTCAGTGGCTCCGATGGGGACGGGATCCCCGACGCGGACGACACGGTGGTGACCCCGGACTTGTTCGGTGTGTCCGATGTCAATGGGAACTTCACGATTGGGGCGCTTTCCTACAATTCCGCCTCCTCCTGGAGTTTGATCAGGCAGGGAACCCCCAGCGACCAATCCCTCCTCACGATCAACGGCGACCTGACGAAGGAAGGAAGCGGAACGCTCCTATTCCGCCAATCCGACTCCACCATGGGCATCCATCTCAACGTCCTCGGCAACATTACGATGACCGGCGGGACTTTAGCCTTCGCGCAAAACAACACAACGGATCAAAGCAGGTTGTCCGTCGGCGGTTCGGTCACCATCACCAACGCCATCCTCTCGATCGACAATAACAAAAACGTGTCCATCGGGGGCGTTCTCACATTGAATGGCACGGGCCGGGTGAACACCGTGGGGCAGGGTATTACGGGAAGCGGCAGCAATATCTTCGCCGTGGGCGGGCTAAGTTCCGCTGACAGCACGACGGTGATCTCGAACAACACCAACCCGACGTCGGGATACACGAGCGTTCTCGAGCTGAACAATGCTTCCGGCACGTCCACCTTTGCCGGCGCGATCAAGAACGGCACCGCGTCGACGAACGTGCTTTCCGTCGAAAAGAACGGGGTGGGCACCCAGGTGTTCAGCGGGGCCGGCAACATCTACACCGGCACGACAACCGTCAACGCGGGCACGCTGCTGGTCAACAACACGACCGGCTCAGGCAGCGGCACGGGCGCGGTGGCGGTCAATGGCACGGGAACCTTGGGCGGCACGGGCTTTATCAATCCCGGCGGCACAAACGGCATCAGCGTCGCCAGCGGCGGGTTCCTCGCCCCAGGCACGATCGTCCCAGGCGCGAGCATCGGGACGCTGACGCTCAATCTGGGCAGCACGACCGGTACGGTGAACCTGACCGGCGGCGGCGACTTCAAGTTTGAGTTGGGTACGGTCGGTGTGACTATCGGCGCTTCTGGCACCAGCGATCTGCTGGTGCTCACCGGAGCGAGCGCCAGTGACGTGGCCTTCGGCGGCGGCAACAACATCGACCTCCTCGGAACCGCAACCGCGGAAGGATACTACAAGCTCTTCGACACCAGCCTTGACGCCACGACGTGGACCGGCCTCACTTTGGGCGGCGCGACGACCGGCGGCAACCTGATCGCCGGAGGCCTTAGCGCCTCCAACTACGGCGGGGGGTTCAGCGGCGAACTCATCCTTGCCGATGGCACGGCGGGCACATCCCTCGGGGACATCTACCTGCACGTCGTCCCCGAGCCCTCGACCGTCCTCCTTTCGGGCCTTGGCCTGACGGTCGTCCTCTTCGGAATCCGCCGCCGCCAGAATGCCTGACCAGCGCGCCGACGCGGGGACGTGCGCACGCCCCTCCCTGCGGCGGTCCATGACCGCCGCCAATTTCCCCGGCGGCTGGTCAGCCTCGAATCATTTCATCGATCCACCATGACGTATCTCACTCCGCTCGACGACCCGAACAGCTACCGGAACCAGTGGAACGATCCCGCCGTCGAGGATCGGATCGCGCAAGGCATCGAAACCCACCGCAAAAGCGACGCCGTCGTGCGCGTCACGGACGCCGACGGCAATCCCCGCGCCGGCGTGCCGGTGCGGGCGCGGCAGCGGGACTCGGCGTTTCACTTCGGGGCGAACATTTTCAAGCTGGCCGGCTACGAATCGCAGGAATTGAACCAGGGCTATGAGGAGGCGTTCACGGGCCTTTTCAACGCGGCGACGGTGCCGTTTTACTGGAAGACGCTCGAGCCGGAGCAGGGCAGACTGCGCTTCGCCGCGGATAGCGCGCCGATCGCGCGGCGTCCGCCGCCGGATCTGGTGGTGGATTTCTGCCGCGAGCGCGGCCTGCGCATGCTCGGGCACACGCTCGTGTGGAAGGAGCTCGCCTGGCAGATTCCACCGTGGCTGCCGAAGGACCCGGCGGAAATCACGCGCCTGACGGAGAAGCGCATCCGGGAGATCGCGGAGCGCTACGGCGACGTGATCAAGCGCTGGGACGTGCTCAACGAGGCGGCGTCCGGGCCATGGGTGGCGACCCACCACCACCCGATGCCGGAGAACTACGAGGCCCATGCCTTCGCGACGGCGGCGCGGTATTTTCCAGACGACGTGCGTTTCGATATCAACGACACCACCAGCTACTGGCATCCGCACAAGCGGCAATATGTGGACCTCATCCGGCGCCTGCGCGACGGCGGGGCGAAGCTCGGGGGCGTTGGCCTGCAGATTCATCTCTTTACCGACGAAGACATGGCGCGCCTGGCGCTGGGCGAGCGGTTCGCGCCGCGCCAGCTCTTCGAGACGCTGGACCTGTATGGCCAGTTCGGGCTGCCCATCCACGTCAGCGAGATCACTCTGACTTCGCCCGATAACAGCCCCGAAGGACTCGAGTTGCAGGCCGACGCGGCGCGGAGCTTCTACCGGCTCTGGTTCAGCCATCCGTCCGTCGACAGCATCACGTGGTGGAACGTGCCCGACGGCGGTGCCGCGCCCGGCGAGGACAGGGTCTTCTCCGGACTGCTCTTCGCGGATATGTCGCCCAAGCCGTCCTGCCACGCGCTGCGCAAGCTCCTGCTCGAGGAATGGAGAACCACGGCTGAAGGCGTCACCGGCGCCGACGGCTGCTTCCGCTTCCGCGGCTTCCACGGACGATACGCCGTCGAGGCCGCCGGATGCCAGGAAACGCTCGTCCTCGCCCCGCGCGGGGAGGCCGCCCACTTCGAGATTCGGGCTTAACCCCAATCAAATACCGTTTACTTACCCCGAATTCAAATGAGCAAAATATAACACCTTTTGTCACGCTCGTAAAAGGCTTGCCGATTGCGGCAAACGCCCTGCGGGCCATGCTAACCACACCGCAACACCCCGATGCTCCCCTCACCATGAACATTAAAAAATTCTCCCTGCTCGCAGCCCTTACCATCCTGCCGACCCTCGCATCTCCGGCAGCGGTGGGCTACATCTCCTCCATCACCACAACCCCGGCCCTCACGCCGAACGCGAACACCGGGCTCACCCTCACCTCCATTACGGCGGGATCGGCCACCTACACCGATCTCACCGCGCCCACCGTGACGGGCAGCACAGGGGCCATCAATTACGGATCGTCGCTCTCCCAGCCGGCGAGCGCCAATGTTGCCCTGTCGGATCTCAATGTCGGCACGGGGACTTATAATACGGGCAGCGCCACTCAGTATTCGTTTTCTGCCATTGACGGCTCGACCATGTTTTTTGTGCTGATGACCAGCAAGGGGGCCGAGGTGCCGATCCGAATCGACGCATACGACGGAGGCGCCAAGATAGGCGAGTTCAGTCTCAGCTTTGTCAATAGTTCGTTGGGAGCGCTCGGCACCCTCAGCCTCAACAGCACGCAGGCTCCGAGCCCGCCCAATCCAACAACCCGGACGCTCTACGGATTCACCTTTCAAGCTTCGGATTTCACTTTCACCGGCGGCAATACGGTCGCCGACATGACGGCCATCCGGGTCATATATAACGCCACCGACGTTCAGGCGGTCGGCATCGCCAGGTCGCGGTTCCCCGGAGGAGGCTACACCGCCGTCTTTGCCGATGAGTTTGATTCGCCGAGCTGGAGCACCGGAACGCCCAACGGCACGACGACCAAATGGCGCTCCCTGCCGACCGTATCTTCCAAATACATCGGCTTCGCCGTTTCCGACGAGACCTGCATGAGCATCAGCAACGGGCATCTGATCAACACGCTCAAGTTCGCCCCGAATACCGAGGTGGTCGGCGCTCGCAGTGGCGGGCCGGTCGGGATGAAGAATGCGTCGGGAACCGCGCTGATCACCGTCGGGACGCCCGGCGCGCAAATCAACACCCGTTCCGGGCTGAAGTGGGGCAACGCCGGATGGGTGGGGTTGAAATTTACCACTCCGGCTGGAGGGCTGACCCTCAGCCAGCTCGGGCGCTACAACATCGCCGGCAGCACGGGCCGCTATGACGTGCGCATTTTCGACGCGGCTGACGGCGCCGATGTCGCCAAGGCCATCGTGGACCTCAACGGGCAGCCGACCGGGTGGGTCTATGCGGCGATCACCGGAGGCAACGTCACGCTTCAGGGCAACAAGGCATATTATCTGGTGACGAACACGATGGGCTGGAACACGGCCGCCAACGATTACAAGGTGGACTATTGGTATGACGGAAACTCCACCGTCACGGCCACGGGCGGCATTACGGTCAACGAAAGCACCTGGGGCACATGGCGTTCCGGATCGCTCTTTTCCGTGGGAGCCAACTACGCCGGCGGGTTCACGCGGCAATACGGCTACTGGGAGGCGCGCGTGAAGATGCCTGCGAGCGGGGTGGGTTCGTGGCCCTCGTTTTGCTTATACAGCGCCAACCCGGGCACCCTCAACGAGGAGATCGACATCTTCGAATATTACGGCACCAACTACGACAGCAATACCGACGGCGGGGCGTGGATGCGCAACCACAACTGGGGTGCCGGTCCGACGGAAGGCTCCGCCAACATCAATCCGCCGGCGTCCAAGCCGTGGCTGAATTACCACGTCTTCGGCTTTCAGGCCGACCCGCAGTATTGCGTGTTCTATCTGGACGACGTGCCGGTCGCACGGTTCCCGACGCCGACGAGCTACCTGAACGGGCCGATGTATATCACCCTTGAACACCCGATCGGCGGATGGTGGCCCCTGACCGGCCTCAAAGCCAACGCGGTCCTGGATGTGGATTGGGTCCGCGTCTGGGCGCTGTCGGCCGCCGCGCCGACGGTCACAAGCGCCCTCGCGGCGGCGGGAGCGACGGGCGACGAGTTCAGTTACCAGATTCAGGGAACCCACAACCCGACCTTCTATAACGCGACGGGGTTGCCGGCGGGATTGAGCGTGAACACGCTCACCGGGAAAATCAGCGGCTCGCCCACGACGACGGGCACATTCAACGTCGCCATCACCGCCTCAAACGCCAACGGCTCGAATACGCAAACGCTGGTCCTGACGATCACGCAGGGAACATTCGTCATCGTGGACAACGCCGCCGGCGGCGGAACTGTCGCCCTCACCGGCGCCTGGACCACCAGCACGAGCACTCCCGGTTACCAGGGAAGCAATTACATCCACGACGGCAACACCGGACGGGGAACGAAAAACGTCAAGTTCCTCCCGAACCTGCCGGTTGCGGGAAACTACAAGGTCTATGCGTGGTGGACCGCGGGATCCAACCGGTCATCCGTCGTGACAATCAACGTGTTTAACGGGAGCATAGTCACCCCGGTCACGGTCAATCAGCAGGCCGATGGCCAGAAGTGGAATTTTCTGGGAACCTTCAACCTTCCCGCAGGCGCGAACAACGCCTACGTGCAGATCACCAACACCGGGGCAAATGGCTACGTCATCGCCGACGCCGTGAAGCTGACTCATGTGCCTTAGGAAATAAACTCTCCTGGCCTTGAAAATTCTCCCGAAACATCAGATCCTCGCCGCCGGTGTCGCGACGCTCGGGCTTCTCGCCTGCGCCTTGTGGGAAGTCCGCACTCATCCCACGGACGCGCCGGAAACGGTTTGCACCGCTCCGACTCGCACGCCGCAAGACGCTCGACCCGCGATTTCCTCCGCGCGCGACATCGGCATGGAGCAGGACGCCTACTCCGTCGAATCGGGCGAAATCGCGGCGCTGCTGGAGCGAACGCAGGATTTCGAAACCCGCGCCGTCCTTCTGGAAAGCTGGTGTGATAGCGACCTGCCCGGCGCGCTCGCCTGGTTCGCCGGGCTCGGCGACGCGGATGACATTTACCGCCAAGCCCGGGACAAGCTGGTCCAAACCCTGGCGGAATGCGAGCCTGCCGATGCGATTTCCTGGATGGAGCAGGATTTGCCCAAATCCGCCCGTCGTCGGCTTTACCTTCCCGTCTTCCAGCATTGGGGCGCGTTCGACCCGGCGGGGACCGCGACGCTCGTGAGCGAGATCCTCGAAGCTCCCTCCCATCTGGAAATCTGGGCCGACGTTGCCGCGCAGACCGCAGCGCAATTGGCCGGTGCCGACGTGGCCGCCGCCGTCCGCTGGGCGCAATCCTTGCCCGAAGGCGCGGCGCGGGACGCGGCCCTGGCGCAGGCGGGCAGCGCGTGGGCGGCGGTCGATCCGCGCGCCGCCGCCGCATTCGCCGCCGGGCAGGAAAATCCCAGACTCGCCCGGAACGTCGCGGTGATATGGGCCGGGACCGATCCCCGCGCCGCCGCGGGCTGGACGCGCGGGCTGCCGACCGGCGAGGCACGCGACCTCGCCGACGCGGGCCTGGCCGCCATTTGGGCAGTGAAAGACCCGCAAGCCGCCGCGAACTATGCCTCCAGCCTGCCCGAAGGCCACGACCAGGCCGTCGCCTTCCAAGGGCTGTTCGCGACCTGGGCGGAGAACGATGCGCAGGCCGCCGCCCGCTGGTTGCGCGGCCTGCCGGAATCCCCGTCGCGAACCGCCGCCGCAGCAGCCTTCCATGATGCCGCACCGGGACATTATCGGCAATGAGCGCAGGTCGTCCCCAATCCGCGCGTAACGCCAACGATGGGAGGGCGAACCTCCGTGTGAGCCCATTTATTACGGCTCAGACGGAGCTTCGCCCTCCCTCGCGTTATCGACATGTCGTCGAACCGCTCCCCTC
>JBAYTU010000110.1:0-9878 GCA_041675465.1 Terrimicrobiaceae bacterium | reverse complement strand
TGGGCTCACACACCACCGGCAGCCGGGAGGCTGCGGGGAAGCCTGCCGCAGGCAGCCCGTCAGGGCATGACCTGCTGGGAAGCGGGCATGGCAAAGGTTCGCCCTCCCATCGTTGGCGTGACGGGACGATATTGGGTGGGGCGGTTCAACCGCAGGGGGGGCGATCAATTCGGCTTGGAGACGTGACCGTCGGCGTAAAGCCGGTTCAGTCTTCCGGAGTGAACTCCTTCATAATCCGTGCAGATGGTCACGCGGGCGGGCTTGACGATCCGCACGGAATACCCCCGCCTTCCGCCGTAAATTTTTGGGGCGTTGGCGTTCTCGCTGTCGAGCATCACGCGCCACTGGTAGCTGGTATGGGGGTCGTTCTTGGCATACCAGTTCGGCCCCTTGATGTCTGCGGGGCACTTCAAAACAGCGTCGGTCACCCCGTAGGGCCCCAACACGTCGAGCAGCGGCTTCGCTTCGATTTCCGCAGGGTCATCGCCCGTCGTCGGCGGATAGACCGGGTTCTGCGGATCCGGCTCGACGACCGGATACTCGTTGTCGTGTTCCCCGACGTAGGACAAAACTCCGATCCCGATTTGCCGGAGGTTGTTCACGCACGCGACGCTCTGCGCGCGCTCCTGGATTTTCGCGATCTTCGGCAGCATCATCGAGGAGAGGATGCCGATGATTGCGACCACCACAAGGATCTCGATCAATGTGAACCCTCCGCGCCCTTTCATGTCTTCGGCGGGTTGGCTTTCATCTGCTGCTTGCGCTGGATATAGGATCTCATCCGCTGCTCCCGCTGCGCGGGGGACTGGCGGGCGTCGCGGGCGGCCTGGCGTTGCTCCATCCTGTCTTGGACTTCGGGCCTGTTCATGTATTCCGCCATCTTGTCGCGGCGCTGGTCATCCGGCAGGGCGCGGGCCTCTTCGAAAAATTTTCTCGCCGCATCGAAGTCCGCGCGGGCGGTTTTCTGTTCGTCTGGCGGGAGCTGGGCGATGACCGCTTCTGCCCGCTGCGCGAGCCATGCGGGGTTCATCCCGTCACGGACGGAGCGCGGCCCTCCGGGCGGCCCGCCCCCGCCGTCCGGGCCGCCTTGCCCCGGAGGTCCTCCGCGCCCGCCGCCCTCGCTTCTGTCCCTGACGACGATCAGAAAACCCTCCTGGACCTGCCCGCCCGAGGCATGGATGAGATCCTTCACGACACTGGCTGCGGGAGCGGGTTTCGTCGGCATTTTTGCGGGCGGATTCCAATCGCGGGGAACGGCGGTCATCACGCCGGATTTCATGGCGACCTGTTGGAGGGCGGACTGGAGGTCGTTTTTTTCGCCGGCCTCGGGCTTCACGGCGAGGAGGCGGGGATCCGGCGGGGTGTCGGGCGCGAACATCCCCATTGAGGGAAACCAGGCGACCGCCCACTGGTCCGACCGTTTTCCGGTTTTGAGTTCCTCCAAGGCGGATGCCGCCTGGGTTTTTGTGGGAGCCCCCGCATACACCGCCCGCAAATCCCCCTCCAGCCGGACCGAAAGCGTCTCCAGCGCGTCCATGAGCGGCACCTTTTTCATGTGGATCGTCACGGGTGTCTCCGGAGGGACATTTGTCCCGACGCGCACGTGCCCCTGCCGCTCGATCGACGAGATGACTTTCGCGACGGGGGCATCCGTGAAACTCAGGGTGATCAGCCCGTCCGGCCAGAAACAAAAGACGGCGGCGAAGACAAAAAGCATCCCGGCGGTGACGGGCAGGATGGTTTTTCGATCGGATGGCATCCCGAATACAACCCCGTGCCCGCCCCAGGGTTGCGGATTATTTGACAGGGGTGCGAGGGATGGCGATGATCTCCGGGTCATGGCAAGCCCAAAAATCGATCCCGATCTCCACCAGAGCAGGAAGCCGGACTGGATCAAAGTCCGCCTGCCGAACAATCCGGTCTTCTTCTCGACCAAGGATCTGGTGTCGGATTTGCGGTTGCACACGGTTTGCGAAAGCGCCCAGTGCCCGAACCGCTGGGAATGCTGGAGCGGCGGGACGGCGACTTTCATGATCGCGGGGGAGCGCTGCACCCGGGCGTGCGGGTTTTGCGCGGTGGACACGGCGAAGCCGCTCCCGCTCGAGGAGGACGAGCCGCAGCGGGTCGCGGAGGGAGTGAAACGTCTCGGCCTCAAGCACGTGGTGATCACCGCCGTGGCCCGCGATGACGTGCCGGATGGCGGGGCCGACCACTTCGGGCGGACGATCGAAGCCATTCGGGCACTCGATCCGGGCATCGCCATCGAGGTGCTGGTTCCGGATTTCAATGGCAGGGACCCCTCGATCCGGCGGGTGCTGGACGCCGGCCCGGATATCTTCAACCACAACATCGAAACCGTCGAGCGACTCACCCCGTCCGTCCGGTCCCGCGCCAAATACCGCCTCTCCCTGGCCGTCCTCCGCCGCGCGAAGGAAATGGAGCCGGACATGATGACAAAGAGCGGGGTCATGCTCGGCCTCGGGGAGACGGAGAACGAGCTTTTCGAGGCGATGGACGACCTCCGCGAATCCGGGGTGCAGGTGCTCACCCTCGGCCAATATTTGCGCCCGACACCGAACCACCTTCCGGTGGTCGAGTATGTCAGCCCGGAGACATTCCGGCTCTACGGCGAGATCGCCCGGAGAAAGGGTTTCACGTTTGTGGCCAGCGCCCCGCTCGTCCGCAGCTCCTACCACGCCGGGGAGTTCAATCCCGTTCCGCGCTGATCTGGAAAATCGTCGCCGCTGGTCGGTCCTCGCCCGCAAGGCCGGGTTGCCCGATCACTGGGATTGGGTGCCCTGCGGCCCGTCCGGGTGAACAGCCAGGCAGGCGGCCCCGATGATGCCGGCCTCGTTCCGCATCTGCGCCGCCTCGATGATGACCTCGGTTTTCGAAGCCAAATAGGGCAGGAATTTTTCCGATTTGTTGCTGACCCCGCCGCCGATGATGAAGAGGTCGGGGGAAAAAAGCTCTTCGAGATACGCGAGGTAATCGCTGACGCGCGCCGACCATTTTTTCCAGCTCAGCCCCTTGTCCTCCCGGACTTTCTCCGAAGCGCGCTTCTCGGCGTCCTTCCCGCGGATTTTGACGTGGCCGAACTCGGAGTTGGGAAGAAGCTTTCCGTCGTGGAAAATGGCAGAGCCGATCCCGGTCCCGAACGTGAGGAGGATGACGACCCCGTTCCTGCCGCGTCCGGCACCGAAATGCATCTCGGCGATGCCCGCAGCATCGGCGTCGTTGACCACGGTGACCGGCCCGCCAAGGTGGCTGCGAAAAAGCCCGGCGGCATCGGTGCCGATCCAGGACTTGTCCACATTGGTGGCCGAGTAAACCACGCCCTTCTTGATGATGGCCGGAAACGTGATCCCGGCGGGGCCGGAATAGCCGAAGTGCTTGGCGATCTGCTCCACGACATCCGCCACCGCGTTCGGAAGCGCGGGCTGCGGGGTCGGAATCCGGAACCGTTCGGCGGCCAAAGCCCCGGTTTCCACATTCACGGGGGCACCTTTGATGCCCGTTCCACCGATGTCGATTCCGAGGACGGTCATGGCTTGCAGTCTAATGCGAAATGCGAAATGGGGAATGCGAAATGTTGCGGGCGGGCGGGCTTTCCTGCATTTCGCATCGGCGCTACGCGCCCAGCAGGAGTCTGGCCGGGTTTTCGATGCAGTCCTTCACGCGGATGAGGAAAGTGACGGCCTCTTTCCCGTCCACGAGCCGGTGGTCGTAGCTGAGGGCGAGATACATCATCGGGCGGGCGACGATCTGGCCGTCGACCACGACCGCGCGTTCCTGGATTTTGTGCATGCCGAGGATCCCGCTTTGCGGCGGGTTCAGGATCGGGGTGCTGAGGAGCGATCCGTAGATGCCGCCGTTGGAGATGGTGAAGACCCCGCCCTGGAGGTCCTCGAGGGAGACCTTCCCCTCGCGGGCCTTGGCCGCGTGGCGGACGAGCTGGGTTTCGATGTCCGCAAACGACAGCTTCTCGCAGTCGCGCAGCACCGGGACGATGAGCCCCCGTTCGGTGCCCACCGCCACGCCGATGTCGAACGAGTTGTTCAGGATGAGGTCGTCGCCATCGATTTTCGAGTTGATCGCCGGCACGGCCTGGAGCGAATCCACGACCGCCTTGATGAAGAAGCTCATGAACCCGAGCTTGACGCCGTATTTTTGCTGGAAGACCTCCTGGAGATCCTTGCGGAGCCGCATGACCGCGCCCATGTCGCACTCGTTAAACGTCGTCAGGATGGCCGCCGTGTGCTGGGCCATGACGAGCTGGGCCGCGATTTTCCGGCGGAGCGGGGAGAGCTTTTTTCTGACCGCACGGGCATTGGCGGCCGACGGCGTGGAGGGGGCCATCGACGAAAAGGTGGCGGACGGAACTGCCGGTGACGATGGCGACGGGATCGGCGACGGCGCAACCGGCAACGGCGGGGGAACCGGTCCGGGTTCCGCCGGTTTTGTGGCAGGGGCCGTTTTCGCGGCGGTTTTTGAGGCTGGCGGGATCACCGACGGCGCGATCTCCGCGACGGTCTGGCCGATCTTCACCTCGTCCCCTTCCCGGGCTTTCAGGCGGACGATCCCGGCCTCGGGGGCGGTGACTTCCTGCGAGACCTTGTCGGTTTCGAGGGTGAACAGGATGTCGTCTTTCCGGATATGCTCTCCGTCTTTCTTGTGCCAGACAGAGAGGATTCCGGAAGAAATCGACTCTCCGACGGCGGGGACTTTCACTTCGATATTCATGGGAATGGGTCGGTTCTTTATACCTCGAAAGCCTGTTTGACCAGCGCGGCCTGTTGCGCCTTGTGCGTGCCGAGCGAGCCGGCGGCCGTGCTGGCGCTGGCGGGGCGCCCGGCGTAGCCGAGGAGCGAGCCGACCAGCCCCGCGATTCTGGGCGCGATGAAATTCCATGCGCCCATGTTCTCCGGTTCCTCCTGGCACCACACGAACCGCTCCGCCTTGGAGTAGCGCCTGGCGATGCGCCGGAGCTTTTCCCCGTAGAGCGGGTAAAGCTGCTCGACCCGGACAATGGCGGTCGTGCCGGACTGCCCCGCCTCCTCGCGCCCTCGCACCAGATCGTAATAAACCTTGCCCGAACAGAAGATCAGCCGGGCGACCTTCTTCGGGTCTTTGATCCCCGGATCGTCCATGATCTCGAAAAACCGGGAGTTCGTGAAGTCCTCCCCGCGCGACGCCGCGTCCTCGGAGCGCAGCAGGCTCTTCGGGGTCATGATGACGAGCGGCTTGCGGAACCTGCGGTGGACCTGTCGGCGGAGCGCGTGGAAATACTGGGCCGGGGTTGTCAGGTTGCAGACCTGCATGTTGTCCTCCGCGCAAAGCTGCAGGAACCGCTCGAGCCTCGCGCTCGAATGCTCGGGGCCCTGGCCTTCGTAACCGTGCGGCAGCAGCATCACGATCGAGCTCGGACGCCGCCACTTCGACTCCGCAGAGGCGATGAACTGGTCCACGATGATCTGCGCGCCGTTCGTGAAGTCGCCGAACTGGGCTTCCCAGATACAGAGCATCGACGGGAAATCCATCGAATACCCGTAGTCGAAACCGAGCACGGCATATTCCGAGAGCGGGCTGTTGTAGACGCAAAACCTTTCCTGTTTCGGGGAGATGTGCATCAGCGGGACGTAATTCCGCGCCGGATTCGTCGCGTCGAAGAGAACCGAGTTGCGGTGGCTGAACGTGCCGCGGCGGCTGTCCTGCCCGGAGAGCCGGACCGGCGTGCCTTCGAGCATGAGCGACCCGAAGGCCAGCTGCTCCGCGAGCCCCCAGTCATACGGCCCGCCGTCTTTCCAGACTTGGAGTCGGCGATCAAGCACGGTGCGATGGATTTTCGGGACGACCTGGAAATCGTCCGGGACGGTCGTCAGGGCTTTGACCAGCAGCTCCAGCGAGGAGGCCGAAATGGCGGTGTCGGCGGGCTCGTGCGTGTAGGGCGGCTGGAAAATCGCGGTGGAGCCGGCGAACTCGTCCTTCTTCGAACCGAGGGGTTTTTTCGCCTCGGCGAGCGCGGTTTCCAATTCGGCGAGCGCCCCGGCCCTGATCCCTGCGGCCTCTTCCGGGGGGACCGTGCCGAGGGCGGCCGCCTCGGACGCGAAGATTTCGCTCAGCGGCGGGTGGTGTTTGATGGCGTTGTAAAGGTTCGGGTGGGTGAACGTCGGCTCGTCGGTCTCGTTGTGGCCGTGGCGGCGGTAGCAGCAGATGTCGATGACCACGTCGCGCCCGAATTCCTGGCGGAACTCGAGCGCCATCCGCGCCACCTCGATCACCGTGAGCGGATCCTCGCCGTTTACGTGGAAGATCGGGGCCTCGATCATCTTCGCGATGTCGGTGCAATACCGTGTCGAGCGGCCTTCCTTCGGCGTGGTCGTGAACCCGATCTGGTTGTTGACGACGATGTGGATCGTCCCGCCCGTGCAATAGCCGGGAAGCTGCGACATGTTGAACACCTCGGCCACGATCCCCTGCCCGATGAACGCCGCGTCCCCGTGCACCAGGACCGGCACCACTTTTTTCCTCTCCGCCGTGTCCCCGAGCACGCGCTGGCGCGCCCGCGCCTTGCCCTGGACGACCGGGTCCACCGCCTCGAGGTGGCTGGGGTTTGCGGCGAGGCGGATTTCCACCTTGTGCCCGCCGGGAAGTTCGCGGGTCGTCTGGTAGCCGAGATGGTATTTCACGTCGCCGTTTCCGCCCACGAGCTCCGGCACAAAATTGTCCTGGAACTCGTTGAAGATCATCCGGAGCGGCTTGTTCAGGAAATTGGCGAGGACGTTCAGGCGCCCGCGGTGGGCCATGCCCATGACCAGTTCCTCCACGCCCCGCGCCCCGCACGTCTCCAGGATCGCGTCCAGCGCGAGGACCAGCGACTCGCCGCCCTCGAGCGAAAACCGCTTCTGCCCGACATACTTCGTGTGGATGAAGGACTCGAACGTCTCCGCCTCGTAAATTTTCCGGAGGATGTCGCGGTGGACGACCGCCGTGAGAAGATCGGCGCGCTGGCGGTTCTCGATCCGGTCCCGCACCCAGTTCCGCATCTTGGGGGTTTGGATATGGGTGAATTCCACGCCCACCGTGGCGCAGTAGGTCGCCTGGAGCACGGCGATCATTTCGCGGAGGGTCATTTTCCGGTCCTCCTGGAAAAATCGCGAGGAAACCTGCAGGTCCAGATCTTTCTCGGAAAACCCCAGCTCGCGCAGGCTGAGCAACGGGTTTTCCCCCGGGGCGTCCTGCAGGGGGTCCAGGCGCGCCACGGAATGCCCCATCGTCCGATACGCGTAGACCAGCGCGTCCACGCGCGTCTGCAACGAGGGCGCGACGGCTCCCTCCGCAGGGGCATCGGGCGGGGCGTCGCCCATCTTCTGGCTCCGCGCATACCCGAGCTCGAACCCCTCGAAAAACGCGGCCCAATCCGCCCCCACCGAATGCCGGTCCTCCAGCCAGCGTTCGTAGTTTTGGTCAATCAACGCCTCGTTTGGCCGGGCGGCGAGCGAAGTATTCATCATGCAAGGTGATCGTGATAAAACCGCAGAGGAAATTCTCCCCCGTGGCGAAAAGCGGGCATAACATGGTGGAACATGCCGGTTTTCGCAAGCAGGCAATCGCAACATGGTTCGCGTGTCCCCCCCTCGGCGAAGGCCGAAAAATCCTTGCCGGGGTTTTCCCGCAACCGCTAGGTTCCGCGGATGAATATCCTGGTGACCGGCGGTGCCGGCTTTATCGGCTCCCATGTCTGCCGTCGGCTGCTGTCCGAGGGGCATGCCGTCACGCTCATCGATGATTTCAACGACTACTACGACCCGGCGATCAAGCGGGCCAACGTGGCGGCGATGGGAGGCGCGGCAAAAGTCGTCGAGGGGGACATCCGGGACTGCGGGCGGATCCGGAAGTTGTTCGCGGAGGGGGAATTCGAAACCGTCATCCACATTGCGGCCCGGGCGGGCGTCCGCCCGTCGGTGAAGGACCCCCAGCTTTACATCGACACGAACATCACGGGGACCCACCACCTGCTCGAGGCCTCCCGCCAGAACGCGGTGAAGAGGTTTCTTTTTGCCTCCAGCTCGTCGGTTTACGGGCTCGCGAAGAAAGTTCCGTTTTCCGAGGACCTCGCGCTCCCGCAGACCCTGAGCCCCTACGCCGCCACGAAACTCGCCGGCGAACACCTTTGCGGAAATTACTCGCACCTTTTCGGGTTGCGCGCGGTCTGCCTGCGCTTTTTCACGGTTTACGGCCCCGGCCAGCGCCCGGACCTGGCGATCCACAAGTTTACCGACGCCATTCACAAGGGGCTTCCGATCCCCCAATACGGCGATGGCTCGACGCGCCGGGACTACACCTACATCGACGACATCGTCCAGGGCGTGATGGGGGCGCTGCGATACGGCGGGCCGCTTTTCGACATCTTCAACCTCGGGGAAAACCAGACGATCACGCTCTCCGAACTCATCCGGGAAATCGAGAAGGGCCTCGGGAAAAGGGCACTGATCGAGCGGTTGCCCGAGCAGCAGGGAGACATGCCCCTGACCTCCGCCGACATCACGAAAGCCCGCGCGCTGCTCGGTTACAGCCCGCAGACGAAAATCGGCGAGGGCATCCCGAAATTCATCGCATGGTATTTGAGCCGATGACTGTCTGCGAAATCGCGCGCGAGCTCGTGAGGATCCCGAGCGTCAACCCGGACGGGGACCCGGGGACGCCGCAGACCGGCGAGGCCGCCTGCGCGGAATGGCTTTCGGGATTTCTTTCCGCCGCAGGCGCGGAGGCGGAGCTCCGGGAAGTCCTGCCGGGACGCCCGAATGTCGTGGCGCGATTTCCGTCCGACCGCCCCGGCAAACCGCGGCTCCTTTTTGCCCCGCACACCGACACGGTGAGCGTCACGGGGATGACGGTCGACCCGTTTTCCGGGGAAATCCGCGACGGCAGGCTGTCCGGGCGCGGCGCGACGGATACCAAGGGCCCGATGGCCTCGATGCTTTGGGCGTTGGAGGAGGCCGCGCCGCTGATCCCCGCTTTGCCTTACGAGATCTGGTTCGCGGGGCTGATGGGCGAGGAGGCCGGCCAGCACGGCGCGAAGGCCCTGGCCGCGCAGGAGGAATTCGCGTTCGTGATCGCCGGGGAGCCGACCGGTTTGGATGTCGTTCATACCCACAAAGGTTCCGCGTGGCTTTCGCTCCACACGACAGGAGTGGCGGTCCACGCCTCGAAGCCGGAGGCGGGCGCGAACGCAATCTACAAAATGTGCGAGGCGGTGGACGCCATCCGCAGGGAGGTCGTTCCGGCTCTCGCGAAGCTTGCCGACCCGGTGCTGGGACATCCCACCGCGAGCGTGGGGACGATCGCGGGCGGCTCGAAAGTCAACATCGTGCCGGACTCGTGCCTGGCCGTCGTCGATCTGCGCACGATTCCCGGGCAGGATCTTTCCGCCATCGAGAAAATCCTCCGCGCGCGCGTCCCGGATATCGAAATCTCGATGGCCATCTCCCAGCCGCTCTTCACCGATCCCACGCACCCCCTCATCCGGGCGCTCCAGCGCCGCGGGGCCGGGCTGGTCGGCGCGCCGTGGTTCTGCGACGCCGCAGTTTTTGCGGGAAGGGGCTGCCCGGCTGTCGCCATGGGACCGGGCTCGATCGCGCAGGCGCATACGTGCGACGAGTTCATCTCGTTGGAGGACCTTGAAAAGGGCGCGGGATTCTTCCTCGGTTTTCTGCGCTCGCTCGGAGCCGCCGCGTAGAGCCCCAAATCCGCGGGCCAACGATGGGAGGGCGAACCTTTGCCATGCCCGCTTCCCAGCAGGTCATGCCCTGACGGGCTGCCTGCGGCAGGCTTCCCCGCAGCCTCCCGGCTGCCGGTGGTGTGTGAGCCCATTTATT
>JBAYTU010000109.1:0-10205 GCA_041675465.1 Terrimicrobiaceae bacterium | reverse complement strand
GTAAAATCGCGCCTGCATCGTCAGCAATCCATTTGCTTCGGTCATCACGCCGAACTGGCCGTTGAACAGGAACGGGGTGTTCGGCGTTCCCGAGACAACCGTCACTTCGCCATAAGGGCTGTAACTCAGGCGGGCGGTGACATTGCCCGCCGCGTCTGAAAGAGCCATCGTGCTCCCCTGCCAGTTGTAGTGGTAGAACGATGTTGTGGCAGCACCTCCGCCGGAAGGCGTAGTTTCCTCATAGATAAGCCCCAATCCATAAATGTATCGTGTGACGCTGCCGTCGGGATTGCTTTTCACCAAGAGTCTGTCCAACCCGCCCCGGCTCCATGTGTAGTTCGTCGTTTGGCTGTCTTTGGTGCTGCTTACTCTTCTGTTCTCGGCATCATAAACATAGGTGACACTGCCAGCGCCGAGGAGACGGTTGCGGGCATCCCAAGTCAATGCGCCCAGAAGAGTTCCCGAGACGGGGGCGGACAGGAGGTTGCCGTTCGTGTCATTCGCGACAGTCTGTCCGTTATAGGAAATGAGCCGGTTGTCATTATCATAGGTCATCGTCGCCGGGGGCGGCGCGTAGGTCCGTGTGGGCGGCGTGGGGTTGTAGCTGGTCAGCCGATAGGCGTTGTCGAAACCGTATCCTGCCTGCCAGAGGGAAATCGCCCCCTTCTCCTCATACGTGGCACTAAGCCTATTGGCATTGTCGTATTCCAGACGCTGGCGAGTGCCATTCGGACGGTCCACTTGGGTGAGGCGTCCGCCGTTGTCCCATGTATAAGTGGTCAGCCTGTTTGCCCAGTCGGTGACGGTTTTCAGCCTGTTTGAGCCATCATAAGTATAAGTGACGGTTTTATTGCCGGGATATGTGATGGAAGCGGTGTTGCCCTCGTTGTCGTAGGTGTAGGACACCGTGTTGCCGCTCGTGTCGGTGCAGGTGAGCACGCGGCCCAAGTCATCGAATGTTCGCGAAATATTGGCACTGCCTTCGGCAACATTCGTGGGGTTGCCCTCGCCGTCATAAGTCCATGTGATCGTGCCGACACCATCCGCTTGAGTCTTGATCCGACCCATGCCTTCGTAGGTAAGGACGGTTTGCTGGCCGCTTGGTTTTTGCAGGGTGTGAGGGCGGCCCGCGAGGTCGCGGTCCACGATGCTGCTCTGACGCCCGCTGGGATAGGTGAACGTGGCCGGCAGGCCGTCAGTGCCGAAGCCATATGTGAATGTTTGGCTGTTGCGGTTCTTGAGGGTGAGCTGGCGACCGGCATCGTCAAATGTGTTGTCGATACGGCGGTTCAGGGGACCAAGCGAGTAACTGAGCCGCCCAACGGAATCATAAAAGATCTGCGTGGTTTTATTGAGTCCGTTCTTTTGCTGGGTGACTCGCCCAGCCCCGTCGAGAACGGTTTGGGAAACAGTGATCGAGAGCGGATCGGTAACTTTGCCAAGCGAATGGGAAATGCGAAAGGGGGAATTCGAAATGAGAAGTCCTGCCAGCAGAAGCGGAAAACACAATCCAACAAGTGCTTGCGTCGCGGCCTTGTCAAGGGCGGGCGCGGGACAGCGCTGGGAGAAGGAGGCCATCAAACGCAATGGTTGTATTGCCTGCCTGCGAGATTGTAAAGATCATCGCCACATAGCACGCGCAAGTCGCGGGTCTCACTCGTTTTCATAAGAAATGCTTGACTGAAAAAGCCGCAGGGCGTTTCGCGGGTTGGCGAGGACCATTGGCGGATGGTCGGAGTGCCCGGCCATTGACCCGTCGAGAGATAAGAGCAACACGCCGTCATTGTGCCGGGTCGCGTTCAAGGAGCTTGTCGTGACGCCCGTTGCGAAATTGTTGGCATCGTTGGTGCTATGGTTGCCGTTTTACTGAAATAGGATTGGCTGACTGTGTTTCATGGCTTTATCTGTCAGATTTTTCAGGCGCTCCACCAAAAACTCCCCATCTATATCAATAAAGGATTCAAAAGCATTTTTTGGCACTAATCCAATGTCTTTTGCCACGGTTTTTTGCCATTCCGACGTGAACTCAATCATTGGAAGTTTTTTCAGTTTTTTCTCAATTTCGGAGAGTTCAGAACGGAGTAACTCACAATCAGCAACAGACCATTCACCATCGCAATCTGAATGAAGAACGAATATCGGGAAGAGAAATCCAGGTTGCCCCATCTCAAGTTCGCGAATGATATAATCGCGTAGTGCGTTATAATCTGCGTACGAACCAACTTCGACGCCATCTAATTCCTCGTCACCGTCAAAAATGCAGAGATAAAGGCCCATTACAGATTCTCTCTCTTTATTGTTTGCCCAGTCAATTTCATTAACTTCTTCAGTGAGGAATGAATTTGGCAGGAAGGCGGGATTTTCAGCATAAGTTTCTTATGGTTCTCTGATGCCTTATAGGCTAGGAGCCTGAGTTGGTATGTTGCACGGATCGTTGAAACATTCTTGATAAGGTAAATTGTATCAAGAGTCTCAGCGTCCGGGCGGGTGCCGCGAGGAACCTGATGACGCGTATATTTAATGGACATGTCGAATTACGGCAAAGGTTTAACCGACACTCCCCAGCGATTCAACGAATTACTGAACTGAGAATTGATTGGCCGACTGGTATATATTGAGAGCGGCTGATTATTGATTAATGATCCGTAGGTTTGCAAGCGAAGTTGGTAAGTAGAATTCAGCAGACTTGAACCGCTCTTGACCTCTGCGAGTCCCTGACTTGTCATTCCATCGAAGATTGTACTCACAGATGCACCAGTTGAGGTGTATTTTGCTTCCCCGACAATTATTTTGAATGCGGCACTGTCAATCTGTTGGGCGGTTGGTGTGAACACAACTTTACCGCTGGAACCAATTGCTTCTAAAGCCGGTCCCTCAGCTATCTGTCCTGCCCGCAGTGCACTGGAAACGCCGCCTTCTGCGGCAAGAGGCAATCTAGCAGGAGGCACGAAAGCTACCATTGCCGGGGCGACAGATTCAAAAGCGCCAGCCCAGCCAAATTGTCCAAATATGAACTGACCAGCGGAGTTAATAAAGTCTCCGGTAGTAATGATGCCCTGTGCGAGCCAGTAGCGATAATCGCTTAGAGGAATCTGATCCAAGGGCACTTGCCCACTATTTACCGGCCCCAGTCCGAATGGATCAATAAGTGAGACGGGGTTGGCGGAAACGTAACCATACAGGTTAATGCCGCCCGCGAAGCCGATAGGGTCCTCGGAGAGAAACCGCCGATAGATTGGCGAGTAGTAGCGGGCCTGCATGCAGAACAGACCGTTTGGCTCTGTCATTACTCCGAACTGTCCGTTGAACAGGAACGGGGTGTTCGGCGTTCCCGACACAACCGTCACTTCGCCATAAGGGCTGTAACTCAGGCGGGCGGTGACATTGCCCACGGCGTCGGAGAGTGCCATCGTGCTCCCCTGCCAGTTGTAGTGGTAGAACGAAGTTGTCGCCGCGCCTCCGCCAGAGGACGTATTTTCCTCATAGATAAGCCCTAATCCGTGGATGTAACGGGTGACGCTGCCGTCTGGATTGTTCTTCACCAAGAGTCTGTCCAACCCGCCCCGGCTCCATGTGTAGTTCGTGGTTTGGCTGTCTTTGGTGCTGCTTACTCTTCTGTTCTCTGCATCATAAACATAGGTGACACTGCCAGCGCCGAAGAGCCGATTCCTGGCATCCCATGTGAGTGCGCCCAGAAGAGTTCCCGAAACAGGGGCAGAAAGGAGGTTCCCGTTGGCGTCATTCGCGACAGTCTGCCCGTTATAGGAAATGAGCCGGTTGTCATTGTCATAGGTCATTGTCGCCGGGGGCGGCGCGTAGGTCCGTGTGGGCGGCGTGGGGTTGTAGCTGGTCAAGCGATAGGCATTGTCGTAGCCGTATCCTGCCTGCCAGATAGAGGTCGCTCCGCGTTCCTCATACGTGGCACTAAGCCTATTGGCATTGTCGTATTCCAGACGCTGGCGAGTGCCATTCGGACGGTCCACTTGGGTGAGGCGCCCGCCGTTATCCCATGTATAAGTGGTCAGCCTGTTTGCCCAGTCGGTGACGGTTTTCAGCCTGTTTGATCCATCATAAGTATAAGTGACGGTTTTGTTGCCGGGATAGGTGATGGCGGCAAGGTTGCCCTCGTTGTCCCAGGTATAGGAAACCGTGTTTCCAGCAGTATCCGTGCAAGTGAGGACTCGGCCCAAGTCATCGAACGTGCGGGAGATGTTCGCTGAACCCTCTGCAACATTCGTGGGGTTGCCCTCACCGTCATAGGTCCATGTGATCGTGCCGACCCCATCGGCCTGGGTCTTCACGCGTCCCATGCCTTCGTAGGTGAGGACGGTTTGCTGACCGCTTGGTTTTTGCAGGGTGTGAGGGCGGCCCGCGAGGTCGCGGTCCACGATGCTGCTCTGTCGTCCGCTGGGATACGTGAACGTGGTGGGCAGCCCATCGGTTCCGTAGCCGGAGGTGAATGTCCGGTTGAGACGGTTTTTCAGCGTGAGCTGGCGACCGGCATCGTCAAATGTGTTGTCTACGCGGCGGTTCAGGGGATCGAGCGTGTAACTGAGCCGACCGACAGAATCATAAAAAAGTTGGGTGGTTTTATTGAGTCCGTTCTTTTGCTGGGTGACAAGCCCCGTTCCATCGAGAACGGTTTGCAATACCGTGATCGAAAGCGGATCGGTGAGTGAGGTGAGGCGACCGGCAGCGTCGAATCCGGTGGTTGTGGTGTGGTTGAGCCCGTCACTGGCCGTGATCGGCAGATCGCGCAAATCATAGCCCATCGTGACCGTGCCGGTGTTGGGAGCGGCGACAGTTTGCAGGTGGCCGAGGTTGTTGAAAACCGTTGTGGTGGTCTTGTTGTTGCGGTCGGTTGCTGTAGCGGGGCGCCCGTTGCTGTCATACGTCCAATTGCTCGCGTGGTTGAGCGGATCGGTGGCGGTTTTCAGCAGGCGGCGTTTGTCGTAGGTGAACCCGGTCGTTTTTGAGCGTCCATCGGTGAAACTGGTCATGTCGCCACGGGCGTTGAACACGGTGCTGGTCGTGCTGCCATCGGCGCGGGTGACTCCGGTCGGGTTGGCCCACTGGTCATACGATGTGAACGTGGTGGTCTTGTTGTCCGGGTCGGTGATCACATGCAACCGCCCGTCCGCGTTGTAGGTCATCGAGGTGGTGCGGTTGCCGGGGTCCTTGATGCTGGTCAGGTGATTTTCGCCATCATAGCCGAATTCCGTGACGCGGCTGGTCGGGTCGGTGATTTTCCAGAGACGAAACGAACCGTCGTAATCGCACCTTGTGATTTTTCCAGCGGGGTCGGTGATGAAGGTGAGATTTTGGTTGGGGTCGTAATCGAACCACGTGATCCTGCCCTCGGCATCCATGGTTACCTTCACATGGTTCTGTCCGTCATAATACTTATAGAAAGCATTGCCGAGAGCATCCATCGACCCCTCATGGCGATTCTTGGAATCGAAGAAGTGAAAGCTTACGTTGCCGAGCGGGTCCTCCTCTTGGGTCATACCGGGCGAGTAGAAGAACTGCCAGAGCCGGTTGGCGACTCCCTGGCTGAGTTGCTGGCTTACGCGGTCCTGTGAATTGTAGGTGTTGCGGGTAATGTAGTTGTTCGCGTGATCCTTCCAGTCTTTGAGCAAATTGCGGCTGTCGTAAACGAGGGTTGTGTTGTAGCCCTCGACATCCTGGATGCCGGTCAGGTTGTTGCCGGTATAGGAATACGTCACCGTGCGTCCGGTGCCATCGCTCACGCTCTGGATGAGCGGGCTGCTGCCGGAAACATAGGAAAAAACCAGGAGCCGTCCCTGCGAATCGGTCGCTGTGGACAGGCGACCGTTCACATCATAGGCGAAAGCCTGCATGTTGTTATCCGCGTCCCTCCACTGGCTCACCCGGTTCTGCGCATTGAAGGTCACACTGCCGCCGAAACGGGGTTGGAGGACAAAGGAACCACTGGAGCCGGTGAGGGCGGTTGTTGAACCGGGAGGCGGATTCCATGAGCCGTCCGCATTGGAAATATATGTCATCCGTTGTTCGCCCAACTGGACATTGGCCGCGTTATTTGTGACGCGATTGACAAGCCAGTTTGCCGAAAGGATGCCGGCCATCATTTCTTTTGCGCTATACGTCGAATCGGAAAAGTCAACCGCCGCAAGGATTCCGATGATTGTCTGTGCGGCATCGCTTGGCTGTCTGAAACCAAATGAGGAATCCAGGTCGCTGTTGACCATCACTTTCCCGTCGCAGGAGTGCCGCCAGCCATTGCCCAGCGCCGTGCTCTGATCCTTGCGCGAACTGTCGTAGGAGCGGCTAAGTGCCAGTCCGCGCGGAGTGTTGGCCTCCCCCAAGGCGAGGTCGGTAACTGCCATCGTGTAGGCTCCCGTCGCCAAATTCACAGGGTCCGCACCCATGGGCGGGGTGACATTGCTGGGAGATTGGACTTCCTCCGAGGAGGAATTTTTCAAACCAACCACCGACGAGCCGCTGGCCAATCCCGCCGTGGAAGTAAATCCCCCCGAGTAACCACCCGTTATGATCATGTAGCCGAAAGCCGGGTTTACCGTGGCAAAGCCGAATCCTTTCCACTGGCCTGCTGCCTGGCTAAACCCCGTTTTTCCGTCTTGGTGAACAAGCGAGATATTGCCCGCGGTGTTGACGTAACTGCCAACAAATGTCTTGTCGGATGTTGTGTAATTGGTGAGTTGCGAACTGATACTGCTCCAATTTGACGGCGTGACCTGAAAGATTTTTTGCCCGCCATCATTGGCAAGAGTCAGGCATTTGACCGCGGAAAGTGCCGGGCTCCCTCCGCTTTGCTCAATAACTCCATTTTCCATGGCGCTTTCCGCGAACACCATCGCGTTGACGACATTCGATGAGTAAGTGCCCTGGTCGTTGAAGGCCGTGCCAAAAACCCCCGGCATATCCACATAATACCCGGCTTCCTGCCCGGAACGTCCGAAGACATGATCGTTCCATGCATAATACCCCTGCGTTTTCGCCGTGAGATCTATTGACAGTGCAACCCGGCGAATCCATTTCAACCCCAGCCCGTGAAGGGTTTCGGTGAGAACTTGCCGCGAGGTGTCCGTCAGTCCGCTTGCCAGATAGGATTGCAACTTCCGATCACTCGCATCAATCTGCCCGTTGGAATTCGAGTTGGGATAAAAGGCATGGGATAAATCGTATGTGCCGGTGCGCGAGTAGGGCACGATTCCCGAACTCTGGTTCTTCTCGGTATCCGCTTGGGTCACGGATAGTGTTACGTTTGCGGTCGTCCCGCTCCCGTTGGTTTCGGAAGCAACCATTGTGTCGCCAAGCCATAGCTGCGCGTTTAATCCCGAAAACACCAGGCTCAGGCGGTTGGATTGCAGGGAATCCGTATTGAACGTCGCGTCAATCTGCGTGCCCACCCTCACGGTCAGGGTGGCCTGGTATGTGGAAGGAATGGCGGCGAATGTCGTCGTGACTTCCGGGTAAAGGTTTGTCAGTTCGGAAGCCGCCTCGGCGAAACTATCCGCCGTCCGCTCATAGATTGTCGCTCCTCCCAAAATTGTGTCCGTCGTGGCAAGCGGGTAATTCGTTTTGATGTAGTTCCTCAATGTCGATGAGTATTGGCCCAAGCGGGTTTCCAGCGCCGCCCGATTGACATTCTTGACGTAGTTTGTGCCGACCGTGCATGAGACGCTGGCATCTGCCAGCAATTGGGCGCGGGAATAGCCGCTGTTGGTCTTCAGATCAATTCCCGTGACCAAATCGGAGGTTTTGTAGCTCGGGTCAATGTCATAGGTTGTTCCGTTGATGACCGCCCGTACCCATACATGATCGAATATATCCCAATACGTGCCGTAATCATAAAAGTAGTTCAAGTTCAGGGCATTTGAATAAACCAGCACGGACCAAGTCATCGCAGGCGTGCATCCAAACCAGTGCGAAAGGTCGTTGTTGTTGTAATACGGATCGTCCTCGGGAACGATAATGCTTCCGTAAACGTAAGATGCATCCGTGTATCCGGCTGCGTTGAGAAGCGCAATGAGCAGGCTTGCCTGGTCGAAGTCATTGCCAGCCCCGTCAAGATATGTCGTGTGAGCCCCCTTGCAGCTCCCGCTATAGGGTTGATAGCGGATTTTATTCCGCACGTAGTTAAAAATCGCCAGAGGGTCGTTGTTCAGGCCCGCTGCCACAGCCTGCAATTCGGTGGTAATCGCCGTAGGGGACGGTCCGCTCACCAAAGATTCGGTCTGAATATCCCCCATTGCCGACAGGAATTTTGACGGCTCGGAAGGCAATGTCCGCTGGTCCGGACTCGCGCTCTTCTGCGCTGTATGCCACCCAGGGCCAAGCTCTGCGCGGGCCGGTGTTGCCGCCAAACCCCAGCCTGCCAGAAGAACATAGAAGCCGGCCCTTGCTCCACGACCACCCAGGAACCTCGCCGCAACAATCGGCAGGGAAACCACAAGGAGGGCAAACGCCCACCAGGGCATGGAGGGAGTCGGCGTTCCGGACGAGATGTTGTTGTAGGCGAGAAGCGAAGGGGAGCCTCCATCCGTGACCAGCCGGAAGAAAAGGCTGTTTCCGGCGGGGAGCGGGGTCAGGTTCCGATACGTCACCCGATCTGTTCCGTTTCCCAAATCCAGTACGGATACCAGCTCGAAATACTCGCTCCCGCCATACCACATCACCTGATCGCTCGACTGTTCCAAACTCGCCATCGAGGCGTTGGCCTTCGAGCGAACGAACGTCAGGTATTTATACGTCTGCCCATCGGTGAAAACCTGTTGGGCAACCGTGACGAGCTGACCTGAAAGCGCGGTGAGCGGGTTCAAGCCGAGGGCATATTTTGTCAGATTGCTGACCCCGTCGCCCACTGCCGATGCGAGAGCGTTGATGCCAGTGGTTGAGAAGAAAAAATTCTCCCACCAATCAGCTATTCCATTGACCGTGCCCGCGTCCGCTCCGCTTGATAGCCCGGAAAGAAGGTTGGATTCCCCGTCGTATCCGTAGCTGTGCGAGAGCCCGTTGCTCTGGTCGGCGGTTTCAAGACGGTTTGAATCATCATAGGAAAATGTGTCCGCCATTGCGCTGACTGCACCTGCCAGAATAATACCGCAGAGGAGAGTTTTCATGCCGTCATCGGCGGTAACAGGCGCGAGAAAACAGGCCAGGAAAGTTTTGTGACAATTCCGTAACGCAATATTTTCCAACTGGTTGTATGGCTTTTATGAAAAAGATTGATCTGCCTCAAGATTTCCCGCGATCCGCCCGGTTCCAGATTGACAAATCCCCGGCCCGGAATGTCACCAGCAACCACACCACCACCGGCGCGGCGAGGCTGAACTGGGCGATGAAGTGGTGTTGCCACGCCGAGGCGATGTTTTTCCAAAACGGGCTCATCGTGACAAGGCCGATTTCCGAAGACTCGTTCCAGATGATGTAGGCCAAGAATATCATGACGACGAACTGAATCCAGAACAGGCCCCAACACAGCGCCGTCAACCGCCGCTTCCAAGGCAGAGGAGAGGCCAGAACCAGAGCGATCAAGAGCGCCACCGGGTTCCAGCCGAATCCCCGCGCATCGAAATCCACGTTGCGCACGAGGCCGGAACCATCGGGCTTGAGGCGTGAGCGGTTGGCGATTTCAATTCTGGCGTAGGTTGGCCGGGTGGATTTGTCCGGCGATTCCAGAAAAGTGACTTCCCGCTGGCCTTCATCGCGGGAGAAGCACCATGTCCCGACCGTGCGAAAGACAGGTGTGTCGCCTTCCCCAAGCCTCAACCACGGAAGTATGAGGACAGCAAATATCACGGCGAAGATACCGGGAAACCGCAGAATGGTTCGGGTGGAAATCATTGCTCCCATCGTTTCACCCAAACCAGCCAGATTCCCATCAGAAGCATTATCACCAGCAGGAAAAACACGGACCTCCGAGGCTCGGTTCGCCACGGTTCGCCACGACGCCGCTCAGCCCGACCACCTGCACCGGAGCCTTCCGCGTAGCCGTCGTCCCATCCCCCAATTGGCCGTAAGCGTTATGCCCCCACGCCCACACCGTCCCGTCGCTCTTCAGCCCCAGGGAATGATACAGCCCCCCCCTGACCTGCATCGCCCCGGAAAAACCCTGCCCCCACGCCCCCGCGCAAAACACCAGTGCCGCGCACGCAACCGCGGCCACCAACCGGCTCGATCCCCCGCCCCGGAACCTTATC
>JBAYTU010000108.1:0-10228 GCA_041675465.1 Terrimicrobiaceae bacterium | reverse complement strand
GATGCCGGCTCCGAGGTTGTCGATGACGATTTGTGGGGCCAAATCCTCGGAATCCGGCTCGGCAATCAACAGCGTCCGGCCCTCAAGGCTGGCGTGCTTCACTGTGCTGGTCGCGTATCCGCGGATGGTCGCAAGTCTCATCAGTAAAGATTCAAATTTTCGACCATGACGCACCGGCGGGAGCGGGTGAATGTCATCGGGGTGGTGACGCCTTCGCCGGTCGGGGTGGCGATGCTGAAGCTGAGGAACCCTTCGCCGCCGAGCCCGAGGCCGGTCATGCAGGGGCCGTTCTTGATGAAGAGTGTCGTATCGATCTCCTGGGCCATCTTGGTGAGGTTCCGGATGTTCTGGGAATGCATGATCCCGGTGTGCTTGTAGCCGTGTTCGGCCCTGATGGCGGCCTTGATGGCGGCGTCCACGTCCGGGACACGGACGACCGGGATGAACGGCATCATCTGCTCTTCCTCGACGAAGATGTGGTCCTCCTTGGTCTCGCCGAAGAGGAGTTGCGTGGACGCGGGAACGTCGATGCCGATCGACTTGGCGAGCACGGCGGCATCGCGCCCGACGAGGTCGCGGTTCACGACCGGATGCGGGCACCCGGCCCCTTTGCCCTGCGGGAAGACGAATGCCTTGTCCGCGAGCAGCTCGACCTGTTTCGCGTGAAGCTGGACGGCCCCCGCACGGCGCAGAGCATCCATGAGTTTGTCGGCGACCGAGGCGACGACGAAGACTTCTTTTTCTCCGATGCAGAGGAGGTTGTTGTCGTAGGATGCGCCCTGGATAATCGAGCGCGCCGCGTGGTCCAGATCGGCGGTTTCGTCCACCACGACCGGGGGATTCCCCGGCCCGGCGCAGACGGCGCGCTTGCCGACCTTCATCGCGGCGGCAACGACGGCGGGGCCACCGGTGACGCAGAGGAGTTTGACGTGCGGGTGCTTGCAGAGCGCGTCGAACGTCTCGAGCGTGGGTTTGACGACGGTGGTGAGAAGGTCGGAGATTCCGGTCTCTGCGAAGATCGCCTCGTTGTAGGCGCGGATCGCGATCGCCGCGCACCTGGCGGCGGCGGGGTGAGTGTTGAAGGCGACCGCGTTCCCTGCCGCGACCATGTTGATCGCGTTGCCTGTCAGCGTGGGAACGCTGTGTGTGGAAGGGGTGATCGCCCCGATGACTCCCCACGGTGCGTAGTCGATGACCGTGAGCCCGGAGTCGCCGCTGAAGGCCATCCGGTCGAGCATCTCAACTCCAGGGACAAGGTCGCCGCAAATCTCGAGCTTCTCGATCTTGTGGTCGAGCCGGCCGATCTTCGTCTCGTTGAACTCGATCTCGCCCCATTCCTTCGCCTTCTGGACGCAGAGCTTGCGGATCACGGCGATGGCTTTTTTGCGGGCGGTCATGCCGCCCTCGCGCAGTTTTTCGAACGACCGTTGCGCCGCCCCGACCGCGGCGTCCATGTCTTCGTAAACACCGGACCCGGACGGCCCGGAAGATGTCGCGGAACCTGAGGGTTTCGGCGGGGAGTTCCTCAATCGGGCGAGGACTTCGCCGACGACTTTTGCCACGAGTTTTTCGTCAATCGCTGCCATACTTTGAATCAGTGAGCTTTGTAGAGAACGGTTTTTCCGAGGTCCACGGTGTCGACGATGCCGACGACCACGGCATCCACCGGGGAATCCTTGTCATCCGCCGCCAGACGGGCGGAACTGCCCTGGACCACCAGGACGTAATCCCCCTCCCCCGCCCCGAGGCTGTCCACCGCCACGAGCGTCGAGGAACCCGGTGCCATCTCTTTCGCTTTCGGCGAATCGATGACCAGCGGGCGGACGACGAGGAACTTGCTCCCCGTCATCCTGGGGTTCTTCTTGGTGGCAACAACGCTGCCTTCGACGCGGGCGAGAATCATGGGAAAGGATGAAGGATGAAGGATGAAGGATGAAGTGAGCTCATGCGACGCGAGATTTTTTGTGGATTGTTGTGAAGATGGCGGTCAGTTCGTCGCACTCTTTGACGAGCTCAGAAAGCAGCGCAGGCTTGATAATTCCTGACTCCAGGAGCAGATCCAACCAATAGGCAGACTCGGCGAGCTCCTTGAGCGAATCCCCGACCTTCGCGGAGAACTCGGGACGGGATCTGGCACGGCTGGCTTCGCGGTAATTTGCTCCCACTGAAGTCCCGGAGCGCAGAACTTGGCGTCCGAGCACGTCTGCTTCGCGCGTTTTCGGAAGAGCGGCGGAAAGACGAATGATCCTCAAGGCAAAAACCTTGGTCTGACGCAACAAATCAGCGTTCTTCTGGTCCTTCATCCTTCGGCCTTCATCCTTCCTACTTTGCTTTTGGCAGGACGACGCCGAGGTCGTTGTGCGGGCGGGCGATGACGCTCACGCTGACGACTTCGCCGAGCGATTGCGCCGCGATCTTGCCGGCTTCGGTGGCGGCCTTGACGGCGGCGACATCGCCGGAGACGCAGGCCGTGACCATCGCGTTTCCGACCTGGGTCATGGGGCCGACGAGTTCGACGTTGGCGGATTTCAGCATCGCGTCCGTCGCCTCAACGAGGGCGACGAGCCCGCGGGTTTCAATCATTCCGAGTGCTTGTTGTGACATGGTGTTATTTGGTTTTTGGTTTGTGGTTAATGCGAAATTTGAAATGGGAAATGGGGAATGAAGTCCCTGCGGGGCGCAGTCACTTGGAGCCGGAGGCTCCCTGTTTCATCCTTCCGACTTCATCCTCCATCCTTTTCTTGGAGTTTTTTCCAGGCGTTGCGGGCGATGATGATTTCTTCGTTGGTGGGGATGACGCGGACTTCGATTTTCGAATCCGGGGCCGAGATGACGGCCTCGCTGGCGCGTGTGGCGGCGTTGGCGGCGGGGTCGAGTTTGAGCCCGCAAAATTCGAGGTTGGCGCAGACGTTGGCGCGGAGTTCGGCGTTGTTTTCCGCGATGCCGGCCGTGAAGACGAGGACGTCCGCGCCGTTCATTTCGACCAGGAACTGGCCGATGAACTTCCGGATTTGCGCGGTGAAGACTTCCAGGGCGATCCGGGCATCGGCGTTGCCCGCTTTGGCGGCGTCGAGGAGGTCGCGGACGTCTCCGGTCGGAAGCCCGGACATCCCCTTGAGCCCGGCCTGCGTGGTGAGGGCGTTTTCCACGGCATCCAATCCGAGGCCGAGGTCGCGGACGAGGTGGATGAGCGCGAAGCAATCGAAGTCCCCGGCGCGGTTGTTTTGCGGGAGCCCGCTCTGCGCGGTCATGCCCCAGCTCGAGTCGATGGCGGCCCCGTTGACGACGGCGGCGATGGAGGAACTTCCTCCGAGGTGGCAGGAGATGATGCGGAGTTTGTCGGTGCCGCGAAGCTCCGCGCAGCGCCCGGTGACGTAGCGGTGGCTCGCGCCGTGGAACCCGTGGCGCCTGATGCCGTATTTTTTCTCCCATTCCAGCGGGACCGGATACCGGTAGGCGCTCACCGGCATCTCGTCGTAGAAGGCGGTTTCAAATGTCCCGATGCAGGGCAGGCCGGGGTAAAGTTTGTTGAACAGGCGGACCCCCGCGATATACGGCGGGTTATGCGCGGGCATGAGGGTGTTGAATTCCTCCATGGCCCGGAGCACCGGCTCCTCCATGAACTGCGTGCCGGAAATCCCCCGGGCCATCACGGGCTTGAAGCCGACCGCAGCCAGGCCGCCGAACCCCCCGAGCTCCGCCTCGATGAATCGGATCGCCGCAGCATGGTCGGGAAATGAGGCGGTGCCTTTCCGGGCGGGCGCATCCCCGGCCGTGATGGTGAACGGGCAATCCGGGGAACCGATCCGCTCGACGCCCCCCCTCGCGAGCACGCGCTCGGAGGGCATCTCGAACAAGCGGAACTTGAACGAGGTGCTGCCGATGTTGGCGACGAGGATTTTGTTGTTCACGGATCGGGCCTGCGTCCGGTGCCGGGCGGAACAGGGTCCGCCCGGCCGAGCGGATTACTTGGCGGCGACAGGTTTTGTGGCGAGGAATTTGCCGAGTTTGGCGAGGTCGTCGTGAGGGCGGGGGATCACGTGGACCGCGATCACTTCGCCGATCGTGCTGGCGGCGGTCGCGCCCGCCTCGACAGCGGCTTTCACGGCGGCCACGGAACCGCCGATGAAGACGGCCACGTGTCCGGAGCCGACTTTTTCCCATCCGATGAGTTCGACGTTTGCCGCCTTGAGCATCGCGTCCGTCGCTTCGAACTGCGACACGAGGCCCTTGGTTTCGATCATTCCGAGTGCTTGGTTTGCCATAATTTTATCAGGTGAATTTTTCATGCGAAATGCGAAATGGGGAACGCGAAATCCGGAGCGGGAGAACCCGCGTCGTCGCTCGTTTCACCATTGCGATTTCATGGTTTTGTCGCTCAGGCGGTGAAGAATTTCAGGAGTTCGGCGGCCGGGCGGGCGATGACGTGGGAGGCCACGAGATTGCCGACGCGGGTGGCCGCTTCGCGCCCGGCTTCGACGGCGGCTTTGACGCTGCCGACATCGCCCTGGACGATGGTTGTGACCAGAGCTCCACCGATGGGGATGGATTTGATCAGTTGCACGTTCGCGGCTTTGACCATCGCGTCACTGGCTTCCACCAGGCCGACGTATCCGCGGGTTTCGAGTAGTCCGATTGCTTCGCTCATGTTTTCGTTGTTTGGTTTGGTTGAGGGTTAGGATTTGAAAAGTTCCACCTTGTCGGCGTGATCGAGGTCGCAGGCATTCGCCTCGTCGGTGTCGATGTGCACCTCGAGCTTGAAAGACGGGTCCACGCGGACCAGGAGATCGTCGAAGCGCGTGGTGCAGCCCCTGGCCCTCACCCTCAGCGTGATCAGGTCGAGGTGCTTCACCCCGTAAAATTTCGCGTCCGATGGAGACATGTGGACGTGCCGGGCCGCGCGGATGACGCCGTTCTTCATTTCGAGAAACCCTTTCGGCCCCATGATGTAGGTCCCCGGCGTCCCTTCGATGTCTCCGGACATCCGGACCGGCACGTCGATCCCGAGCTGGACCGCATCGGTGAATGCCAGCTCGATCTGCGTGAGGTCCCGGCAGGGCCCCAGGATTCTCAGGTTGGGGATGATCCTCTTCCGCGGCCCCACCAGCGTGACCGTCTGCTGCGAGGCAAACTGGCCTTCCTGATAAAGCCTCTTGTGGACGGTCAGCTCGGCCCCTTTTCCGAAAAGCACTTCGACGTTCGCGGGGGATATATGCATGTGCCTGGCGGAGCTGTTCACCACGAGCACCGGGGCCGCCTCGAACGGAGCCGACCGACCGAGCTGGCGCAGCAACGCCTCGCGAACGAGCGACTCGACGACTTGGCGGCTGGGAGGTTCAAGGGTGGCCATCGGGAAAAACGCGGGAATTTAAATGACTGGTATCCGTCATATAGTATTTTGAAAAACCGTCAACAGGTATTTTGAAAAACTTACAGGTAGTGGACCGGGAAGGCGGTTTTGGCCGGGGAGACGATGTCCGGAAGCGGGGCGTCGGGCCGACAGGAGACGATCTGCACCAGCCCGGGATGGATGCCTGCCCTGGCGAGTTTTTCCTCCGGGGCGTCGGTGAGAAGGAAATCCACATCCGGCCATCGTTTCAGGAGAAACGGGGCCTGCGACCCGATTTTTGAAGAATCCAGACAGTAAATGGTGCGAGAGGAACGGCGGACGGCGACGAGCTGTTGCTGGACGATGGAATCCTGGGAATTGTAGATGCCGTCTTGGTTTGCGGCCTCGGCGGAGAGGAACGCCATGTCGAAACTCCAAAACTCCAGGCTCCGCCGGGCGGTTTCCCCGAGCAGGACAGACTGCCTGCCGAGAATCTGTCCCGACGTGAGATAAACGCCGAGTTCAGGGATGGAGGAAAGAAGCTCACCGACAGGGATGTTGGAGGTCACGATCGTCAGCGGCGAGACCGGCGCGTCCCGGAAAGCTTCCGCGAGGGCGAAAATCGTGGTCCCGGAATCCAGAAAGTAGGTGCCGCCGGGCCTGAGGAACCCCACGGCTTTTCGCGCCACTTTCGCCTTGCTCCCGGCGTGGGATGCCTGCCTCTCGTGAAATGAAGGAAACCGCTCATTAAATTCCGCCAATGCGCCCCCGTGGGTGCGTTTGACTTTGTTTCTGCTGGCGAGGGCGGCGAGGTCGCGGCGGGCGGTGGCTTCCGAAACCCCGAGGCGGCGGCACAATTCCCCTACGGGAAGGTAACGGTGTCTTTCGATGAGGGCGGCGAGCTTTTCACGGCGCGCCTCGACAACATGGATCGGAACCCTCATCCCGGAGGACCATGCCAGCTTTCGTGAGCGGGATCAATCGTATTGAAATGCCTGCGGAGCGGGAAGCACCTCCGGTTGTCTCGCGGGGCCGCGAAAAATATCGGCGCATCGGGGTTGCAGCAGCCCCCGTTGAAATCTACGCTTTGACCGCCATGACAATCTCCGAACGAGCCTCCAACAGAATTTTCCCTCCCTTCAGTCTTGCCCGGCTGCTGCGCGGCACTTTCGCGCCCACCCCCGGCCAGAGGATCTGCGTCCTCATCGATCTGGACAACCCGGCGGACATCAAGGGGTTTGCTTTTTTGGGCAACCCCGATCTCCCGATCCAGAGAAACGCGCACATGTTCATTTACGAGGGGTTGAAAAACGGCGTTTTGGAGGAACTCGGCTTGGAGGGCGGCGAAATTTTTGCCTACGAGGTCACGGGAGGCAGCAATTTGGACCTCCCCGACAAGGCGGTGGCCCCGGATGGAAAGGAGGTCCTCCTGGAGCGCGATGTCTACCCGAATTACGACATCATTCTCTGTGTTTCCACCTTCTCCGCGACCGCGCCGCTCACGGCATTCGCCAAGAAGCACGGTTTCCGCGGGGCGACGCTTCACGGGCTCAACCACGTGATCCTCTCCTCGGGGTTGTCCGTCGACTACGACGAGGTCAGCGCCGATGCGGAAAAACTCCGCCTGGGCATGACGCGCGCCGATTGGGTGGAAATCGATTTTCTCCATGATGGGAAAACCCACACGCTGCACCTGGACCTTGGGCGACAGGAGGCGCAGAAAAGCCACGGGCTTTGCCGTGGCACGGAACCCGACGTGGCAAACCTGCCGGCCGGCGAAATTTATTTTGTGCCAACAGGGGCGGAGGGGAAATTCCCGATGAAATACGAGGACGGGACGATCGGCCTGATGCACGTCACCGGCGGTCGCATCCGGAAGGCGGAATTGCTTTCCGGCAACGGGGCCACGATCGAAGCCCACAACGAAAAGCTCGCGTCCGACCCGGTCACCGGCGAGCTCGGCGAGCTCGGGTTCGGAACCCAGATCCTCCCCGTCTCCGGACGCGACATTCAGGACGAAAAAATCCGCGGGACGATCCATGTCGCCACCGGGCGGAGCGACCACCTCGGGGGGGCGCTCACGCCCGACAAATTCGCGGACCACAAGAATGCGACCCACGACGACATCCTTTTCGCCCCCCACAAGACCCCGGAAATCCTCGTCACCCAGGCCCGGATGTTCCGGAACGGGGAAACACAAATTCTGATCGAGTCGTTCGAGCCGTCGGACTATCTGAACGGGTTGCTGGTGTAGTTCCGCCCAACGGGTTGCGGGTGATGTTGCGCAATTTGGATAACAGGCCGAATGTTTGGCGGACACTCTCCCCTTCAGGAAAAGCAACTTGACTGCAAAGGGGTTATTCTTGATGTTGGTCAAGTGAAATCCACCCAAGCGACACTGCGTGTGCTTGTAAGTCTGCTCGCGTTATCGCCGCTGGCGAACGCCCTTGTGATCAACGGCGAAAACGCGCCGGATAATTATCGCTTTTCGTCGGGATATCCTCTCACTCCCGTTCCAAACAACAGTTCCAGTTTCGTCGCTGCCGGCTTTGATCTCTCCGGCGTGGGTTGGGGAACCGATGCCAAACGGAGCTACACCATGATCAGTGATCGGTATTTTGTCTTTGCGACTCACTACCCGCCGACTGACAATGACATGTATTTTTTTAGCCCGACAAATGGTCGGGTGCATTACAGCATCGACTCGGCGTTTTCGCTCACCCTCGAATATCCCTTCGCCTCGCCCGGCAATCACCTTATGACAGACTTGTCCGTCGGGCGGCTCACCACCGCAATCAACGCGGCGGACAACATCACATCGTATCCGATTCTCAACCTGTCACCGGCAAACTATGTCGGGCTCAATTTGCTCGTTTACGGCTGGGACGCGGCGGTGGGCACAGGAGTCATTGGTGAATTGGGACAGGGAAACCTCTACTGGGATAACAACACACCTGCCAATGCCGCGGATGACATTTTGAAAACGGACACAAATTTCGATAACTTGAACGACACTTACGTGATGACTTTTACCCAAGGCGCAGGAGCGGGGGAGGCTTTGTTGCAAGGAGGCGACTCGGGAAGCCCGACGTTCGTGCCGTGGAATGGAAGCTTGGCCTTGGTGGGAACCCACTCGGCGGTCAACGGGTCGACGAGTTACGATACTTTTCTCCCGGCGTATATGCAAAGCCTGGACAACCAAGGGATCCCCTTCAACACCGTCCCGGAACCCTCCTCCTGCTTTCTTATCTTTGCGGGCTTGGGAGGAGTCGCATTCGCCCGAAGAAAATTCGGAGTTCGTTGAATCCGATCCGGTCTTCATCGCGGGGAATGGTCTCGTCCCAAAATCCGCGTGAGGGAGAATCCCTCTGAGATGCCGTCGATCAAAGAAGGGAGATTTCGATGATGCCCCCCGTCGCAGGCGGAATCCGGAATTTGTCGGCCCCCATAATATGAGAATGAGTTCTCATTTTTATTGACACTCATTCTCACTTTTGGGATTTGTGCTTTCGATGAAAGCATTGAAAAGCCTTGTTTTCGTATCGTGCGTCACAGCGACAGCGCATCTGGGAGGAGCTGCCGAATCGACCACGGAGCAAACGGGTGCCGAACCCATTTTGGAGCGCCAGCAGGTGACCGGAGATTGGTTCAAAACGCGCCCGCTGCTTTCCGGTCGTGGCCTCGAGATTTTCGGGAATTACACGGCGGAAGTCTGGGGAAATACCAGCGGTGGTCTGAAAACCGGCTCGGTTTATACCGGGCTCCTGAGTTTTGGAGCGACGCTGGATTTGGAAAAGGCCATGAGCTGGAAGGGAGCCAGCGTGAGCACGACCTGGCTCTGGTTGAGCGGGCGCGACGCCAGCGGGGATCTTGTGGGAAATTTTTTGACGATTTCAAACATCGCGGGTTTCAACACGCTGCGGATGTTCGATCTCTGGTTTCAGCAGAACTTTCTGGACGACAGAATCTCGATCCGGCTGGGGCAGATCTCGGCGGATTCGGATTTCCTCATTTCCGACTATTCCGGGCTGTTCATCAACGGCACGTTCGGATGGCCTGCGCTGGCATTTATGAACCAACCGAACGGAGGAGCGGGATTCCCGATGGGGACCCTTGGGGTCCGCCTCGCGGTGACTCCCGTGGATTGGTTCACATTCCAGTGCGCCGCGTTTCAGGGAAACGTTTTTGCGCAGGAGGTCAACCGGCACGGGTTCCGCTGGCGGCTTGATGCCGAAACCGGTTACACATTTCTCAACGAGGCGCAATTCCGCTGGAACCACCGCGGCGACGAGACCGGCCTGCCGGGCCAGTTGAAATCCGGTGTCTGGTTCCAGACCGGCCAGAGTGCCGACGCGCTGGCGTCAGCCACAAGTTCCGGCAACTCCGGCTACTATCTCGTCCTCGACCAGATGCTCTACCGGGAGCCGGGAGAGCCGACATCGGACCCCGGCAAAGATGGCAAGTCAGTTGTCGGAGGAACAAAGAGCTTCAAATCCCCGGTCACCGTGGAAAAATCCGACCAGGGCCTGGGCTGGTTCGGCCGGGTCGGCTTTGCTCCCGCCGACCGCAACTTCATCAACTTTTACTTCGACACCGGCCTGAGCTACAAAGGTCTGGTCCCGACGCGCGACGACGACACGATCGGCATCGGGTTCGGCTATGCCCAGATCAGCGCTGGAGCCCGCAGTTCGCTCGCGGATGAGGACTTCTCCCCCACAGGCGCGGAGATGGTCATCGAGCTCACTTACCAGGCCGCGATCACACCTTCGCTGATCGTGCAGCCGGACCTCCAATACATCATCCATCCCGGCGGCACCACAGGACTCGGCAACGCGCTTGTGATCGGAGCACGCGCGTCGGTCACATTTTGATGCCGTGGGGGTTGGAGACGTGGGGCGG
>JBAYTU010000107.1:0-10656 GCA_041675465.1 Terrimicrobiaceae bacterium | reverse complement strand
GCACTATCTCAAAAACTGGAACGTCCAGTAAAGGCGTCTGTCGTCTACAGGCTCTTGGCCCGGCACGGGTGGAGGAAGGTGGCTCCCGACACGCGTCACCCAAAAAGCAAGCTGGAGGCCCAAGAAGACTGGAAAAAAAACTCCCGGTGGAATTGGAAGCCATCTTGAAAAAGAAAGTCGTGAAGGGACGGCGCGTGCGTTTGATGTTTCAAGATGAGGCTCGCTTCGGGCGGATGGGAAGAATCCGACGTTGTTGGGCCCCAGCTCCCGAGCGCCCTGTGGTTGATAACGGATACGAACGGGAGTTCACCTATGTTTATGGAGCGGTCAGCCCGATGGAGGGGCAACTGGATTGGATGATTTGTAGGAAAATGAATGCCGAAATGATGGAGAAGTTTCTCCACCAAGTCAGTTCCGCACATCCCTCAGACTTCATTGTGATGGTTGTCGATGGAGCCAGTTCGCATGTGGCACATGATTTGGTCGTACCGGAGAATATTCGACTTTACCGCCTGCCAGCCTACTCCCCGCAGCTTAATCCTCAAGAACACATCTGGGACGAGATTCGCGAGAAAGAATTTCCCAACCGCGTTTTTGCTGACATGGATGGCGTGATTCGCCAGTTGGAGTCTGGGTTGCCTCAACTCGCATCTGACCCTGTTCGGCTACGCAGTATTACAGCGTGGCCTTGGATAGTTAGTCTCATCTTGAAAGCGAATTAGAATAAGACAACGCGGCGATTTCGACAGCAACGCTTAGGCGTAGGCATTGCAGGAGAACGAAGGCGATGCGGAGGGGATAAAGACAAGATCCATCTGCCAAAGCATTCCATCGGAGGGACGCCAGGAGAGATCCACAAGATCGGCACATCGGAACCCGAGGGACTCCAAGTGAAGGCAGAGTTGGGGAAATCTCAGCGCTTCGCCACCAAGGTTGAAGTTGTATGCCTCGATAATCAGCATTTCTGTTTGGGGAAGTGTTTCCAGCGCCCCGCGCAGAATTTCCGCCTCGAACCCATGTGTGTCCAACTTGATGAGATAAGGGGCGAGAAGGTCATTTTTTGCGACCTCGAAATCAATCGTGGTTACGTCAATAAGCCGCGCCCCGGTCTGGCCGTCTGCCGACAATGCGCTCCCATCAAGATCTTCGCTGACGGCCAAATGCGCGCTTCCGCATCGGTCCGAAGCCGCCGCAAGCCGATACCGGAAGGCGGGGGTCTTTGCACAGAGCGCTTCCAATGATTCTTTGCGCTCAAGCAACGGCTCAAGCATATGAAATCTGGCTTCGGGAAACACCCTCGATGTCGCAACCGACCAGCGCCCGTCGGACGCTCCGACATCAATCACTGTTCCGGGACAAATTCCACGACCTCTGGCGCGCTGCAGAGCCGATGGCGTTGTCCCTTTTTTTTCATGACGGTCCTTCGGCAGGACTTCCATTCCCCTGCGATCGAGAAAAGGCTTTGCCAGCCTGTATAATATGCCGGGTGGAATTGCCATTTACCAGAGCAGCATATGCGATGCCGCTTTGAGTTGCGCAAACGTAAAGGATTCCGGAAGCTTCCAAAGTTTGGGAAACGCGAGCCTTGCTATTTCCGCGGCGTTGGAAACCCTCCGTCCCTGCAGACGGCGCGTCAGGTTCTGATGGGAACGCAAGATGGACGAGTTGTCATGGCAGAAATGATAGCAGGCCCGTGCTGACGCCCCGCAGTTCTTGTCCACGATATAGAGCAGCTCTTCCCTGCGTTTGTTGCCCCCGAGTCCAGTTTTTTGTTCTTGGTGAAATCTGAACCCGCTGAGAATTTCTGGAATTTTTACAAACCGTCCGCACTTAGCGGCACGCAGGAAAAACTCCCAATCAATGGCGAAGTGCAAAGCCTCGTCAATACTTCCACCGGAGGCATCCCAGATGCTTTTGGTCCAAAATGAACTTGGTTGGACGGGATAGGAGGAAACCTCAAGCAGATCCCTGTCAAACTCCGGAGGGCGATTGACAACCGCACGGCCGCCTTGCTCCCGGAAACTGAAACAATCACCATAATACAATACCTCGCTCAGGCCGCCGGACATATGAGTGCGCGCCACCTTCCAAAAAGCGCCCGGTAAAAAGTAGTCGTCGCTGTTGATCCAGCAAATCAGGTCGCCGGTGATGCGGGCCATCCCCTTGTTGATGGCATGCGCGAATCCGTTGTCTTTCTCTGATACCCAATACGCAAGCTTCGACTCATAGCGCTTGATCACATCGACGCTGTCGTCTGTGCTCCCGCCATCAATGATGATGTATTCGACATGCTCATAACACTGTCCGAGCACGCTGATGATTGTCTGTTCGAGAAACTGGCCTTGGTTGAAAGACGGGGTAACAATGCTGATTTTGGGAAGCTTGGACATGGATTTAAACGATCTCTTGGCAATATTGCAGGAGGAGGCGCCCGTAATCGGTCGCGAAGATTTTCTCCTTTTCAAGAGCCTTCGCCTCAAGCTCTCCTCCATCGCGAGCCGGGAGGTTTTCCCAGTTCTTCGCGATGAGTTCTGCAAGCAAAGCCGGCTCATCTTCCGGAAAAAATCCGAGCGCATGGGGACACTGCTCGCGATGAACGGAAAGATCCGACAAAAAAATCGGACACCCAAGAGCTCCCGCATCTTGAACGGAAGTGTTCCATCCTTCAAAGCGTGATGGCTGGATCAGAGCGGCGGCGGACCTCAGGAGAGAGTCGATGACTTCGCGGGACACTTTTCCAAGAAGAATGCAGTTCTCGCGGAGGTTTCCCTTCGAGATGAGTTGGAACACTTCCGTGAGCGCATCGTTTTTCCGGTCGCGATAGTCGGATGGGAGCCCCGCCATGACGAGAGGAACTTTCAGACCTTGCTTTGCCAGGATGGAAACGGCCTCGACGGCCACAGCATGATTTTTATGCCGCCAGAACTGATTGATAATCAGAAGATATTTGGGCGGCAGATTAAAGGCGCGTGAAGCCAAATCCGGCTCCGCATGGGGAGCTTCGAAAGCAAAGAGCGACGGGAACTTCGCAACCCGTGATTTGCCGGCATATTTCGGGAAACAGTCGATGAAGTCCTTCTGTGCATCAAGGCTGGAAAAAAGCATGAGATCCGAGTCGGAAGCCAGCTTCCCGAAACGGGTGTCGAGTTCCAAAAGCTGTAATGAAGAGTAATTTCCGGGAAGATGCCGGTGTTGGAAGTCGGGGATCCAGCCAATGGTTTTTACCGTTGATCCGGTTTTGGTTGGAGTGACAAGAGGAAAGACCACGTCCAACCGGTGTTTCGAGGCGAAGTCCGTCCAGAATTTCTTCTCTCCAAGTCTCAGAATTTTTCGCAGCTTCCATTCTCCCGGCAGGTAACGCGGATTCGGAAGGTTCTTCCAAGCAAAGGGAAAGTTTCTCCCGACATTCTGTCTGGATAACATGATCGGTTTGGCGCCAACTTGGCTGAGTGCATGAGCCATAATCCGCGTGACAATGCCACCGGCTGCCCACCCTTCCATGGACAGATCCACAATGCCGATGCGCGGCGGGATCATTTGCCCTGGTTTTTCTGAAGAATTGTCCTGAACAACCCGAGGAGCAATCCACTCGATCCCGCAGATGTTTGACCGGATCTTGGAAAATAGTCTTTATTGATGTCGAAGTGTGCCAGCACATGAGTATGGGAATCTGAAAATCGTTTCTTGCGGATATCCAGAAATTCCGCATCTGTCATCTTCGGAAACCGGTTGGCGGCTTTGCTGATCCAAAATTTTCCGATGGCGAGATGATCGATATCCATCTGGGAAAAGGACTCCACAGCATCGCATGGGGTCTCGACGATTGCTTCGCCATTGATGTTGAAACTTGTGTTGATGACGACAGGAGTTCCGGTCAGGTGATGGAAGGCCTTGATGGTTTTGTAAAAGTCCCCGTTGCCTTCTTTCGAGACTGTTTGCAGTCTGGATGTCCCGTCGGCATGCACGGCCGCCGGAATCTTTTCCCGGGCGAGCGGTTTCGCTGTTGCGATGAGCAGCATATAAGGAGCCTCGATATCGATGTCAAAGTAGTCTGAAGCAAACTCAAGCAAACAGGCCGGGGCGAATGGCCGGAATGCTTCGCGGTGCTTGATCCGCTCGTTCAGAATGTCTTTTATTTCCGGTCGGGCCGGATTCGCAAGAATTGAGCGATTTCCCAGAGCCCGCGGGCCGAATTCTGAGCGCCCTTGATACCGCGCGACAATTTCGTGGGCGGCAAGTGCTTTGGCAATCCGTTCGTGGATATCGGACGGTTCCTCGAAAACAAGATTCAATCTCTGGAGTTCCGCACGGATGTCATCATCGCCGACCCCCCCTCCCAGAAACGGCAAGCCTGCCTTGTGGGAAGGGGAGCATCCACGTTCAGAAAGAGCCTGCAAGGCGGCGCCGACGGCTGTTCCGTCATCTCCAGCAGCAGGGTAAATATAGATATTTTTGCATCCGGATTGCCTCCGTATTGCTTCATTCATGAGACCATTCAAGGCAACCCCTCCGCTCAGGCAAAGATGTGCTTCTCCGGTGGTTGCCAGCGCTTTTCCGGCAAAATCGGAGCCGAAATCTTCAAAGACTTTTTGCAAAGAAGCCGCCAAATCGAAATGTTCCTGTTGAATTTTTTGATGGCGGAATCTTCGCGATGCCAACTTTCCCAAGTTTTTGTTGAAATAATACCAGTAGTGGCCCGTTCCATGTTCCTGATGCGAGTAGATATCGGTTTCACGCAGGTGGACAGATGGACCGTCGCCAATTTCAATCATATTCCGGAGTGCGTCGTAGAAGCGGGGTTGGCCATATGCGGCCATACCCATAACCTTGAATTCGTCTCCAAGTTTGAATCCGAGGTAATTGGTGAGACCAAAGTAGATCATGCCCAAGCTTGATGGCCAGACTGTTTCGGAAACCAGTTCAATCCCTCCGGGCTTTGCGTGGTATACACAGGTCGTCTGCGATTCACCCTGCCCGTCCCAGGTAATCACGCAGGAATTTTCAAATCCCGAAGTGAAATATGTCGATGCCGCATGACAAAGATGGTGGTTGATATTGCGGACAGGTATTTTTGGCAACAGGGTTTCGACCATCGTTGTTATCCGCCGGTATTTGACCGACCAATTGTAGTACCAACCGATTCGTTTTCTAAGACGTTGGGCGGGTTCGGGGGCGATCTCATTCCTGGCAATCCACTTTCCAACCTCTTCATAGGAAAAGCTGGAGCGATGGAAAAAGTCGCCATAGGCGATCAGTTCGGAAAGCAATTCCATCAAAGCGGCGGTTTTTTGCTCGTCTTTAAGGATATCCAGAATCGTCCGCCGGAGAGTACCCGTCGAGAATTCCTCCGGATTGAAATTGAGCGCCGCCTCCACAATTTCCCATCCGTTCAGGGAGGCATGGGCCTGACAGGCCCGGATCGAACCGTAAGGAAATTGCCAGCTATGCTTGAGGTTGTTAAGGCGTTCTTCCGCGATCGCATACAAAATTTCTCCGCTCTTCGCGCAAACAAGGGCGGCGGCGGCATCGTGGCCGAGGGCGCTGATTCCCAGAATGGACTCTTTTTTCATATCTTATAATTGATGGTTTTGTTCTACATTTCCGGGTCTACAATCCCCCGTGCATTTCCGCCATTTCGATGGCGGGAGCATCATATACTTCCCAGACTGCCCGACGCGGCAATCCTGGCTCCTTTGGAGTAACGGCGGCACTTCCAATCAAGCGTGGCAAGGATGGCGATATATTCCTCTTCGGAAGGCAACTTGCTTTCCTGTGAACAGGTGCCGACATCAACCCACCGGCCCAAGACGGAATCAAAGCTCTTTACAATACGCGCTGGATTTCCCACAACCATGCTCAATGGAGGGATTGTGCCGCGCACCACTGCGGACGCTCCAATAATACTGCCATAACCGACTTCGCAATCCGCAAGGAATGTGGATCTCGCGCCGAGAAAACAATTGGCACCGATGCGGATGGTCCCGCTATTTGTGACTCCAGTGACAAGGTAGGGCATGAACGGATTTGAGAAGATGTGGGCAGCTCCCACAAAGTGACAATCCGGACCGAGCACACAATAGGGCCCCACGGAAATCGACGAACCACATGTAAAAAAAGCCCTTCTGCCAACAAATGTGAATCTGCCGATCGAGATGGTCCTGTTTTCACCCTCACAGGAATTGACATTCAGCCAACAATTTTCCCCGATCACCGCTCCTTCGGCAATATGCACCGACTTTTCTCCCAAGATCTGGACTGACGGATCAAGGTAGGCTCCGGAGAAAGAACGCCGCCGATTTCCAAAACAATTTCCCCAGAATGTTCCGAGAAAATGTTTTGCTTTCATGGTGGGTACAGTGCGGCAGGAGAAGACTCCCCGCCATTCAAGGAAGAGGTCGTATTATCGATCCGCCGGGAAGCCTCTGCGAATGCTTTCCAATTTTTGCTCCAGTCCGAGCAATCTCAGGGCACGGAGATAGCTCAGGGGAATTCTGTGTTTGAGGGAAAAAACAACATCACTCAATTCTGTGCGTGCCAACAATTCCGAAGGGGACTCCAAAGACCAGACTTCAAAATCCCCGGGAATGGGAGTGAACTTGGTCCTCAATACCGCACAGAGTTGGGTCAGAAAGAATATGATTTCCGCCTTCTCGTGCTTATCATCGGAAATCAGCAATTGTCCGGACAAAGCTTCTTCAAGGCGGGCGGTGAACTCGGATTGATTCCGGCAAGACCAAGTGAATCCATGGTCCTCGTAGTACACTCTTGACGCCAAAACAGATGGTATTCGCCTCAATGCCGCTTCAAGAACGATTGTCGAGGTATGGGGAACGACCACACGGGTTGATCGCAAAAGATCATATGTACTCACCTGGTCGTCGGCTTTGATAAAATGAAGATTGGGAACGCTGGCTCCCAAAGCCGCTATCCACTCAGCCATATCATCCGTTCCACGTGCATATTCATGCCTCTCACACGGATGCTGGCGAACGCAGACATGTACGCCGGAATTTTTTCTGGCCCAATCGCTCAAGGTTGCAAGCCACTCTTTGACGGAAGAAAATGCCAGTTCACGGTCCAGTGCAGCGGTGTCCCAGCGCAGATTCAGGGGAACCAAAACGTCGCATGGAATTGCGGAGGAGCCTTGGCTTGGTATCTTCTGAAAGTTCCAGAAATCTGTGCCTTGGCAACGGGCTTGAAGTTCGTCTTCGACCATGCGGTGCATGGTACATTTTGCTTGGGGAATCTCACGGAGGTCCTTGAAGAGCAATCGGCAAGCTTCTGGAATATCGGTGTGGTGCGTGGCGACTCCGTTATTGCAGAACATCAACATGCCCGCATCGGAATCAAATGTAGTGCAACCTGCCCCGAATGCTGAGGAAACATCCCGGTACATCGCGCTGGTGCTGTAAACTCCTCCGGGTACCATGATCCACTGGAAGTCATTTTTCTCGAAAAGAGATTCGATCGCACTGAAATGGATGGCAACCTTCGGGACAATCCGGAGGTTTTCCTCATAGTAAGCAGATGCGGCGTCTTCGCCTTTTTTCCGGGCAATGGCATTGTTCCGAACTATTCTTTCCGAGTTGGTCATCCATCGGGGATCCACCGGGCGGGCAAGTTCGGGAGGACTTGCCACCTTCAAGATACGGGAAACCTTGGAAAGCAATTTTTCCAAAGCCCGTTTTTCTTGTGGGCGACATTCTTCTCCAAAAGGCTCGCCGGGATCCCAGATCAGAGTGACATTGAAGCCTTCGGAAGCCAAAACGAAGCCAAGTTCAATAGAAAAAAGCGGAACAGCTGTTTCAAGCCATGGACAAACCAGAATGCCGATTATTTTTTCACCAGATACAGAAAGGGGGGGAAGATTGCTCCAATATGAAAGTCGTTTTTCATACGTTCGGATCATTCTTACAATGCGTGGCGCTTTTGCAGACGATCCGGCCAATTTCCGTAGGGAATGAAGCGTTTCTGAAACCCTGTCTTTGAATCCAAACATGATCTAAGGATAAAGATTTCCGATACGGCCTGTAATCTGCAGGCCGCGTCTCGGCAACGGACAGTCAACACGTTCTCCGGAACGCAAATCGCTTTCGACCAATCCGAACAAAACTTCCATATTGTTCAGGAAACAATTTGCATCAGGGAGTCCGCTTTTGTCTCCTTTTACCGCCTTGGCCAGCAGTGTGATGGTCGCAACTGTTCCCGAAATTTCCCGCGGGGTGGGAATATCAAGACGCCGACCGAACATTCCCGCGTCAAGTTTTCCTGGTCGCTCATTCTTCAAACGCATATGTGTAAAGAGCCCGTCGCTGGCAATTGTGATTTTTCCTTCGCTTCCGGAAAGTACCACGTCGAGCCCGCCTGAACGCAGGATATGAGCCGTAATATGATTGCGAAATTCCAATATGGCATGCCTTACATAAGGATCACAATCCAATTTGTTTCCGGACCATGAGCCTGAAGGATAATCTAATTTTGCTTCCAAATTGTGCATGGGACTGTCGTTCGCCATGAAGAACGCCAGATCGACGGTATGGGGATGTGTCCAAAGCAATGGAGCTGCACCGAATTCCAATAAAACGGTCTGCGGCTCTCCAACACGTCCGGACCAAAACTCGTTTCTAGCCCGTTCATAAACCGGCATGAAGCGTCTGCGTGTACCAAGGAGAAAAGGAATGCCCGCATTTTGGACAAGGGAGTGAATCTCATCGGCGTCCTCCAGAGTGAGGGATAGCGGCTTCTCGCAAAAAATCCCTTTTACTCCCGCAGCAATGCAGGTGCGAATAATCGGGGCACGTTCCCGCGTCCTGGTGGCGATACACACGGCATCAGGACGGATCTTGTCCAGCATTTCTTCAACATTCTCGAATCCAAATTCCACCTTGTACCGTTCCCTTGCAGCATGAAGACGTGCGGGATCGCTGTCACAGACAGCGACGAGATCACATTCCGGAGAAGCGCGGATAGCACTTGCGTGGCTAAGTGGCATCCAGAGATCCGATGTAATCCAGTGGGAAGCAACATCATCCGCGGTTATCCCCATCCGACCGCATCCAATGAGAGCAAAACGGACCAAATCCATTACAATGCCAAATTTCTCCAGTCAATAATTGCAGGCTTCGGAGGTTTGTTTCCGGCAAGGCATTTTTCAAAAAATGCCCCAACTTCATCGGGCGCAACAGTGTTTCCCAACAGGGCATCAAGGGAGAGAGTCCTTTTTTGCATCAAATCCAAAAGATGATTCAAATTGGCCTTTAGCGCATCCTGACAATCTTCTTTTGCGGGTGGTATTCCGCAGGCTAACAGTTGAAGTTGCTTCTCATAGAAATGTTGGGAGTCGAGAGGATTGAAATCCGGAGGAGGCTCTCCGCGTCCTGGAAATCCAAGCACACCGATTTTGGTGTTGGGAGAAGTAAGATTCAACATTTCCTGCCATGCAGACCAAGGATTGGCAGTAGCAATGATGCCATCGACCCGCCCGTCAAAATATTCCTTGATAAGACGCCTGGCATCTTTGTTGCTGGAACATGCCGCATTTGCACCCAGTTTAGCGGCCAAACATGTTTGCGTCGGACGATTCCCAACGGCAATGCAATGCAAACCAAGAGCTTTGATGACAGCAACCGCACAAAGACCTATTGTACCGAGACCGAAAACAAGGGCGGATTTTTTCTCATGGAGATCAAGTGTCTGAACAGCCGCGAGGGCAAGCTGGCAAAAATAGATCAAACTGGCTGTTTCACTGGAAATGGATTCGGGGATTACGCAAAGCGCTCCTTTTTCGCTCAATGTTCCGCCGCTTTCATGCGGTTGATGGGAAAATACCCTTTGTCCCACCGTCAGGTTTTTCACGCAATTGCCTGTCTTTGCGATACGGGAGATACAGCAATAGCCAAGGACCCTCGGATAAGGGGACACAGTGGGACGCAATGGCGGAAGACCAGCATAAGCCGCCAACTCTGTTCCCAAGGAAATAGCACTTGCCTCGGATTTTAACAGGATTTGATCCTCTGGGAGAGAATCGGAAAACTCTCTGTTTTCAAGCCGGAGAATTCTGGGAGCATCCAGAATAAAACGAGAAAAGACAGCCAAAATAAAAGTTCTTAATCCGTTGAGTGGCGGGCCAGGAGCCAGAGATGGGAGCTGAGGTTGTTATTGCTCAGAAAATCCTGAAAAATCTGCCCTTTTGTTTCCCATTCCGTGACAAGGACATGTTGGAGGAAAGGTTGTTCATGCAGATTCAACTCACCCTTAAGGACACGGCTGCGTACAATATCGGCATCCAGGCGACCGGGTGTGCTAGTTTCCAAGACCTCAAACCCGCATTTTTTGACCAACAAGGAAAGCGAATCCGGATGGAAGTAATTGAGGTGTTCCGCATCGTAGGTTGTTGAGGCGGCTCCGAGGGTCATGACATCAAATCCTTTGCAACTGGGGCATGTGACAAGCAACAACCCTCCGGGTTTCAAAAGATCGCGGCAGATACGCAGGTATTCGTACGGAGAAAACAGGTGTTCAATGACTTCAAAACTGGCGACAAAATCCGCAGATATCGCCTGCCGGTCAAGCGACTCGACCGTCTGTTCCAGGATTGTTATCCCTTTCCGTCGGCATGTCTCAGCCAAGCCGGGCGTTGGTTCAACAGCGAGGATC
>JBAYTU010000106.1:0-10904 GCA_041675465.1 Terrimicrobiaceae bacterium | reverse complement strand
GTTGCTCAGGATCCCCACGCTTTCCGGATAGGTTCCGCTCTTCACCAATATGCTCTTGTAGCTCGCCGCCACATTCCCGTTGTCCACCGGAACCGCATTGATCGCTTCTGTGATCGTCGAGAGAATATTGTCCGTTGGGAAGTCTCCCCCGTGCGCCGGGTCCACCACCCAGTCAGAATTCATGCTCTCCTTGTCTCCTGCCAATGACCCGTTCACATATTCCCACAGGTTCGGGATCCCGTCCCCGTCCTTGTCCAGTTGTGTGTCGTCGGCCAATAGATTTAATCCATTAGCGGTCTCGTATGCATCGGGCATTCCATCGCCATCGGTGTTAGAATTCGTAGGGTTAGTTCCGAGTAGCTTTTCCTGCCCGTCCGTCAAACCGTCTCCATCAGTATCCGCCTTCGTCGGATCGGCTCCAAGCGCGAACTCCTCCGCCGTTGTGAGTCCGTCATTGTCATCCGGCTGGTCGGCAGCGTTCAACGCGCTGAACCACTTCATTTCCCACCAGTCGGGCAATCCGTCATTGTCAGTGTCCACCCACTCCTCGACCCCGAGAGCGGGTGCCGCATTGATATTCCGCCGGGTCCCGTGGATATCCACCAGCGAGGCTTTGGCCAATGTCACTCCGGGGCGGTTGATCGCCGGCGAACCAGCCTTCAAATATCCTGAGGCAGTCAGTTGCGGATTTTCGTTGATCCCTCCCTGTTCGCCCCCTCCGATGATGCTGTTGCTGGTGGTAAAGCCCGTTCCGAAATTGGCAATTTCTTCATCCGCAAGGTTCGGATCATCGACCGCCACCGGATTCCAGACGATGCTGTTGATCAGTTCCACTCTGCCATCATTGGTGTATATTCCATTGCCCTCTGTGGCGGAGGTATTCCCGGAAATCGTGCAATGAACCAGACTCAAATCGGCTGAGTAATTGTAAAGTCCACCGCCTTCCCAATCGGCATGGTTATCGTGGATCAGACAGTTGACAAACCTGCGCTTGGAAGCTCCCGTGCCATCATTGGCATTGTAGCCTACGCATACCCCTTCCCCCTTATGTCCTGATTTGTGCGAAATCACAAACCCGTCCACCACAGAAGCGCTGCCCACATACAAGGCACAGTCATCCCATCTCAGATTTGGGCGAATCTCCACCGGTCCCTTCGGGGAACCCAACTCCCCAAGGAGCAGCATCGGAACTTTCCAGATATAAACCTCTTCCTCATAAACTCCCGCTTTGACTTCGATAATGGCGTAGGGTTTCGGATTCACCCACCCCTGTCCAGAATCATACCCCTCCTGCGCTTTGTCCACCGCCGCCTGGATCGTGACACAGCTTTTGCCATTCGAACTGTTGTCAGGCACCGATGGATCGACCACAAACGTTGCCTCCGGCTTCGAATTGGCATCATTCGCCAGCGTCCCGTGCTGATACTCGAAAATATTCGGCACACGGTCCCCGTCCTGATCCTCCAAGCTGTCATCCAGCAACGGATTCAATCCGTTGGCCAGTTCGTAGCTGTCGGGCATCCCGTCTCCGTCCAAATCCTTGATCACAGAGAACTCGCGGGTAAAAACTGTGACGGCGTTTCCGTCAAGATCGACCAGTTGGCTTGTGGTTTCGAACCGGTATTTTCCAGGCGGAAGCGAAGACGTTGAGAAAGTGAAGGCGACCGTTCTGTTGCCGTTGAGTGCAGGCAACAGCGTGACAGGCACATCATCGGCATCGCCAAATAGTCCATTCGATCCGGCCTCCCTTAGCGAGAAATTAGAAATTGCAGCCGCAGAGCTCACAAGAAGGTCCCTGCTTGCCGCAATGGAAAACCCATGAAAGGCCCCAATGAACTCTCCTCCCTCGGGCGGCAGCGTCGTGGTCGCCACGATGGCGGCAGGGAGATCGCTGGTAAGCTTAACTCCGACATTATCTAAGCCCCAGGATTCGTTGTCAATCGGTTCAAGGTTTTGACCTTGGAAGCAGATGACCGCCGTCGTGTCAGCAGCGGTGAATTTGACTTCAATATTCCGATAGACGGCATCGGGATATACCCAATAACCGAGGTTTGTGAGTCCGAGTTCCGGTCCGTCGGGAAAAGATTGAAATGTGTTTGGAAGTGTACCGTTGACATTGCTGAACGTGTAATGGAAGAGTTGCGTGTCATTGACGCTGACATTGAAGTAGTCCGGTCCCACTCCCGCAGTGGCGTTGTTGCCATCCCACGAATCAAGAACGTAGAGATCGAATGCGACCGTGTAGGTCTCTCCAACGGTCAAACCTTCAACAGAGAGTTCCTGGGTGCTGTTTCCACCGAAATTTCCGGAGAAACGTGTGAAATTGGCCGAGGCCGAGTTGTCGGTGGTTGTCGAAGACCATTCGGAACCGACAGTTGATTCAAAGTCGTTGAAATACGGCACTTCTCCCGATGCCATGGCAGAGACGGCGGCACAAAGCCAAGCGCAAATAGCGACAAGTGCAGGAATCAGGAAAACCCGTGAAGCTGGGAATCGGGATCGTTGGAAGTCGGGGCCGTCGGGGATCATGAAAATAAGGGAAAGGTGTTAAGGGCAGGAGCGGCAGCCTCCGATGGAGCGGCTGAAGCGTTTGTTGGAAGCGGTGGCGGTGCCGTTGATGCTGGCGGTGACAGGCTTGATCTGGGAGCGGGCGATCCGGAGGAGTTCGCGGTTGACGGCGTCGGCTCCGCCGCGGACGAAGCAGAGGGGCACTCCCTTCATGGTCTCGGTGAAGGTGTGCAGGGATTCGCGTCCGGCACCCTGGTCGGTGAGAATTATGACTTTCGATCCTTTGGGGAGGCCGAGCTTAGCAATGGAGTCGGGGGATTGAAGGCTTTCCATTGATACCTGGGTGGACGGGGCGGAAATGGGAAGCGGCAGGTCTTTCGTTCGCGCGTCAATAACCTGCCAGCCTTCTTGGGAAGAAGCGGCTTGGAGGAAGGCAGCAGGCGAAATCTCGGCGGGCAGGCCGCGCTCCGACCCCAAAAGCGGAGCTCCCAGAGCCTGCCACGCGGGAATCCCACCATCCAAGATGCGGACAGATTCGAAGCCCGCTTTTTGAAGTTGGGCGGCAGTCTGAGGTCCATCCCCGACAAGGACGAGTGGACGGGTTTTCAGATGCTGGCTGGCCTTGAGTTGGAAGGACGGCATGTTCAGGGATTCGGGCAGGTGTGACCGCTGGTAGTCCTCCGCTCCGCGCACATCCACCACAACAGGAGTCTGCTCGCCCGGCAGGTTGAGGAGAGCGAGCAGTTCGGATGCGGAAATCAGGAGGTCGGGGGCGAGAGTGGCATCCTGGGCAGGCAGGGCGGGAGGGGCGACCACTCCATGGAACGCGAGTTGGCGCAGGCCGTGGCGATGTCCGGCGTAGTCGATGAAAAACCGCGCCTGCAAAGGCCCCACCTCGGCAGGACTTAACTGCACGCGCACCGAGCCCTGGCCGTGGGGTGGGATCACCGGATCGTAGGCCACAATGGTTGCGTCCGGGTGCGTGGTCCGGACGCCGGAAAGGACGAGACGATCCGGGAAAGGATTCGAAACCACGAACTCGTGGAGGATCTCGGAGGCAAGGGGGATCCGCCCGAGATTATACGATCCCGATGGGGCGGGCTTCCGGGTGGCGAAATAACCGGCGACCACGACAAGGCCCACCAGGACGGCGACGCCAAGCGGCTTTGCGAAACGATGGCAGGAAGGGCCGCATGACATCAAAGTTACCAAGGTAGGGCGGGACGTCCCGGCCCGCCGCAGAGGAAGTTGACGGACAGCCCAGAGGTCAGTCCCTACCTTTCTGCCCGAGACGGTAACTTTCCTGTCATGCACTCGATGGGAAGGGCGGCTCATCATGGTTCAAGAGAGACGCGCAGGCGGAGAAACCGGTATCCTGCGTCCTCGAGGGCGGTGGAGTCGCGGAAAGTCGTGCGCCGCATGCCAGGAGGAAGGTCGTCCTGGGATTCGGACAGTTCCACAGTTTGGGCCACCCACTGATCTTCGTTCAGCTTCACGTCACTGCTGGCGACAGTTTCCAGCACGAGCCTGGGATCCTCCGTGCGATGGACGTAAGTGAGCGTCAGGTAGTTTTTTCCGTCGATCTGGGTTCGTCCGATAACCGGTTTGCTTTCGATTGATGAGGTGGTGGGATCGAGATCGAGTGCGTATTCGAGGAGGTTGGAGAGCCCGTCGGCATCGGGGTCCGCCCAGTTTGCCACGATGTTGGGATCTGTTTCCGCGCCAAACCAACGCTCTTTCCACTCGTCGAGAAGGGATTTCGTCCCATCGACGACCTTCACGAGCATGGATGCCGAACTCGCGGCGATGCCGTCGCTTGCAGAAAAAGCCAGGACGTAGGAACCGGCTTGGGTCGGAGAGGGCGTCCAGGAAAATGCCCCCGAGCCGACACCCGGAACAAAGGAAGCACCAGCTGGGAGCGGAGAAGCGCTCACCGCGGGAAGCGGGCCATCCGGGTCGCTGGCTCTGACCGCAAATGAGAGCGGCGTGTCGGGATGGACGACCAGGTTCCGCAGGGGAGCAAAGACCGGGGCCTGATTGGATGCGGCCCCGAACTCGATGTCGTAGGAAACCGCCGCAGGGACCGACGTGTCGAAAACATTGACGAAACGCTCGTATTGCTCCGCCGGATTACGGGTTTTGGAAACCCAGGCATTCCCGGTCGGCAGGACTTTTCCATCCGAACGAACCGCCCGGAGGATGGCAGGTCCGACGCCCGCCGGCATGGGGGCCTTCAGGCAAGCAAACTCGGGGGCACCCGTGAACGTGGCGGCCAGAGTCCGGCGAGCCCCGGCACCGCTCATCGGCAGGTCGGTGGCAAACAAAGCCGGAATCGTGGTCGAAAGCCCGTCAGATTCAAAAATCCCGGTCGTTTTGACACCGTTCCCGTCTGTAGAAACAGCCAGGAAGTCGCGGGTATTGTCACGTCCGGGAAGATCGACCCGCACGATTCCAAGCAGTTCGTGGGTATGGGTCTCGCTGAAAAGCGACGTCGCCCGCCCGCCCAGTTCGTCAGCATGGGAATAGGTGGCATCGAAGCTCGCGACATGCCCGTAAAGCGAGGTCTCCATCTGCCATGCCACCGTCGCGGCGGAGGAAGGCAGGATGGTTCCGATAGGGACTTGGATTTGCGGCGGGGCGGGCAGGTCGTTCACGGCAGCCGCCGTGATCTTGAAGGAAACAGCCAGATTCTGATCGTCGCTCACGATGCGTGGCTGGCCGGACGAGATCGCGACGGATTGGGCGGGTCCTGCCCCGGTGTTCAGCAGCCTGAGGCCGAGGTGATAGGGCTCGACGGGTTCGACAACCGAGGCCGTCAGGGGATCATCGCCAAAAGTTTCGCGGGGGAGGAAGTAATCGAGCCTGAGGTTCGGCTGGGGTTTCACGAAAATGAAATCCGGTTCGACCTCGACAATTTCCGTCCGGCCCAGCGCCGTGTAGGTGAGGGTGGCTCCGGAGAAGTAGAGCCGCCCGGCAGGATCGGTCCCTCCCGCCCCGGTTGTGGGAAGAATGAGCCATGTCAGTTTGCTCGAGGAGCCGGAAGGAATCGTTGCGGGCATCATTGGCACCGTGACGAAGAACTTCTTATCCGCTTCCTGATTATTGGGATCCGCGGTGAAGGAGACCGGATTGCCGTCCGCATCCCGGAAAAATATGGCGGCACTGACATCCGAGATGGAGGCGTTTGGGAGGTTGTTGGAAATGGTCATCCTGGCTTCAAATGCCTGGCGCTCGAGGGTGACTTCCTGGCTGATCTCGATGCGGACTTTGGCGCAAATCGAGTCCGCTCCTTGTGCGGAGCAGACCGCGCAGAGGAAGGCGAAACACCATGTTGTCCAACGGAGTGCCGACCTTTCAAGAATACCAAGGCTGGGGAAAGGGCTATTCATGGAGTGACATGTTCCGCGTGGTTGAACAGGTTGGCGGGAGGTCCGCTCCGGCGGAGGATCCATCCGGATCCGCCATCGAGAATCTTTGTGCCGGACAGGTCAGCAGCCTCGTTGCCGAGTTCGACGAGTTGGCCTCCATGGCGGTAAAGAACAAGATCGGGAGTTCTGGCAATCGCGCCAGACCTTGAACTGAATCCCAGCAACACATCCCCCGGAATTCCCAATTCGTGGCTTTCCCGCAACACATCGCCGCTCATCAAGCCCGCATCGACAGGGGTGAAAACACCGGGCCGGGGCAGAGCGAGAGGAGTATCCTGCGCACTGTCGGCGAGATCCTTGCCAACCGGGAGCTGCACCGAAGTATGGGAAACATCCCCGATGGGGAGCCAGACCGTTGGCTGTGTGGAATTGTTCCGCACGACAAACCATGAGTCAGGAAGCAAAGAACTGGCGGGAGCTTCGCTTCCTTCCTGCCATCCGCCAGAGGCCCAGGTCAATGTTCTTGCATACGGGCGGTCGATACCATCTCCGGCAAGATCTGGCAGCTTCAATTCAGGAACTTCTCCGCCGCCATTCTCAAACAAACTTTCGGGCACTGCCTTGCTCAGCGTCCAACGGGGGCGAATCTGAAACCTTGTGCCCGCTTGTGGCAGGTCGCCCGGGGCGATCCCGGCGATCTGGAGGGTGGATGAGGAGTTCCCCAAGACCGGGAACTCCGCGCCTTCCAGGGGCCCGCTGAGAAATTGAAGCACATACGAGACCGCGCCTGGAGCGAAGCGTCCCGGCTGCCACGGGGTGCCGGACTCCGCAGTGACCCCGCTTCCACTTCCCATCCGACCGGCATAGACCGCCGACTCCTGGAATGGCAGCGAGGCAACCGTATCCGTTCCCGCCGGAAAAGCGACAGCCATGCCGCCCGAAGCCGGCGAATATGCCACGGTCTCCACCTTTGCCCCCGCGACATCCACCATTTTGGCATCCATGGAGTATTTTCCATCCGCATCACCGACCCTGACCACCAGGGCCACCCGACCGGATTGGGCAGGCGTCCATGTCGTAGTAAAAGGCGCGGCGAGGGATTCCGCGACCTTCGTCCCCCCCGCAAAGAGTTCGACTTTTATCGTCCGGTGATCGGGGTCGATGACCGTTACCGGAAAGGAAATCGGGGCACCCAAAGTCACGGAGGACAATTGATACCCCCCCGAGAAGCGGACCGCGGGTATTTGATACGCGGCCACGGTCGCGGTAAATGTCACTGACCTCGTCTGGCCTCCTGCGACGGCCGACGCCTGCACCTGAACAACCGTGCCCGCCGGTCCGGCGGGGGAAAGGAAAACCGACGCGCGGCCGTCGGGGGTTCCGGTCCTCACATCCTTGCTCGCAGCGAGACCGTCACCGTTGCTGCCCAAGGCGACTTGCCCGCCGCCGTTCAAGACTTGGAAAGTGATCGGCGCATTGGCGAGCACCCCGTTCGAATCGGAGGCTTCGACGGTGAGAGGAACCTGCAAGATTTGCCCGCCCGGCCCGCGCTGATTATCTCCTCCGACAATAGCCAGGTTGGGGAGGCTGCCATTAAAGAAATCCTTCGGATCCGAGCCCTGCCCGTATTCCTGCAAATTGGCCAAGCCGTCGCCGTCGGGGTCGGCTGCGGGATCGATGCCGGTTTGGCCGAATTTTTCCCATTCCCAGCGGTCGGGGAGGCCGTTGCCGTCGCTGTCCGCGTCGTGGAGAGCCTGCACTTCCTGGGCGCTGATGGCTTTTCTGTAGAAGCGCACGTCATCCACGTCGCCTTTGAAAAAGTCGCCCTCCCCCATGTGGCTGGCCACGGTCAAGGGAATGTCCGCGCGCGTCGCGCTCAGGGCGGACAAAGCCGGGTAGCTGACGAGTGTCGGATCCTGCGGATCAATGGCTCCTCCGGTGTCCGCTTCCTTGGCCAGGGCTTGGGCGGCTCCGTCCACAAAAATGCGCGCCGTCGAATCCTGGCGGTCGAAAGCCGCCGCCACATGGTGCCACTTGCCGTCGTTGTATTCGTTCACCGTGCGGAAAAACAGTGCCTGCGAGGCACTGTTCTGCGTGCTGCCAATCCCGGCGCGGAGTTGCCCCGTGCCTTCCAGAACGATGGTGTATCCCTCATCGAATCCCTGGAGCCCCTTGCTGATGATCCGGCGCCCGAACTGACCCGGCGGAACAGAGACATCCGTGAATTTCACCCACAGGGCGATGGAAAAGCTGTCGCTCCCGAAGTCCAGCGACCGGTCGGAAGGATTTCCCATGGTCACGTAGGCGTTGCTGCCGCCTTCGGATTGTGATCCGCTGAAGGTCAGGCCTCCCCTGCCGTCGAAGCCCTGCGACCATTGCGGCTGGTTGGTCAGCGTGCCATCCGCCGTCAATCCCGTGAACTCTTCGGCGGTGGTTCCACTTCCCTCGTCGAGCTTCCACTCGCTCCACAGGCCGTCGCTTTGCGTCGTGCGGGCGGTGAATGTCACGGTCCCGGAGGTTCCACTCTGCGCCGTGACAGTGTTCGTCATAGCGGGTTCCGCTCCCTGTTTGAAATACACTTGGGCGATGCCATTGGCTCCCGTCGTGACGGTCGCCGCAGAAGTGGTCGTCAGGCTCCCGCTCTGCTCCGCCAAACCTCCATTTGCCGCAGTAAACACAACTGGCGCATCGGGCATCAGGGCATTGGTCGCGCTATTTCGAACCTCCACAGACAGAGGCTGGTTCAGAAAAGCCCCCGGCAATCCCATTTGGTTGTTGCCTCCCACAATACTCACCACTGGCGTTGGTGTCGGTGTTGGTGTCGGCGTTGGTGTCGGTGTTGGTGTCGGCGTTGGTGTCGGTGTTGGTGTCGGTGGTGGTGTCGGTGTCGGCGTTGGTGTCGGCGGTGGTGTCGGCGTTGGTGCGCCAGGTGCTTGGCCCGCGATCAGGACGCCATCGAGATAAAGTGCCACCTTGGGATTCGCTGAATATGCTGATGTGTTCAGGAACGAGTAGTCGTTCCCTTGGTCGAAAAAGCTCCAATCCGCCTTGCTCAACCGCAGTTGCAATTCGGGGCCGTCGGTCCATGACGCGAGTTGTCCCGCACCGCTTGGGAAGCGCAATTCCGCGTAGTGGCTGGCCCCCGCTTCCGGGGTCTCCATTTGGACAACATCCGCCGTGGCCTCCTGCAGAGGGTATCCAAAATAGTCTTTCCATGTGACGACCGGGGAGGTCCCCTCGCCCGTGAACCAATAGCGGATTTTCAGGCGCTCGTAATTCACGGCCTGGGGCCCCGAGTTGTGGAGACGGAATTTCAGGCGGAGCCCCTGGGTGGTTTGGGCGGGCTCCCCGTTGGCGTAGAGAACGGAAAGCGACTCCGCCAAGCCCGGAGGAGGGGGGAGCAGGTCGGTCGGTTCGGAACCCCACAACAACTGGGCTCCCAAGTGGGCGGTGATTTTCTCCCATTCCGAGAACCCGCCGCTTGCCCGGAAGCTGTAGTCGTCGGTCTGATTGAATGGCGACCAGTCTGTTTTGGAACATCGGATCTGGATGTTTCCGGACGAACCTCCCGGCGCCAACTGCCCGGCTGCCGGCTGAAACCCGACGCGGAGCGAATGGGTGGCACCGATGAAAGGAGGGTCCAATTCCTCCACGCTCAAAGTCACGAGGCCGGAGCCGATATTCGCCCAGTCGCACCAGGCCGCAAAACCTGGAACCGGTGGCTCTGCGGAGAAATAATACCGCAAAACGACATCTTTCAGCGGAACCGCCTGGGTGCCGGAATTGTCGATGGCGACAACCATCCTCATGCTGTTTGTCGTCGGGGAAGTCTCCGTTGCGCTGTATGTGACCCGCACCGCAGTGACAGCAGGCGGAGCAACAGGGGGCGGCGGCTCGGTGCCGCCCAGGAGTTCCTCCGGCATTCCGGCCACCTGCCTGTAGAGCACCAGCCGTTCCGCGGCGATCCAGTCAGCCCCTGCAGCCTGGTAAGAATAGCTGTCGGAGGGGTTGAAGGAAGCCCAGTCCGAACGGTAAATTCTCGCCTGGATCTCCCCGCTGTCCTGGCCGGGTTGCAGGATGAGATTGCTCCCGGCAAAACGGAGCAAAAGCTGTTTGGTCGGGCCCGGAATTTCCGGGTGCCAGTCGGAAAATGTGCCGGACACGTAACCCGATCCAAGAGCCGCCCAGTCGCAAACAAAAACCGGTGAGGCCCCCAACCCGACCCACAGGCGGATGCCGAGCTCGGAGAGAGGGAGCGGTTCCGTGCCGGTATTTCGTATGCGCAGTGTGGCGCTCAATTGATTGGCCGGATTTCCTGAATTCGCGCTTCGCAATTCGAGCCCCCCCTGGGTGCTCCCCTCCGCGACGCCAGGCAGAGACACCGCAGCCATCGCAACAAGGTTTGCCGCCAGGCACCTGCCTGCTGCCGCAAATATTTTCCGAAACCTGGCGCCCATAGTGATCATTGGTGGCTTTTCTTTCGCTCTGGCAGGTGCTTCACCACCCCGAAGAAAAATGCATTTCCCCGGGAAATTTTGCCGTGTTTTGAAAGCTGGAATGTCATCGGATGTCACCGGCAATGAGTTGAATCGTCGGCAACCGTGGGCATTTTCACGAAGTCTGTCCAGATAGGAAAACCCTAAATTTTTCGAGGGTTTCCCCTAATCCGAGTTCAGGGTTTCCACTAGTTTTTCCCCACATGCCAAATTGTTTGACCCCAAGCAAAAACACGTCAAACCGACACAGGGAAACGCCGCCATTCCGGGAATACGCGACCCGTGTGTGGAGGTCGGCGACCCGGTGCCCGGATCGATCTTTCAGGGTTCTTTGCCGAGCAGTTACTTTCCATGAAAACAGGTTTCCCTGTGCTTGCGGTGTCATTTTCTCTTGTCGTCCCGTTTAGTTTTCCGCTTAGGAGTCGTCCAGAAATAACTTGATACAATAATTAGTTCGATGGGCTGATTGTATAGTTCCATTCCCCATGAAAGCTTGAGCGAGTCAAGGCGATGGATTCCATTTCCTGCCGGG
>JBAYTU010000105.1:0-11143 GCA_041675465.1 Terrimicrobiaceae bacterium | reverse complement strand
GTTCGTGAAATTGAGGCCACCACATCCGTAATTCGAAAAATCCCGCTCAGATCGCGAAGAAATGCCCCTCAATCCCACATTTTATCTCGAACAAAAACCCCGCGATTATCGCGATGGCCTACAAACTTGGGTTAAGGTGGTGGGCAGGAGTGGATTCGAACCACTGAAGGCGTAAGCCAGCGGATTTACAGTCCGCCCCGTTTGGCCACTTCGGTACCTACCCTTGGGAATTGCGCGGGGAGCCAGCGAGTTACTGGTTCGCCGGTGGGGCGACGCGCGATTCGAGGACAATGGATTTTATCACGATTTTTGGCAATGGAAAATCGTTGCTGTTCGTGGGCTGGTTGCTGATGTAGTCGAGGACGTCGAGGCCTTCGAGGACTTCGCCGAAGACGGTGAACTGGCCGTCGAGTTTCGGGAGGGGTTGCAGGCAGACGTAGAACTGGCTGCCGTTGGAGTTTTTTGCCGGGTTGATTTTGTCGGGGAGGCGGGACATGGCGACCGAGGCTTTTTGGTGGGGGAGTTTGATTTCGGCGGGGATGGTGTATCCGGGGCCTCCGGTCCCGGTGCGGTCTTCCTGGCCCCACCGGCTGGATGGGTCGCCGGTTTGCACGAGGGCTCCCGGCAGGGCGCGGTGGAACCGCAGGCCGTTGTAGAATTTTTTTCGGGCGAGATCTTTGAAGTTGGCGACGGTGACGGGAGCGGTTTCGTCGTAGAGCCCGATGACGACGCGCTGGAGTTCCTTCGCTTTTCCGATGCGGATCTGGAGGACGGCGACATCCGGCCCGAGGGGTGCCGCATGGGTGCCGGAGAGGCACGAGGCGAGAAGGAGGGCGAAGGCGAGGTGGGATTTCATTCAGGTCAGGATGGGACGTTTTTCAAATTTTCCGAGGGGGTTGCCCGCGCTGTCTGCGGCTACGAACGTCCCGGAATCTTCAAATTCACGGTTGAGATAACCAAGAGCCAGGGTTTGCGCCAACCCAAAATCATGGCACCTGCTGGTGAGGACGCCGACCGGATCATCCGGGCGTCCGGGCAAATGGAGGGAAAGACGTTCTTCCGGTGTGGGTTCGAGGGTTCCCCGGAAGGCATGGAGCCGCCTGTTGACCCTTCCCACGCTCTTGAGCCGGGAGACGACTTCCTGGCCGACGTAGCAGCCTTTGTCGAAATCCACGGAGGAGGAATCCAGGCGGGCTTCCTGCGGCAGGGAATGGGAGTCCAGCTCCCGGCCCCAGCGGGGGATGGCGCGTTCGATGCGGAGGAATTCCACTTCGGCGGGTTCGGCCACCGGGAGACCAGCAGGGGCTTGGGCGGCATCGAATCCGCCGGTTCCAAGCCTGTTGATTTTGAGGGCGTCTGCGGGGGCGGTTCCGGTTCCAAAGACATGGAAGACCGGAGACGGTTGGGCAACGTCTGCGAGGGTCACATCGTCCGAGATGAGGTATCGTTCCAGGCGGGTGAGCGTTTCCTCGCGCAGGGACTCCGCAACCTCGATGACGAGCGAGTCGTTTTCCTGCCAGACCCAAAGCGGGGCGCAGAGCCTGCCTTTCGCGGTGAGGAGCAGCGCGGATTTTGCGGTGCCGTCGGCGAGTTTCGAAATGTCAACCGTGATCTGCCCGTTGAGATACCTGGCGCGATCGGCCCCGGTGAGGCGGATTCTGGAAATGTTTTCGACCGGGAAACAGCCTCCGGAAGCGCGGAGGGCCCGCAGGCGTTCCTCCCTGTTCACTTCCTGCCGCGGAAGAGACTCCAGCCGCGTGCCGCCTTGGTTTCCGTTGCCGGGGGTGCTTCCGCAGCGTCTGCGGACACTTCGGGAAGCGCGTGGCCCTGGCCCGGGAAACCGTAGAAGCGGGAAATCACGGAGAAGTCGGAATCCCCCCAGCCCTGCTGGATGCCCGACATGGCGGCCCCCGCGAACGCCGAGGCGGCGGGCAGGTCGATTTCCTTCTCCGCGGCAAGACCCAGGGCGAGCTGGATGTCCTTGAACATGTGCTTGAGGGAAAACCGCGGTTCGAAGTCACCCGAGATCATGCCGGGGATCTTCATGTCCAGGAGCGGGGAGCGGGCGGCATTCGACTGGAGTGCGAGCGAGAGTTTCCGCAGGTCTATCCCATTTTTATCGAGGAGCGCGTGGGCCTCGGCGAGGGCCTCCACGGCTGTTGCGGCAAGGAGGTTGGTGGCGATTTTGACGACCGAGGCCTGACCGATTTCCCCGATTTCCAGGATTTGTTTCGCGGAGGCTTCGAGGACGGGACGGACGGCGGCCAGGACCGCCGGATCGCCTCCGATGTAGTAAACGAGTTCCCCCCGCGCGGCGGCGTCGCGGCTGCCGGTGAACGGGGCGTCGAGAAATTTTGCATGTCTCGAGGCGACGATCTCGGCGGCATCCCTTGTTTCGTGCGGGGAAATCGTCGCGTGGTTCATCACCACGTGGTCGGGGGTCAGGGCCGGAGCGAGGTTCCTGACGACGGCCAGCAGGGCGGGGCCGTCGGAAACGAAGACCTGAATGTGTTTTGCGGCTTCGGCGACTTCCGCCGGGGAGCTGAGAAAATTCGGTTCCGGCCGGGGTGAGCGGTTGTGCAGCCACACTTGGAATCCGCTTTTCCGCAAAGCCGAAACCACCCTGCTTCCTATGATGCCGAGCCCGATGACGCCGGCTGTGGGTTTTGTCTGGCGCGCCATTCGGCCCTTCAGTTTCCCGTTGGCAGCGTGGATTCGATCTGGGCCGAGTCCTTGAGTTTTTTCAAAACCGCCTGCACCGCCTCGCGTTGTTTGGCGCTCTTGAGGTAGGCGGTGATCTGGTCTTTGACCTCCTCGAAAGGAACCGTGCCGGCCGGTTTTTTCTCCGTGACTTTAATAATATGCCAGCCGAACTGGGTTTTCACCGGTGCGCCGATGTCGCCCGGTTTCTGGGTGAAGGCGGCTTCGGCAAATTCCGGGACCATGCGGTCCTTGGCGAAGAAGCCGAGGTCTCCGCCGGATTCCTTGGCACCGGGTTCCTCGGAGAGTTCCTTGGCGAGCTTGTTGAAGTCCTCGCCTTTTTTGGCGCGGGCGGCGGCTTTCTTGGCGGCGGCTTCCTTCTGCTTCACGACCTCGTCCGAGTCATCCTTGTTGACCGTGAAGAGAATGTGGCTGGCCTTGACGGTTTCGGGGTTCTTGAACTCTTCGGTGTTCGTGTCGTAGAACTTTTTCGCATCCGGCTCGGCGATCTGGTCCGTGCCCTTGACTTGCCCCTGCATCCAGCGCTGTTGCTGGAGCATGGTGCGGAGGGCGGTATTGAGTTTCTCCGGCGACTGGCCGGCTTCTTTGATCTGGGCGTCGAAGGCCTCCTCCGAAGGGAACTGTTTTTTGAGCTTCGCGATTTCGGCGGCGACATCCTCGTCCGAAACCGTTTCGCCTGCAGCCGCTTTCGCCACGAGTTTATCCATGATCAACTCGTCGAGAATCTGGCGGTAGCCGTTCAATTTTTGGTCGGGAGTGAGGTCGGCGGCTTTGACTCCGGAGGCCTGCACGGCGGCGTTGAAGGCTTCCTCCACCTGGGCTTTTGTGATGTCTTCACCGTTCACTTTGGCGACAGGATCTTTCAATTCCGTCGAGGGAGTGGCGGATTCCGGAGCGGCGGCCGTGTTTGTGCCGGGCGCGGAGGGGGCGGGAGTTGCGGCTGGGGCGGCGGCAGGAGTCGATGCGGGAGCCGGGGTGGAAGGGGCCTCGGTCGGAGAGGGCGCGGGTTTGCAGGCCGGCAGCAGAGCGAGGGCTGCAGCAGCAACCGGGGAGAGGATGACGGCGGAGAGATGAAATTTTGTCATGGGAATAAGAGACACACCATGAGCACGAATGTTCAGCAAATGCGAGAGCAAAAACACGGAAATGAAGCTGCGGCTTCGGGCGTGTCCGGCCCGCCGGATTCCCGCCGCTGCGGAAATTCTGGTGATATCCGTCGAAAGACGTGTATTTTTTCCGGCGAACCACCGAAGGTTTTCCAGATGTCGTTTTCAGAATTTTTCGCCCGTTCCCGCAGGGACGCATCCCGTGTGGTGCGGGCCTTCGATGGGTTGCTGGAGCCGACGGACAAGCGAGGGCTCGGGCAGCTTGCGGCCGAGGCTGCGTCCCTGACGAGACGGCATTTCGGGCGCACGATGCGGTTGTTCGCGCCGCTCTACCTGTCGAACGAATGCATCAATTCCTGCGCCTACTGCGGGTTTTCGCGCGAGAATGCGATCCAGCGGGTGACGCTCGAAATCGACGGGGTCGAGGCCGAGGCGAGGCACCTTGTGGCCGAGGGGTTCCGGAACCTGTTGCTGGTGGCCGGCGAGCACCCGAAGTTTGTCAGCGGCGAGTATCTGGCGCGCTGCATCGGGCGGCTGCGCGGATTCGTTCCCGGACTGTCGGTCGAGGTGGCCCCGATGGAGGTCGGGGCCTACCGTCCGCTGGTGGCTGCGGGAGCGGAGGGGCTGGTGGTTTATCAGGAGACCTACCATCGGGACACCTACCGGAAAATGCATCTTCACGGGCCGAAAAAGGATTTTGACCGGCGGCTGGACACGGCGGAGAGAGGCCACGAGGCGGGGTTCCGCAGGATCGGGATTGGGGCGCTCTTCGGGCTCTGGCATTGGCGGGAGGAAGCCGTGGCGCTGGCGGAGCATCTCGAATACTTGCAGCGGGTCTGCTGGCGTTCGCAAATCACGGTCAGCCTGCCCAGGCTGCGTCCGTCCGCCGGCGCGTTCGAGCCGCCGCACCCGTTACCCGACCGGGAGTTCATCCAGCTATTGTGCGCGCTGCGGGTGACATTTCCAACCGTCGGCATCGTGTTGAGCACCCGCGAATCCCGGACGCTGCGAGATGTCGTGGCACCTCTCGGCGTGACCATGATGAGCGCCGGGAGCCACACGGAGCCTGGCGGCTATACCGGGCAGGGCCGCAACGCGCTTCACCTGACGGTGCGCGGAAAGGCGGTGGATGGAACCGGAGGGACTGCGGCGACCGAGCAGTTCGCGATTTCCGACGGGCGGGATGCGCGCGACATGGGAGACACGCTCGCCCGCATGGGGCTGGAGCCGGTCTGGAAAGACTGGGATGCGGGCATCCTCGGCGCCGCATGAGGACGAAAACCGCATTGGCGAAACACGGACCGCGTCCCGCCGCGGGAGCCCCCATTTCCGGGATGAAGACGCTGACGGTCAACGGTGCCGAGCGGAGCCTGGAGGCTGCCACGGTGGCCGGAATGGTGGAGGAGATGGGGCTGCCCGAACCGTTGGTGCTCGTCGAACACAATGGTCTGGCGTTGCGAAAGCCGGAATGGGAGAGCACTCCGATCCGCGACGGCGACCGAATCGAAATCCTCCGGATCTCGGCAGGTGGCTAGAAAATGAGCATCAACCGCAGCGGCATTCCCACGGCATTCGCATGAGATTTTGAAACACCTTCCTGCAAAGGCAGAATTTCCGGAGATTTTTGGCGGACAAATGGCGGATACTTTCTGGGCACTTCCTGTAAATTCCATCCGTTTCCTGTGGGAACGCTCCAGAAAGCAAAAAACCCTTCAGAGCCTTTGTTTATGCGGTTTCCAGAGGAAATGCTCGGGAGGAGACTCGAACTCCTACTCCTTTCGGAACCAGATCCTAAGTCTGGCGCGTCTGCCAATTTCGCCACCCGAGCCGACACCGACAGCGCCCATACTATAAGCCTGTGCATGGCGGGGCAATCTCGGACATTGGGGGGAGGGGAACCTCATCCCGTTTCCTGGTTCCCGCGGCATCCGGGTTTACCGCACGGGGACATATCCCCCTTCGATGCCGCCCTTGGAGAACAGGAACTGAAACAGTTGGAGGCTGCGGGCGCGGAAGGCCCCCGCACAGCTCAGGAGATAAAACCGCCACATCCGGCGGAAGGTTTCCCCGTAGCGTCCGGAAAAACGATCCCATGCCTCGTTGACCCTCCTCTCCCAGGCGAGGAGGGTTCGGTCGTAATCCGCGCCGAAATTCTGCACGTCTTCGATGACGAACAATCCCTCCGTCGCCAGCGCCGCCTGCCCGGCAGAGGGAAGCATGGAGTTGGGAAAAATATACCGGCTGATCCACGGGTCGGTGCCCGTCCTCGACCGGTCTCCCCCGATGGTCTGGCAGAGGAAAAGCCCGCCATCCTCGAGACACCGGCAGGCGGTTTCCAGGTAGTTGCGGTAGTTCTTGTAGCCGACATGCTCCATCATGCCGACGCTGATAATTCGGTCGAAAACCTCCCGCACATCGCGGTAATCCTGTAGGCGGACCTCCACGGGGAGACCGCGACATGCCTCTCCTGCATAGATCTGCTGTTCGCGGGAAATGGTGATCCCGACGACCTGGCAGCCGTGGTGCCGGGCTGCATACTCCGCGAGCCCGCCCCAGCCGCAGCCGATGTCGAGCAGGCGCATCCCGGCCTTCAACCCGAGTTTCCTGCAGATCAGATCCAGCTTCCGTTTCTGCGCCTCGGCCAGGTCATCCGTATCCCGGAAATACGCGCACGAATATTGCATCGCCGGACCCAGCATCGCCTCGAAAAAATCGTTTCCCAAGTCGTAGTGAACTTCTCCGACCCGTCGCGACCGGCGTTTGGTTTGGGGGTTGAGAAGGGCCGATGCCGCCAGCGAGATGACCGCTTTGAACGTGCACGGCATCCTCTCCTCGATCCCCGCGCGGATCGCCCGGCAGCACATCTCGTCGAGCGCGACGCAATCCCACCATCCCTCCATGTAGGATTCGCCGAGACCGAGCGTCCCGTCCGCCATCAGCCGCGAATAAAGCCGGTCGTTGTGGACCTGCAAATCCCACGGACGGGTCCCATTCACGGCGATGCCCGCCAAACCCAGCATCTCCCGGATCCTCCCCTCTGCCAGGGAATGTCTTCGGGGCTTTGCGGGAGGTGCCCCCCTCGAGGTTGCATACGCAGAGCCAGACTCCATCGTATCCATACGCCGGTGATCCTTTCCCAAAAACTGCGGCAACGCAAGCGAATGCCGACCTGCGGAAAAATGGGGGCTTGGACAAAGCCCTCGGGGATCTGGTAGAAGACGGCAATGCTCACACGTGTTTTTTCCGCGGCCATCCAAGGCGTCGACGCGCTCGAGGTGGAAATCGAGGTCAACACCGGAGCGGGCGAACCGAAGATCGTGGTGGTGGGATTGCCGGACACCGCCGTGAAGGAAAGCAAGGACCGGGTGACGACGGCCATTGCGAACAGCGCGTTCCGCTGGCCGAGGGAGCGGACGACGATCAACCTGGCCCCGGCAGACATAAAAAAAGAGGGGCCGAGTTTTGACCTTCCGATCGCCATCGGGATGGTGGCGGCGGCTCTGCGGGCGGAGTTGCCGCGCCTGGAACGGTGCCTGGTCGTCGGGGAATTGGCACTTACGGGAGAAATCCGCCCCGTGAAAGGCGCGCTGCCGATCGCGATCGAAGCCCGGAACCGCGGGAAAAAGGCGGTCGTTCTCCCTTTGGTGAACGCCCCCGAGGCGGCCATCGTCGAAGGCATCGACATCTATGGCGCGAGGAACCTCCGCGAGGCCTACGAATTCCTCAGCAAGCAGAAGGAACTGCTGCCGGTGCCCGGCAACGCGCAGGAACGGCTCTCGGCCGCCCGCCCGGAAGAAGCCGATTTTTCGGAGGTCAAAGGCCAGTTCCAGGTGAAACGCGCCATCGAGATCGCGGTGGCCGGAGGGCACAACATCCTGTTCATAGGTCCGCCCGGGTCGGGCAAGAGCATGCTCGCGAAGAGGATTCCGACGATCATCCCGCCGATGGATCTGGAGGAAGCGGTCGAAACCACAAAAATTCACAGCATCTGCGGGCTGCTGAACGAGAAGAATGCGTTTGTGGCCCACCGCCCATTCCGCTCTCCGCACCACACGATCAGCGACATCGGCCTCCTCGGAGGTTCGGCCAACCCGGCACCCGGCGAAGTCAGCATCGCCCACAACGGGGTTCTTTTCCTCGATGAACTCCCGGAATTCAAACGCTCGACGCTCGAGGTTTTGAGGCAACCGCTCGAGGACGGATGGGTCGTCATCTCCCGCGCTGCGGGCACCATGACTTTTCCTGCGGACTTCATGCTGGTCACCGCCATGAACCCCTGCCCGTGCGGATTTTTCGGGGATCCGGCCCGCGAGTGCAGGTGCTCGCCCGCGCAGGTCGAGCGTTATCGCTCCCGGATTTCCGGGCCTCTGCTCGACCGCATCGATATCCACGTCGAAGCGCCTGCGGTCCAATACCGCGAGCTCTCCAGCAACGAGCCCGCCGAACCCTCGTCCGCGATCCGCGAACGCGTGATCCGAGCCCGCGGGCGCCAGAGGGATCGGTTTGCCTCTGGAAAAAAGACCAACTGCAATGCCCGGATGGGCCACAGCCAGATCAAAAAGTTCTGTGCGCTCGACAGCTCCGGGCAGGAGATGCTCCGGCACGCGATGGAAGACCTCCAGCTCAGCGCCCGCGCCTACGACCGCATCCTCAAAGTCGCCCGCACGATCGCCGACCTTGCGGGCGCGGAAAGCATCGACTCCTCCCACATCGGCGAAGCCATCCAATACCGGACTCTGGACCGCAAGCTCTGGGTTTGATTCTGGCGGACCCTAAATCTCTTTCACGTAAATTCCGATCAAAGGACGGGGATACGGGGTCGGCGAAATAAAATCGCTCGCGAAACCGGACGCGGTGCGAAGCTCCACATGGCCCGCATCCCCGCCCCCGTAGACAATCACCGCTCCCACCGGCGCGCGCAACGGGTCGGTGATCCGCAATTTTTTGAAACCATACGTGCCGCACAACTCGTCGCCCGCCTGTCTGGCCCAGGAAGAAACGGGACGTTTGGAAATCAACCCCGCGCCCAACAGGGCGTCCTTGACATAATGCCAGCAACGCCACGTCGGCTTCTTGAAAGCGCGCCTGGACGCGATTTCCGATGCAAGAACCATGCGCGAATCGTAGCGGGAGGTCTCGGCGCGCGGCGCGAAAAGTGACATCAGGCGCCCCGACAAAGAGGTCCCCCTCTCCGAGGCATGAACATCCGCGAGCGGGGCAATCCAAGAGCAAAAGCCCAGCAGAAAAACAAAAGCAAAACGGTTCATCGTCGAAAAAAATTTTGCGGGGCAGCCTCCCGTGCGCCGCCGATTCGGAACCAAACTAGCAGCCTGTCGGACTGAAAAACGAGCGGAAAAAGCCGCCGTTTTGTGATTTTTTTGGTTTGGCAATCACTTAACCCAAGTTTCTTATGGCGGGGCTGGAACCAGCATAAAACAGAGAGGTGGTTTTCCACCACGCGGGCGATGCGGTGTTTTTCCGCCTCCGGCACACTGGCGTCGCCAAGGGAAACCACCACGCGCTGGCGGGGCTGGCCTTCGGCGTTGCGGTAGGATTCCACGAGTTGGACGAGGGCTGCCCCTCTATGTCTCAAACCGGATTTTTCAAAGGCATGGCACTTGTCTTTCGGGCAAGCGTGACTGCCGCCTGTTTGCATTGGGGGGAGCATCCAAGGGAATATCCTCGAGATAGACGCCGTCGGCTTTCAGGCGATGTTGCAATTCGCGAATCGGGACGTCGGCGAGGTCCAGGCCGCGGTCCACCGCGATGGCTGCGGCGGTTCCGACGCCCTGCCCCATGACCTGGCAGTGGGTTTGCACCCGGACGGAGCCAAGCGCCTCGTGGGTGGCCGACGTGCAGCGGCCCACGACGCCGAGATTGGAGATTTCGTTCGTCAGGCACATTGCATACGGGATGTGGTAGCTCGTCCCCGGTTTGAGCCAGCGCTTCGCCGGTTTCGCGGTGTGGGCGCGGTCGCCCGATTGCCAGCCATCCTTCGTCTTTTCGCCGTGGGTGGTGTCGCCTGATCCCTTCGGGTCGTGAATGTCGATCATCCACACACCGTGGCCGAGCGCGTCGGGCTGTTTGCGTGCCTCCAGCACCATGTCGGCCTCCAGCCGCATCCGGCCCCGGATGCGCCGCGACTCGCGGAGTCCCAGCGAACTGCCGGTGCGGGCGATGCGCGCTTCGGCGAAGCCCGGCATTTCCCGGCGCCATAATTCCAGGTAACTCACCAACTGTTCGCGGGCTCGCACGCACATTCGGGTGAGTTTTTCCTCGTCCAGAATATCGCCAACGACCGGCAGCATGTTCCACATGTCGCCGTCGCGGGCATTGCGCAGAAAATGGCCGCTGAGGGCCTCTGCGAATGGCGGAAACTCCCCGCGGTTGCGCAGCTCGGTCATGCGGGCGATCACCTTTTCGACCGCTGCGTCGCCGCCGCCCTTGGCGCGGCCTTCGGAGTCGATGCCCCACAGCGCAAAGATGAGCGTGCATGACTGGCCGAGCCCGTCTTCCTCCCGGCCGCGGTCGAAGGGCACTCCGGCCTTGGCCGCGATGTCGCCATCGCCGGTGGCGTCGATGAAAATGCGGCCGGTGACTGCGCGGCGCCCTTGTTTGGTATCCACAAGCACCGCGCGGATGCGTCCGCCTTCGACCACCGGCTCGCCGCAGGGCAGATGGCAGAACACGCGCACCTTCGCCTCCTCGAGCATTCGGTGCCAGACGATGCGCATGCCTTCCGGCTCGAACCAGTGCGTTTCGTGGGCGTGAGGATACCGGCGGTCGCGCCAGATCCATCCATGCTTTTCGGCCCGGCTGCAGGACTCCTCGACAAGGCCGTGGATGACGAGCTTTTCCTTGTCGCTGCGGTGCCAGCCATTGACCAGGCCGTTGGTGGTCATGCCGCCGACGGACGACCAGCGTTCGAGGAGGATGACACGGGCACCCGTGCGCGCGGCGGAAACCGCGGTCGAAACTCCGGCGGAGCCTCCTCCGCAAACGACGACGTCGGCCTCGGCGAGGACTGGGATTTCTTGGGCGGGGATATGGATGTTCATAAACGCGGCGGATTGATTGCCTTAATCCTGACATCACGGAGGAAAGAATGTTATGATAAAATGGATGGAATCTTTAGATGGAATTGATGTGCGATCTGCCGACATTTGCGGAGAGTCTGCTGTCCGCGAGATGGTCCCAAATCCGCGCGTAAGGGAAGAAATGAGAGGGAAGCGGTTCGACGACATGTCGATAACGCGAGGGAGGGCGAAGCTCCGTCTGAGCCGTAATAAATGGGCTCACACGGAGGTTCGCCCTCC
>JBAYTU010000104.1:0-11240 GCA_041675465.1 Terrimicrobiaceae bacterium | reverse complement strand
GGTCCGGATTTTGAACCATGCGCCCTCCGCCGTCGGCGAGGCGGGATCGGTCTTGCTGCGGGAATAAAAGCGGATGGTGAGATCCTGCGTCTTCAAGCCGGTGGCCTTGACGGTGGCGGGATCGAGGAACTCGTTGACGATCCCACCCTTCTCGGTTTGATAGAGCGTGGTCCATTTTTGGCCATCGACGCTATACTCGACCCCGGCAACCGCGTTTTTCAACCCCAGTTCCGCCCAGGATGCGGACATGCGCAACCCGCTGATCGGCTTGTCGAAATGGAGTTTGTATCCCCACTGGACACAGGTGAAGCCATCCACCCCATTCACCATCATGGCCGCATTGCCCGGCTCGGGATCCACGACCTTCGTGCCCACGGTTTCCGAGTAGATGCCCTTGGTTCCATACGGTAGCCAGACGTGGGTCTCCTTGGTTGTCGCATCGGCCTCCTGCTTGGGGCCGTAGGCGTAGCCCGCCGCCTTCACGTCGTCATACGTGCGGGGGACGGCTTCGCCGAGCTTGACCTCCACGGTGCCAGTGGTTTGAGCCAATGCCATTCCGGGCAGGGCGGTTGTCAGGGCCAGGGCCAGGCCCCAGCAGTTCAGTTTTCGGGTGATGTTTGACGGTGTGGTTTTCATGGGTTGGTTTTTGTAGTTGCGTTGATTTGTCACCGCGCGTTGTCGGTGGTTCCCGGCCAGGTGTCGGTCCGGAAAGAATAAAAAGCCGCGGAGGCTGGCAGCGGGGCAAAGAAGGCCGGAAATCGGGCGAATGTTCGCTGCGCGGCGGCGATTGCCGCAAGGGCAATGCCGGAAAATCCTGAGGGGCGGTTCGAATACCATGAATTTCTTTGGGAAAAGCAAAAATAGGATCAAAGTCCGAAGCACGCAAAACAATTGTTACTTAACATTAATTCCCCCGCCGCCCTCGCGCGTCGGCCTGGCGCAACGCCGTCAAGCAGAACCGCCGCCTCGGCGCGGGAGAGGAATTCCCCCTCTTCACCGATCCGCGTCCCGGCCGTCCGCCGTCCCATGGCGCGGGCAAGCGCCTCCGCCATTTCGGACGCCTCCCGCGAAGGAATGTCGTCGTCGGGCCGCGCAAAAAACCGGTAACCCAGCGTGTCGTCGCTCCAGACCTTCTGATGCCGCTCGAATTTCACCACGGGAATCCCGGCGCGGGCGCCATAATCGTAGAGCGTCTCGAAGGCGGGAAAGGCCGGATGTTCCGGCGGCACGTCGTCGAAGTGATTCGCGGTCACGCTGGGCCAGAGATCAAAAGCGGCGGCCAGCATCCGCGCCCATTCGCCGCGGGTCAGCAGCCTCTCCGGGCGGAACGTCCAGTCCGGGAATCCGCTCATCACGCCGCGAAGACTCAGCCTTTGCGCCGCGGCGAAGGCGGGATGGGACGGCGGAAGGTCCGTATAATAATAAAGCTGGCAGCCATCGCGAAGCAGTTGCTCCTGCACGGCGCGAACATCGAGTTCCTGGAAGGACGCCTTTGTTTCGCACGAGAGAGCCGCCGCAATCCCGGCCGCGTGGCCGAGTTGAGCCCACACGGGTTCCATGCGAACGACGGCCATGGCCACATGCGAGACGGAAATGGCGCAGGTGACCAGAAGCCCTTCGATCCCGCGCGGAACCATGCATCCATAGGGAACCTGAATCGGCGAGCGAAGACTCGAAAACATGAACCCGCCCTCGCCGCTCGACTGATACTCCTCGGACGGCTCATCGTCGCAGGGGTGGCAATCCAAATCGTAGTCTCCCACCGCCACGCTGTCCGGCTGCAACCGCGGCCGGGAGTGGTCGCCCGTCAGCCCGGTCAGAAAATTCTCGCCGTCCCGCGGCATCCATCGATGGATGTCCGTCTCCGTGAGATGCGATTGTCCGGCGATGCGGCGCGCCTCGCGCACATACACGCAGTAGGGCCACCCGCCGCTGAGCGGGAACTCGTCATCCGCCAGTCCCCATTCCGGGCAACCCCGCGCGGTCTGAATATGATAGAGGTATTCGCGCGCCCTTTCATAGATCGCAGCAAGCACCTTGCGCCGCTGCGCCGGGCTGCCGCCGGGATAGGAGGCAAGCAGATCTCCCTGGAGGTCGTTGCCGCCGTTCATGATGTTGACAAACCATTTTCCCCCCGGAATGTAGGTCCAGACGGTCGGGCGCCAGCCATTACGATACCGCGCAGGATCGTAGTTTTCGGGCTTTTCGATGCGGTGAGGCCCCTCGGCGCACCCGTGGTTCTTGATGACGAACCGGACATTGGCGCCCATGACCTTGGGATCCGCCTCCCCCGTGCTGCCCGCAAGAAACGTCTCCGGCAGCCACCCCGCCTCAACCGACATCCTGCCCTTGTGATAGTCGCTCATGATCACGCCATTGTGCGGCTCCTCCCGGCTTCGCCCGTCCCGCCCCGACCGGAAGGCAGCGCCCGCCCACGCGGCAATGTCGCCTTCGTAGGTCGCATCGATCACCGCCCGGCCGCGGAACTCAATGTGTTCCGCGCCGGGTTCCGCGAGGGGAAACACCGACAGCGGGTCGAATTTTTCCCCGCGAATCGGACGGGCGATGACGCCCGCGCACCGCTTCCCTTCCATGAGCGCGCCCGTGAACGCATGGCGCGGAAAGTAGGACAGCCCGGCGGTGTCCTGGATCATCTCCCAAAGAATGCGGGCCGCCACCTTGGGTTCGAAGCTCAGGCCGTCCGCCGCCCCGTGCCGGGGCGCGCCGCGGTTTTCCGCCACCGCCGGGTCGGATGCATAGTGCTCGCGATGATGCGCCGCCACGCGCGCTGCGAATTCGCTCATGATGCCGGTCACCCCCGCCCGGTGCGCCGTGTCGAACACGCAGAGCCCATTGGAAAGCATCTGCCCGGGCACGGGCAGCGGGTCCACCAGCGCAACCGCCAGTCCCCGCCGCGCGGCGGCAATCGCCGCCGAAATCCCAGCCGGAGTGGCCCCGGCGACAACAACATCATGAACTCCCTCGTCTGACGATTTCATCCGCCAACCTTACAGGCCGGCGAGGCGCCGTGTTAGGATGAGATTGACCGAATGCTAGGATTATCCCGACGGTCTTTCGAGAATTTCCAGGCGCGGTCCCCGAAAGGCACCAAAATCCAATCACCGCGCCTTTCCACGCCGTCCCGAGTAATGGAATGCCTCGAGGTCCTGGGGTGCTCGGCTTCCGCCGCCGCTTTCCTTGTATTCGCCCGGCGTGCAGCCGATCAGCGACTTGAAGATTTTGTTGAAATAGCTCTGGTCGCTGAAGCCCGTCTGAAATGCGATTTCTCCGAGGCTGAAACGGCCCGCCGAGATGAGCCGCCGGGCGTGATCGACGCGGACGCGGTTGACGTAGTCGCCCAGCCCGCATCGAAACTCGCGGCGCAGCACCTTGCAGAGGTAGTCGGGATGGCACTTGGCGTGGGCGGCGACCTCGGCGAGGCGGATGGGATTCCGGTAGTTCAAGTGAACATAGCGGATGGCCGCCTGCGCCAGCGGGGCGAAACGCCTCTGGCTTGTGAACCACGCGTCGAACTCCGTGCGGTATCGCTCCATCGGCAGCCCGAACGCCTCCAAAATTTGCAGGCTGATCTTCGCCGCGAGACGCAGCCGCGCCCGAAGGCGCTCCAGAGTCTTCCTGTCGATCCGGGGGGCTTTGGCCAGCAGTTTGAGAAACGGGGCGGCACGCACTTTGCGCCTGGCGCAATATCGTTCGATGCGCTTCTTCGCAAGGTCCTCGGTCCCGCGCAGCACGACCGATCCATAATAGAACACCCCGAGCACGCGGCCCTTGAAAACCAATGGCTCGACAATGTCGGTCAGCCCCAGGTGGCACTGGCCGACGAACCCCTCCATCCGGCGTGTGGCAAGCCGATTGCACACCTGCTTGTTGGTTATGCAGTCCCCGTGCGTCGCACTCCGGGACTTCGCAAACTGACAAAACGCGCAGGTGTGAACCCGCCAGCGCCCGCTCAACGCCATCTCGCCCACGTCGCCAAGGATTCCGGACAGGTCCTCGAAGTTGACGCGCAGGGGGACCGCCTCCTCCAGCAGGCCGAAAAGCTCTTCCAGGATCGAGGTGGCGGGAACAGGCCGGGAAGCCGCTGGCTCTTTCGGTTGGTCAATCTTCTTCAAAACATTTGCCGGGATTGTCCTAACAACTTTCGCCGACATCGGCTATCCATGCAAGCGTCGAATGGGCGCCACCGCGCCTGACGATGAAAACAACCCATCACCCTCCACCCCCGGAACGCAGAGTTCCCTCCCGGCAGTCCGGTTTAGCGGCTGTCCAGGCGGCAACCGGGCGTTCCCCCCAACCTTCCTCCCATGAAAACATCCCTCCGAGCCAATAGTCACCGCGGCCCGACATTCGCCCGCTGCCTCGCGCAAATGACCCGCCTTGCAACAAAAATCCCGTCCGCGCTTGCGGCATTAGTCATCGCAGCATCCGGAGCCAGCGGACAAACGACGGCCGTCCCCGCCAGCGACTTCCTCGATTCCCTCGGCGTATGCACGCATATTACCCAAGGAGCGGACAACCCCACGAATGTCGCCACCGCCCTGACCTATACCGGCATCCGGGCCTTCCGGGACGACAACTCCACAAATCAGACGGTCATCCAGAAATGGATCGATGTTTACAACACTACCGGTGCCCGGGCGCTCATCGCCGCCCCCCACAACGGCAACAGCCTCGATGCCTATATCGACACGTATGAACAGGTCGCGCAGGCGGGAGCTCTCTTCGCCATCGAAGGGCCCAATGAACCCAACAACTTCCCCTGCACTTATAACGGCCAATCCTCCGGGGGGTCCCTCCTGACGACGACAACCGTGGCCACAATCAACAACAGCGCCCGGTATGTCTCCAGCTATGTCAATGAGGCCAGCGGTCCCGGCAAACGGTGCAACGGTCCGCTGGCATTCAAGTATGGTTCCGGCACAGCGTTTGTCACCAACCAGATGCTCGGGGTCTTGCGGAACGACACCACCGGCTGGGTCGGCTGTAAATTCACCGTCGGAGCCACGGCAATCACCGTGAATGAACTCGCCCGGTGGGTGGTTTCTGGAAACACCCAGTCACATGCTGTGCGTCTGGTCCGAGTGTCCGACAGCGCCGTTCTCGGATCGGTATCCATTGCCACGTCGGGGGCTCCGGTGGGATTTAAATACGCAACCCTGACCACTCCCGTCACTCTCGCAGCCAACACGGCCTATTACCTCATGAGCCAGGAAACCAGCGGTGGAGACTGGTGGTGCGACGGCCAATACAATGCCCTTCCCACCGCATGGACCCAGCGCGATCTCTACTCTGCGGTGAAATCCAATCCGACCTTGTCGGACTACGACGTCTTTTCCGCCTCCACGGCCGCCGGTTCCCAGCCGAATAACTGCGGACTGCAATACCTGACCATCCCCACTCCCCTGCCTTCCGGTGTGCTTCTGCCTGCCGGAACTCAATATGCCGACTTTGCCAACATGCATAACTATGTTTGCAGTGGGTCGCCTCAACTGGGCGTGAGGGACAACCAGGCGTGGAATACGGAAGAACCGCTGGACCTTGCCGGTTGGTACACCTTATACGATGAATACGGACACACCTGGTGGGCACCCACTTTCTCCGGCTACAACAACACCCAGCTATTGACGCTGCCGCGAGTGACCACGGAAACCGGCTGGTACACTGTCGCATTGGGAACCGGCCAAGCTTATCCGATTACCGAAACCCAGCAAGGCAAGCTGTTCCTGAACCTCTACCTGGCCGCCTACAAGCGGGGCTGGAGCGCCACCTTCATCTACATGCTGCACGATGACTCCGTGCAAGGGTATTGGGGGTTGTATCACACGGATTGGAGTCCAAAACTCTCCGCCACCTACCTCCACAACATGACCACGATCCTGGCCGACACGGTTTCTTTCACGCCTGGATCTCTCAATTATTCCATCCCGAGCCAGCCGGCCACCGTGCATGACCTGCTCATCCAGAAGAGCGACGGCAAATTCATGCTGGCGGTGTGGAATGAAAGGGCGAGCGGCAGCGATGCCATCACGGTCAATCTCGGAGCGACCTTTGCCACGGTGAAGGTCTATGACCCGACGGTGGGCACGGCGGTGACCCAGACCCTCAACAATGTGAGTTCGGTGCCGCTGACGCTGAGCGATCATCCGGTGATTATCGAGGTTTCCGGCGCGGTCTCGACATTGCCATCGCCCTGGGTCACTCAGGCCGTGGGAACGGTGGGAACGCCCGGAAACGCGAGCTACTCAGGAGGCACGTTTACCGTCAATGGCTCGGGCTGGGACATCTCCGGCACCGCAGATTCCTTCCAATATGTCTATCAGGCCATGAGCGGGGACTGCTCGATTACGGCGAGAGTCGTCACCCAGCAGAATACGAGCGTGAATGCAAAGGCTGGCATCATGATCCGCGAGACGCTGGCCGCGGGTTCCAGGAATGCCGCCGTCTTTGTAAAACCCCCCGCGGGCGGCATCTATTTTAGATGGCGCGCCACGACGGATGGAAATAGTGGGGCAACCTATGCGGGACTTGGCGGCATCGGAGCGCCGTATTGGATGCGCATCACGCGCGTGGGAAACACATTTACGGCCTACAGATCGCCCGACAATGTCACCTGGACGCAACTCGGAACGCCGCAGACGATCGCGATGGGCAACTCGGTTTACATCGGCCTGGCGCAGACCAGTTCCACGACTGCGTTGGGCACTTCGACCTTCAGCAATGTCAGTGTCGCCGGGGCTTCCGGCAGCGTCAATTTCAACAGCACTCCTCCCAGCGCCTACGCCGCCCAGGACACCTCCAACGGATCGGTCGCGGTTCAGGACGGCGGAGCAACGCTCAAGTTGACGGGGAACCGCTGGCAAAAGGTCAGTTACCCCTACACGATCACGCCGAACACCGTGCTGGAATTCGATTTCAAATCCCCCGTGCAGGGGGAACTTCATGCCATAGGCGTGGAAACCGACAATACGGAGGGAAATTCCGGAAGCGCCTTTTTCCAGTTGTACGGCACGCAAAGCTGGGGTTACCAGACTTATCGTGACTACTCGGGAACGGACTGGAAACATTACACGATTTCCGTCGGTGCCACGACCACCGGCGCAAAATCCTATCTCGTATTCGTCAACGACAAAGACAGTGCCCCCTTCACAAACGAAAGCTATTTCCGCAACGTCCAGCTCCACGAGTGATCAATATCTTCCAAAACATCCAACCAGAACGTCCTAACACTGTTTCGGCATTTGTGCCAAGCTTCCTCCCGGAACCAGAAATCAACCACACACCCAATCGCATGAAAAAATCCCCACGCCTCTCGTCTCGGCTCCGCGCCTTCCTGCGCGCCGTCTCAATCGCCTCAGCCCTCGGCCTCGCTTCCGCCTTCGCACAGACCGATTATTCCTGGAACAATGCCGGCACCGGTGTTTCGGCCGGCACATGGAACACGGCAGGCAATTGGTCCCCCTCGGGCCCCCCGCCCCCCGCGGGCAACGTCGTGACGCCGACCCTGTTCGGCGACATCAACGTGAATATTTCCAGCGCTCAAGTTACGAACTGGACCTACAATTCCACCAGCAGCCAGACCGTTTTTGCCAACGGCGGAGTGAATTCAACGCTGACCATCAGCGGAACGCTAAGCAAGGCTGGAAGCGGCAATCTCACGTTCAGGAATGTCACCAACAACAACCCGACATTAGACCTGTCAGCGGGCAGCGTTGTGGTCTCGTCCGGAACTTTGTTTTTGGGAACGAGAAACAACTCTGGTCAGCGGCTGGGGAGCTTCTCGTTTGGATCGGTGGATTTGACCGGCGGCAGCATGTCGATGGAAGTTGCCGGCTCGGCGGCGATTACCGGCGCGCTCACGATGTCCAATACGCCGTCCCTGTATATCGCTCAGGAAGTGAACGCAACCCGCTCGCTGTCGGTTGGCTCGCTCTCCTCGGCATCGACAACGGCGGTCATCGCGGCAAATGATTTTGGAGCGGGCAATAAGTCCGATGCCTCACTCCTTCTGACCGCATCGAGCGGCGCACCGACGTTTGCTGGCGTCCTCAAGAATTCGGGAGGGGTATCCACCACCTCCTCGCTCTCCCTGACAAAGGGCGGCGTCGGCACCCAGGTTCTCACCGGCAACAGCAACACCTACTCGGGTGGCACGACGGTCAACGCGGGCACATTGCTCGTCAACAATGCTTCGGGCAGCGGCCTGGGCGCGGGAGCGGTGAGCGTCAATGGCGGCGTCCTTGGCGGCACGGGCAGCTTTACGGGCGCGGTGACGGTGAACAACACCGGCACGCTGTCGCCTGGCGCGAGCATCCAGACGCTTGCCTCCGGCACGGCGACATTCAACGGCGGATCGACCTATGCTTATGAAGTGGATTCCAGCGTTGCCCCGGCCGCGGGCGCGGACTTGCTCGTGGTCACCGGCGCACTCAACCTGAACGACACAGTCACGCTCACGCTGGCCAACCTCGACCTCACGCCCGATCCGTTCGCGGAGGGCACGACCTTCTCGCTCATCAACTACAACGGCGCATGGAACAACGGCCTGTTCACTTATAACTCGAATCTGCTCTCCGATGGCGAAACCTTCAGCTTCAACGGACAATCGTGGCAGATCGACTACAACGCCACGGTTGGCGGCGTGAACTTCATCACGGAATATCTGCCTTCGAGCAGCTTCGTGAACATCACGACCGTCCCCGAGCCCGAGACCTGGGGCCTGCTGGCCGTCGCCGGAACATTCCTCGTCGTCATGAGGCGGCGTCGGACGGTCTGAGATTCGACAAACCGTCACCGCAACTGGCGCGGCGTTCCATTCGCCGCGCCGGTTTGGCTTTTTGAAAGAGAAGAATCCACGAGTCTGCGTCCACGAGCCCGCGAGGGAGACGCCGATCGCCCACGAATGCGACCTGTGCGTGATCGGAGGTTCCTGCACCGGTGTCTTTGCCGCCGTTCGCGCCGCCCGGCTCGGGCTTTCCGTCGCGCTGGTTGAGCAAAACATCATCCTGGGAGGCATGGCTGCGGCCGCCCAGGTCAACGAATGGCATTCCCTCCACGATGCCTCCGGGAAAAACCGGATCATCGGCGGGTTGACCGCCGAATGCCTAAACCGCCTCCGGCTGCGCGGCGCGGTGCGCGATCATGCGCATCGCCACTGCGGGCCGTGCTTCGTCTTCAACAGCGCGGAGCTTGCGCTCGAACTGGACGGCCTCATTCGCGGTCATGGCATCCGCGTCTTCCTCAAGGCGATCTGTGCCGGTGCCGTCCGCTCGGGCGGACGGATCAACGCCGCCCTTATCGAGGACAAATCCGGACGCCGCGCCATCCGCTCCCGCCTGTTCATCGACGCCTCCGGCGACGGCGACCTGCTGCGCCGCGCCGGGTTTCGCGCCTGGCAAAACGACGGCCTTCAGCCGGTGAGCTACCAGATGATCGCCGCAGGGTTGGGCCGCCTCGCCGGGAATGCCGAAAAAAACGGAAGGAATCTTTGGGAGCAAATCCGCCACCGCGGCCCCGATTTTTCCTGGCCTGCGGAGAATGCCAATCCCTGGATCAATTTCTATCCCGCGCCCGCCGATCTCCGCAATGTCTATGGACCACGGCTGAACGGCGTGGACGCCTCGGACGCCGATCAGTTCACCGCCGCCGTCATGGAAAGCCGGCGATGCCACCGCGCCCTGCTCGACATGGTCCGCGAGGAGGTGAGCCCGGACGTTGCCGCTGTCTCCTTCGCTCACGGCCTCGGCATCCGCGAAACCTGGCACGCCGCCTGCCTCCACCGCCTGACAGTCGGGGAAGTGCTGCACGGAACATCGTTCCCCGACGCCATCGCGTGCGGAACGTATCCCGTGGACGTGCATTCCCCCGAGGGGACGCTCTTGCGCTACCTGGACGGACGCGAAGACGTTCTCGCCAGGGACGGCAGTTTCATCCAGCGCCGCTGGCGGGAGAAATCCGCGGAGAACCCGCCGCATTACGAGATCCCCTACCGCTGCCTCGTTCCGGAAAAGGCCGAAAACCTCCTCGTCGCCGGACGCCTCATCGACGCCGACCGCGAAGCCTACGGGGCCATCCGCGTGATGGTGAACATGAACCAGACAGGCGAAGCCGCCGGCGCCGCCGCATGGCTGGCATTGGAAACCGGAAAACCTCCCGCGGAAGTCGATCCCGCCACGCTCCGGCAAGTCCTCGCGGAAGACGCCAGGCCACTGACGCATTGAGCGGCGGGAAATTAACCGCGGAAAGCTTTTTTGCGTCACTTTTTGTTCTTTGAGTTTCTCTGCGGTTGCTCCCTGACGGCGTCTCTCTCGAAGACGTCCCGGGCAAAACAAAGCCTTGACCCAGCGGGCTGCGGCGAAGCCGCCCGATTCGGTGCGGAGGGACGCTCACTCCGGCGAAACGATCTCGAGCCTTGGATAGTACGGCGCAAAATGGGCCCGGTTGCGCGTCACAAGGCCTTGGAACCGGACGGCAAAGCCGCCGATCAGGAGGGCCGCCACCGGGCGCTTTCTGCCTCCGGCTTTCTTCATCGCCACATAGCGGTTCCATCCCTCAAAACTGCTCTCGGTGTCCTGCCAAGTCCACGCGACGAGGTCGGAAATCCCGCAGCCGGAAAGGAAGCGACGGCAATCCCCGAGGTTTCCTCCGAATTGCGGGGCGATTTCCACAATGCTCACCGGGCACGCCAGCAAACCGTCCGCGCTCAACCGATCCAGCAAACGGGCCGAAGCAATTCCAAACGCAGGGTCATTTTCGGCGACATCCAGCAGGATGCAACTGTCCACCACCCATGCCATCACTCGCCTTCGCGAAGGTCCCTCAAAATCTCATCCGTCGAACGCCGGTCTTTCGCGTGATACTTCCGCGCATATCCCAACATGCCAAATACACCGACCTGAGACGGACGCGCCCAGCGAATCCTGAGTTCGGACTCCGAAGTCTGCTCCCAAACGAGCTGGTCGCCTGCTTCCAAGCCAGCCTGCTTGCGAATTCTCGCCGGAATGGACGCCTGACCGCGCGCAGTGAGGACGGTTGTCGTGTCAGTCATAATGACATGATACACGTTATATTCATCGTGTCAATTCGCAGCCGACCACCCCAATCCGCGCGTAACGCCAACGATGGGAGGGCGAACCTCCGTGTGAGCCCATTTATTACGGCTCAGACGGAGCTTCGCCCTCCCTCGCGTTATCGACATGTCGTCGAACCGCTTCCCTCTCATT
>JBAYTU010000103.1:0-11564 GCA_041675465.1 Terrimicrobiaceae bacterium | reverse complement strand
TTCGTGAAATTGAGGCCACCACATCCGTAATTCGAAAAATCCCGCTCAGATCGCGAAGAAATGCCCCTCAATCCCACATTTTATCTCGAACAAAAACCCCGCGATTATCGCGATGGCCTACACGTAGAAGTTGCCGAATTGAGGGCGTAGGGATTTGGGGAAAATGGCCGAGTTGGCATCGTGTTTAGTCACCGAATAACCGCGCTCTGGTCATAGCGGTATGACGGCAGCGGGCGTGGGAAAAAGAGAGTTTCAAAACGCCTGCGGATTTCCGCGCTCTCATCGTAACACGGGATGGAGTCCGGCTTTCCGCACTGGCGTCGTAAGGGAGGGAGGGGGAGACGCGTCAGCTTCGACTGGTCAGGGCGTCCGTCCCGCTCAGGCCGACTTGCGCATGAGCCAGTAAATCTCGCCTGGCCAGCCGGGAAAGAGACGGCCCCAGAACAGGTTGAAGCGCATCCAGGAGGCGGAGTTTTCGAGCGGGCTTCCCTTGCTGCGAAGGAAGAAGGCCCCGCTGACAAACTCCGCGACCAATCCGGCCTCACGGGCCATCCTGCGGACCCGCCCCGGAGAGAAAACGCTGACATGGCCCATGACCCCCGCATTTTTCCGCACCTGCTTTTCGCGGAGACCTGCCAGGGGCCCCGGCACGACCGGAAACCCGCCGATCAGCGAGCCGCCGGGGGCAATGCCGTCCGCAATCTTTGCGAGCACCTCCTCCGGCTCGAAAAGATGCTCGAGAACGTGCAGCAGGACCGCGCAGTCGTAGGTGTCCGGCAGCGCGAAATTCCCGTCCTCGAGATTCGCTTCGAAAAAATCCTCGTAACCGGCTTTTTTCAGTTTCCCGGTGAGCATCACGGCATCGACCGCAGTCCACTTGGACCAGGAAACTCCCGCTGGTGCGGACTTCACAAACTCGAGCATCTGGCCGCGGTGGACTCCGATCTCGGCAACCGAAAGCGGTCGCCCGGCCCGCAGGCATTCTTCCCTCAACAACTGGTAGCCGAACCAGTAGCGCAGGAGCCTGAGCGGATAGCGGACAGCCTTCGCTTCCGGAGGCATGCCGAAACGCTTGGCGCGGACGGTTGGATTGTCGGCGATAAATCCAATATCCCAACGGGCGGAGTCGTGAGTCTTCAAAACGGTCCGGCATGGTGGGCCGGGCGCATTCTCCGGTCAAGCGCTCGCTGACAGCCCCGGGGCATCGGGCCGGGAGGGAGAAAAATCGGCGTCCCGCAATCAGCCGCGTCCTTCCGCGCGGGAAAGGCCGCTGAGAACCATTTTTTCCAGCGCATCGATCCATCGCGGGTGCCTGTTCAGGCAGGGGATGAGGGCGAATTCCCGCCCGCCCGCCGCGAGAAAGACCTGCCGCCCGCGGATGGCGATTTCCTCAAGGGTTTCGAGGCAGTCGGAGACGAACGCCGGGCAGATCACGAGGATCTTTTTCACGCCGCTTCCGGCGAGCCGCGCGAACTCGAAATCGGTGTAGGGCCTCAGCCAGGGCTCGCTGCCGAGCCGGGATTGGAACGAGACGGAATACTTTTCCGCGGGCACCCCGGCCACCCCGACAAAGGCACGGACGGTTGCGAAGCATTGCGCGCGGTAGCAGGTGCGGTGCGCGGCACTCGGGGTTTCGCAGCAACCGGCGACCGCCAGACAATGGCCCGGGTTGGCTTTGCGCATATGCCGCTCGGGCAAACCGTGGAAGCTGAAGAGCAGATGGTCGTAGCCCTCGCCCAGAAAATCCGCAGCGCTGGCCGCGAGCGCCGCGATGTAGCCGGGATCGTCGTAAAACGGCTCCGCGATCTTCAGCGTCATCCCCGGTGCCAGACGCGCGGCGACTTCCCGCGCGCGGACGACGGCCGTTTCAAAACTCGACATCGCGAAATGCGGAAAGAGCGGAAACACCAGCAGGTCGGCGACCCCCTGCCTGTGCAGCCGTTCGATGGCGGATCCGATATCCGGATTCTGGTAGCGCATCGCGAGTTCGACCACGACACGGTCGCCGATCCGGCATCGCAACTCCCTCTGCACCTCGCGGCTGGTGACCACGAGCGGCGAGCCTTCCTTCGTCCAGATCTTTTTGTAAGCCTCCGCCGATTCCTTCGGGCGCTTCGGCAGAATGGCGAGGTTGACGACACCCCATCGAACCGGCCACGGCGAATCGAGCACCCGCGGGTCCATGAGAAATTCGCGCAGATATTTTCTCACGTCGGAGACGGAGGGGGAGTCCGGCGATCCGAGATTGATCAACAAGACTCCGGGCTTGTGCTGGAAGCTCATTCCCTCACTCCCGAAAGGCAGGCTTTTCCGATGACTCCAAAATCGCCATCTGTTGGCATCACAAACAGGCATCGTCCCCTGCTGCGCGATTCCCACACGGCACCAACCGCGCGTTTTTCTTCGGCATCTTCCCACAGGTGTTTGCCTTTGTATTCCACTGCGAGGATCCGGCCATCGGTGAGCAGGCAGATGAAATCGGGGTAGAACCACTGCCTGGAGGTTTGCAGGCGGAAGGATGTGCTTTTGTTGGAGAGGTTAACTTCAAGTGTTGTTGTCATGGTCCTTTCCTTTCGTTGTTTCAAGTAGAAGCGGCATCTTGCCGCTTTGCAAGCGGCGGGACGCATCCAGCGTCTTGCCGTTCCACTCCGCCCGAACGCCGTCATATTTTTCGGACATCAACGCCGCCTCTGCCGGTTTGAACGTCCCGACGTGGGCCGAACCGGACGAAACATTTTTGAGGGCGTTCCGTGCCTTGGTCTTGGCATCCTCCACTGTGGTTGGCATTGTTTCCGGGATGCAGTTGGATTTTGATTTGAAAGGCGGACCCCGCGAATTGGCGGCCCCCGTGGCGGCGGACGAGCCGGTGGTGTTGAGCGTCGGGGCTCTCACCCGCAAGATTCGGGAGCTTCTCGAAAACGGCCTTGGCGAGGTCTGGGTCGAAGGGGAGGTTTCCAATTTCAGGAGACAGGCCTCCGGCCATGTCTATTTCACGCTGAAAGACGCCTCCTCCCAACTGGCCTGCGTCCTTTTTGCCGGGCAGGCGGCCCATCTGCGCGGGATCAGGTTCGCCGACGGCGTCCAAGTCCAGATTTTCGGCCAGATCACGGTCTACGAGGCGCGGGGAAACTACCAGATCGTCGTCCGGAAAGTGCGGGAACGCGGGGAGGGGGCTCTGCAGGCGAAATTCGAAGAGCTCAAGCGGAAGCTTGCGGCGGAGGGCCTGTTCGATGCGGGCCGCAAGCGCGCGTTGCCGAAATTCCCGAGGAGGATCGGCGTGGTGACTTCGCCGACCGGCGCGGCCATCCGGGATTTCCTGCACGTGCTCGGCCGCCGCCAGCGGGGGATCGAGGTCGTGGTTTTTCCGGTGAGGGTCCAGGGCAAAGGCGCGGCCGCAGAAATTGCCGGGGCGGTCAGGGATCTCGGCGATGCGGCAGCGCTTGGGATCGGACCTGTGGATGTGATTGTCGTGACCAGGGGGGGGGGGAGCCTCGAGGATCTGTGGGAATTCAATGAGGAGGCGGTCGCGAGGGCGATTGCCGCCAGCCCGGTGCCGGTGGTCAGTGCCGTCGGCCATGAAATCGATTTCACCATCTCGGATTTTGCCGCCGATGTCCGCGCCCCGACCCCCAGCGCCGCCGCCGAAATCCTTTCCTCGGACTCGGCGGAGCTTCTCGGGCATCTCGCCCAGGTCTCCGCAAGGCTGCGCCGGTCGCTGGGTGCAAGGCTCGAAGCCGTCCGGCAGCGCATCGAGAGCTTCCGCCGGACAGCGCTTTTCTCCGAGCCGGCACGTTCGATCCGGGAATATCAGCAAAGCCTGGACCGTCACTCTGACGATTTGGAGGCAGAAGCCACCGGCTGGATTCACGCTCGCCGCCTGATTCTCGAGCGGGCCTCGGTTGTGCTTGGAGCGTGCAGTCCGGACAAACGGATATCCGAGGCGATGCATCTCCTCGCAAATTCCCGGACAGCCATGAAACAATCCTGCGACGACCGTCTGCTCGGCCTGCGCTCCCGTCTTGAAAAAAATGCGGCTGTCCTGGGAGCCCTTAGTCCGTCCGCAGCGCTTGCGCGTGGCTTCACCCTCACGCTTGGAAGCGACGGCAGGCTGGTCCGCAGCGCGGCAGGCATAACCGCAGGGGACACGCTGATGACAAAATTTTCCGACGGGGCCGTCCGCTCCATCGTCATGCCCGCCGGTCCATCGGGCGACGAAGTTTCGGACAGTTGATTTTCGCATTGTGGCGGGAGCTTCCCGTGAAACTGGTCTTCGAGACCCGATGGATGCGGCGCAGAGGCGCCGGAAATTCGTCCCCCACGCCATCGCAAGCCGAATTCACGGCCCACTTTCCGGAACACTTCTCCCGAAAATCCCTCCCGACCCCAAATCACTCTGGAAAGCCCGGTCCGGACCTGATTTGATCCCCGCATATGACGGACTGGAAATCGCTCACCATCACGCTCGGCCATTCGCCCGACCCGGACGATGCCTTCATGTTTTTTGCCATGGCAGCCGGAAAAATCGACCTGAGGGGATACCGGTTCGAGCACATCCTGCAGGATATCCAGACCCTGAATGAGCGGGCGTCCCGGGGAGAGTTGCACATCACAGCCGTCTCGATCCACGCGCTCGCCTACATCCTCGACCTTTATGCCCTGCTCCCGAGCGGCGCGAGCATGGGGGACGGATACGGGCCGATGTTCGTCGCTGCGGACCGGCAAGCGGGTGATCTGCCGGACGAGGAGGCCCGCCGCGAGTGGCTCCGGGGGAAAAAAATCGCGGTCCCCGGACGCTTGACGAGCGCGTTTCTGGCCGCCCAACTTTATCTGGGGGCGGATTTCCGCCACGTGGTCGTTCCGTTCGATGGGATTTTTGAAGCCGTGAGAAGCGGGGCGGCCGATGCGGGCCTGATCATCCACGAGGGGCAGCTCACCTATGCCAGGGACGGATTCCATCTCGTCCGCGACCTCGGGGCCTGGTGGAAGGAGACAAGAGGGCTTCCCCTCCCGCTGGGGGGAAACGTCGTGCGCAGAGACATTCCTCCGGAAGTTCGCTCGGAACTCTCGGACATCCTCCGGGCCAGCATCCGCTACGGTTTGGAAAACCGGAGGCCGGCCATCGAGCACAGCATGGCGCATGCCCGGGGCATGGATGTCCCGCTGGCGGATGAGTTCATCGGGATGTATGTCAACGGCCACACCTTGGATTACGGGGACAAGGGCCGGGAAGCGATCACGGGATTCCTCGGGGAGGCATCGGCGATGGGCCTCATTCCCCCGGTCGGGAAAATTGAATTTGCCGGGTGAGCTGCCGCCCGATCCGTCACCGTAGACCGCGAAACACAGCTTCTGCTGGCTGCGCCCATCATGCGCCGATTCGAGGGTTTGAGATGTGGCAGAGTCGCGCGCCTCAGAAATAGAACGGGAGCCCCTGCTCGCGGAATGCGGATTTTTGTTCGCCGAGATACTTGTCGCCCAGGCGCTCGAATCCCCCGGATGCCCGGTAGGTTTTCAGAAATTCGTTGATCTCGCCGCGCAGCTTTTCGTTATCCGACTTCAACCCGACGGCCCAGTTTTCTTTTTGCACCGGCGCGAGCAGCGCGCGGGTGGAGCCGGCCTGTTCGCGGGCATTTTTCCAAACGCTCATCTGGTCGTATAAAAAGGCGTCCGCCTTGCCCTGCACGACCTCGAGGACCGCAGAGGCTTCCTTCTCCAACGCGATGATTTTCGCGTTTTTCAGATTTGCCCGGGCCCAGACTTCTCCGGTTGTTCCCTGGCGGACAGCCAGCGATCTGCCCGGTTGATCCACGTCCGCGATGCTCCGGATCGGGGAGTCTTTGGCGACGAGAAGTGCGAGCCCGATCGTCAGGTAGGGATCCGAAAACGAGATCGACGTCCGGCGTTCCGGGGTGTCGGTCATCGAGGAAATCACGCAGTCGATTTTTCCGGTTTTGAGCGAGGGGATGAGCCCGGTGAACGGGATGTTCTCGATCCGGACCGGTCTTCCGAGATGCCCACCAAGCGCGCGCGCCAGATCGACGCTCACGCCGGTCGGATGGCCGGAGGCATCGATGGTTTCAAACGGCGGATAGGAGAGGTCCATGCCCACGACGAGTTCGTTGGCAGCCCGCTTCTTCGTGCAGGCACCGACGGCACACGCAGCGAGCAGGATGAGGAGAAGATACCGAGTCATGCGGGGATTCTTGCGGCCTGCGCTTCGCTTGTGCGAGCAATAATCGCGTGAATTCCCCGGATGTTCTGTCATGGTCGCGCCGTGAAATGTCGCCCTTTTGTTTTCTGTCTTTTTCTGGTCGCGGTCTCCGCCCGTGCGGACACCGAAGCGGAGGCGATCCTCAAAGCCACGCGCACGAACCCGCTCGGCCAGCCGGTGGTCCTGAATGCCCAGCTCCGCGCCAACGGGCAGAAGGTCCCGTTCCAGATCGCGGTCCGGGACGGGAAGATTTCCTATCTTTTCGAGAATCCCCCGCAGGAGATTCTTCTCGGGCTGGGTGAGGCTGGCGCGACGCTGGAGGAACGCAAAGGCGGCAAAACCCAGCCGGTTGCCCCCGCGCGCTACGATGATTCCGTGCGGGGGGGATTGCTGACCTACGAAGACTTGGCGATGCGGTTTCTCTATTGGAAAAACCCGAAGCTTCTGGGGGAAGAGAATATCGGCCCGAGCACCGCGTATAAAATTGAAATCCCGGCCCCGCCCGCCGCCACGGAATACGGGGTCGTGCGGGTTTGGGTGGATAAAAACTCGGGCGCGCTGATGCAGATCGAGGGCTACGACCGCGGCGGGCGGCTCTCAAAAAAATTCACGGTGGTCTCGGGCCAGCAGATTGACGGGCGGTGGATGCTCAAACAGATGAGAGTCGAGCGCATGGACCCGGAAACCGGCAAAGCCGTGCTCCGAACCTACCTGGAGATCCTCGGGAAAGCGGACGCGGCCTCCGCGATCAGCGGACGTCCAGCGGCCGGTAAATGATGATCCCGTAATGGTCGCTGGAGCGTTTGAGGTATTGGGAGATCCGCCCGTCGAGGATCACTTTGCGGCCGACGCTTCGGCGCGACGTGGCGTGCATGAAATGGACGCCGTCCGGTTTGCGGACCGCGATGCCCACGTGCGAGGTGTATCCGCTTTTGTCCCGTGACGTGATCGCGAGGATGTCGCCAGTCTGGATGAACCGCTCCGCCGCAGCCACGCGGTCGCGGGGGATGTGGCAGACCGGGAGGGCGGAGACGCGAGCCTGAATGGCCGCCATTCCCGGCAGCATCCCGGGATTGTTGCGGAGGTAGCGGTAGCTTTTCCAGGCGGCGGTCATCTCGGTGATGTTCCGGCTGAGCCGGACGCCTCCCATTTGACTGGTCGGGTTGACCGAGATTCCGCGGGCACCATTGTCGGCAAAAACCTCTTCGAGAAAATGCATGCGGGAAAGGAAGCTGCCCGTGCAATGCCCGCCCCTGTAGCGCTCCAGTTCGATCAGGGCGAGGAGATCCTCCGGCCTGTAGTCGCCGTCCTTGACTCTCAGCATCCGCGCGAAGGCGAGCGAGACCTCGTAAAATGTCCAGCAGTCGAGCCCATTGAAATTGACCGACGGCGATTCGATCCGGTTGTCGATCTCGAGCGTGTAATTCACATAGGGGGTTCCCAACAGGGCTGTGCCAACCCGCGCGGTCCGCTCACCGATCGGCAGCGCGCGCCAGTTTTCCCGCACCGCCCGGGCAACGAGCCGGTCGAATTTTTCCTTTCCTTTGAAGACGGTGGAGAGGGGCAGGCGGGGCTGATAATCGGGGAGCGCCACCGACGCCACAGCTGGCGAGGCGAAGGCCGTGAGAACGATCAGGGCAACGACGGCGGAAACGGATTTGTCGGGCATCCCAGAGCCTCGGTGCAGGCCCGAAGAAATCAAATCCCAAAATGCGCCAAATGTGCCCGTAAACCGGCGTTTCCGTCCGACAATAAAAAAACTTGTCAATACTTTGCGCCGTGTCCCCATTTTTGCGGCGCTTTTTGGATGGTCCCCAGAACACAAAGAGCCGAAAGGTATTTGAGACCCGGCTCCCAGTCTGTGGGATTGAAAATTGCACTCATGCTGTCCCCAGTGGCGGTGGATGCCTGCGCGGATGGCGCGTTCGGCGGTGGAGACGCCGATTCCTCCGGTGCCTGCCGCGTCGCGGCCCCAAAGGCGGCCCGCAATACGGTGACCCTGCGCACTTGGCCAACGGTCTCGACGACCTGCTTCTCTTCCAAAAAAATCCAGTCTCCCTCCCGGCACGTCTGGCTCACAAGCGCCGTCCGAACTCCTGAAAAACTCACGCAGATTGCCTGTCTCCATGGAAAAATCAGATGAAACGGCTCTGGCCGTTCGCCATTTCCCGCCACCAGCGCGTTGACAGGACGGAGACGGCTGTTATTTCTGGCAGTTCGTTTTTTCCAATTTATGTCAAAAAAATCCAAATCCGTGAAGTCCACATCCCCCCGCAAGGGCAAATATGTTTACACTTGGGGCAATGGCAAAGCCGATGGTGATGGCAAGATGAAGCCGCTCCTCGGCGGCAAAGGCGCCAACCTCGCCGAGATGACCCGCATCGGTCTTCCCGTGCCTGCGGGATTCACGATCACGACGGAAGTCTGCACGTATTTTTACGCCAACAAACGCACGTATCCCAAGGAACTTCAGACCCAGATCGAGGCCGGCGTCCGCAACATGGAACGCATCATGGGCACGAAATTCGGCGACTCCAAGGGGTTCCCACTGCTCGTCGCCGTCCGCTCCGGTGCCCGCGATTCGATGCCGGGCATGATGGACACGATCCTCAATCTCGGCCTCAACGACGAGACCGTCGCCGCGCTGGCCGACACCACGAAGAACCCCCGCTTCGCATGGGACTGCTACCGCCGGTTCGTCCAGATGTATGGCGACGTGGTTCTCGGCGTCCAGAAGCGCGAGGGCGAGGATCATGAGCCGTTCGAAACCGTCATCCACGAATTCAAACACGAAAAATACCACGCCGATATCGTGGACAGCGAGCTCACCGCGGAAGACCAGCAGGAGCTCGTCAAGCGGTTCAAGGAACTCGTCAAGGAACGCACTGGCAAAAGCTTCCCGGCAAACCCGTGGGACCAGCTCAAAGGGGCCATCGGGGCCGTCTTCGGCTCGTGGATGAACGACCGCGCGATCGTCTATCGCCGGAAATACAACATCCCTGCCGAATGGGGCACCGCAGTCAACGTCCAGGCGATGGTCTTCGGGAACACGGGCGAGAACTCCGGATCCGGCGTCGCGTTCACCCGCAACCCGGCGAATGGCGTCAAGGAATTCTACGGGGAGTTCCTCATCAATGCGCAAGGCGAAGACGTGGTTGCCGGCGTCCGCACCCCCGAACCGGTCGCCCTCCTCAAAAAGCAACTCCCGAAACCCTACGCCGAGCTGGAGAAGGTCCGCCAAACGCTCGAGAAGCACTTCCGCGACGTGCAGGATTTCGAGTTCACCATCCAGGAAGGCAGGCTGTTCATGCTCCAGACCCGGAACGGCAAGCGCACCGCCGTCGCCGCCCTCAAATTCTCGGTCGACATGGTCAACGAGAAGCTCATCGACTGGAAGACCGCGATCATGCGCAATCCAGCCGACCAGCTCGACCAGCTCCTGGCCCCGGTGTTTGACGCCGCTGAGATCAAGAAGGCCAAGCTCCTTGCCAGCGGTCTGCCTGCAGGCCCCGGCGCGGCTTCCGGAAAAATCTACCTGAATGCCGACCGCGCCGCAGCCGCCGAGGAGAAGGGCGAGAAAGTCCTTCTCGTCCGCACCGAAACTTCGCCGGAAGACCTTCGCGGCATGATCGCCGCCGAAGGCATCCTCACGGCCAAGGGGGGGGTCTCCTCGCACGCCGCACTCGTCGCCCGCCAGATGGGAAAAGTCTGCATCTGCGGTGCCTCCGCGCTCCACATCGACTACGACAAGAAAACCGTGACCGTCGCGGGCGAAACCTTCAAGGAAGGGGACTTCCTCTCAATCGATGGCACCGCAGGCACCGTATACGGCGGCCAGATCGCGACGGCACCCTCCGAAATCATCTCCGGCCTCCTTCACGGCGACAAGGCCGCGCAGAAGACCGAGAAGTTCAAAAACTTCAAGCAGCTCATGGATTGGTGCTCGAAAGTCGCGCGCCTCGAAGTCCGCACGAATGCCGACAATCCGGAGCAGACGGAGAATGCCATCGCCTTCGGCGCGACCGGCATCGGTCTCACCCGCACGGAACACATGTTCTTCGAGGGCGACCGCATCGATGCGATGCGCGAGATGATCCTGGCGGAGAAAACCAGCGAGCGGAAGGACGCGCTCGCGAAGCTTCTCCCGTATCAGCGGGAGGACTTCACCGGCATCTTCAAGGCGCTCAAAGGCCACCCGGCCACCATCCGCCTCCTCGACCCGCCGCTCCACGAATTCCTGCCGCACGACCACGGCTCGCAGAACGCCCTCGCCCAAAAACTCGGTGTCAGCGCTGACAAGATTGCACAGCGCGTGAAGGATCTCCACGAGTTCAATCCGATGCTCGGCCACCGCGGCTGCCGCCTCGGGGTTTCCTACCCGGAAATCACTGAAATGCAGGCCCGCGCGATCTTTGAAGCCGCCGCCGATGTGGCGAAGAAAAAGATCCCGGTGAAACCGGAGATCATGATCCCGCTCGTCGGGTTCAAAAAAGAACTCGACCTCCAGGTCGGGATCGTCCACCGCGTCGCGAAGGAAGTCATGGCCGAGAAAAAGGTCAAATTCGACTACCTCGTCGGCACGATGATCGAAGTCCCGCGCGGGGCCATCACTGCGGACGAAATCGCGAAGACCGCGCAGTTCTTCAGCTTCGGCACGAACGACCTCACCCAGACCGCCCTCGGCATGAGCCGTGACGACATGGGCTCGTTCCTGAATTCCTACACCGAAAACGAGGTCTTCAAGAAGAACCCGTTCGCCACCCTCGACCAGGATGGCGTCGGCCAGCTCATCAAAATCGCCATCGAAAAAGGCCGCAAGACCAACCCGAAAATCAAACTCGGGATCTGCGGCGAACACGGCGGCGACCCGGAAAGCGTGAAGTTCTGCAACAAGGTCGGTCTCACCTACGTGAGCTGCTCGCCGTTCCGCGTCCCCGTCGCGCGCCTCGCCGCCGCCCAGGCCGTGCTCGAACAGGAGAAGTAATTCCCTCCCCGCAAAGAAGCCGCCTGCGGAGAAATCCCGGGCGGCTTTTTTCGCGCCATCGCCTGATCCTCCCCCCCCCCACGGCAAACGCATTACCTCCGCGACAAGATATCCAGTGCCGCGTGCGGCGACAGGACAGTGATGGTTTTTATGGCCGCAGAAGGAAAGTGCTTGGGATTGCCGGTGACGATCGTATTCACGATGTCCGACATTTGGGGGACGCGGTCAAGTGGATTGAATGCCCCCAAGGAGTCGTCCAGAAATAACTTGATACAATAATTAGTTCGATGGGCTGATTGTATAGTTCCATTCCCCATGAAAGCTTGAGCGAGTCAAGGCGATGGATTCCATTTCCTGCCGGGTCGGCTT
>JBAYTU010000102.1:0-11599 GCA_041675465.1 Terrimicrobiaceae bacterium | reverse complement strand
GGTCACCGGCGGGTTGGAGCGTCTTTCGGGCGGGACGTGGACCGGTGCCAACATGCCGACCCAATCCGGCTCCCTCGTCAACATCAAGCAGACCGCTTCCCAGGCCCTGCTCGACTGGAAAACCTTCAACGTGGGCAGGAACACGACCCTCAACTTCGACCAGAGCGGCGGCGGCAACGACTCCGGAAAATGGATCGCCTTCAACAAGGTCTTCGACCCAAGCGGGCAACCCTCCAAAATCCTCGGCAGCATCAAGGCCGACGGCCAAGTCTATGTCATCAACCAGAACGGCATCATCTTCGGCGGCGGCAGCCAGGTGAACGCCCGCACGTTTGTGGCTTCCTCGCTGCCGATCAATGACAATTTGGTCAGCCAAGGATTGCTCAACAACAAGGATGCGCAGTTCCTGTTTTCTGCCTTGGATGTCCCCGGCGGATCTGACGGGACTTCGGCGTTCATCGCTCCCGCTCGCCTGCCCGCCGCGCAGGAAACCATCGGTGTGGTTGTCGAAAAGGGCGCGACCATTTCGGGACCAGTCAGCGCCGATGGCAACGGCGGACGTGTCATGCTCGTGGGAACAAATGTGCGAAATGAAGGCACAATCTCCACACCGGCAGGACAGACAATCCTTGCCGCAGGGCTTCAGGTCGGCGTCCAAGCCCACGACAGCGCAGATCCCAGCCTGAGAGGATTGGATGTCTGGGTCGGCGACGTCGGGACCTATGGAAACGTCATCAACTCCGGGATCATCGAGTCCTACACGGGAAGCGTGTTGATGGCCGGTCGGTCAGTTACCCAGTCGGGGATCATCGACAGTTCAACGTCGGTCGCTCTCAACGGTCGCATCGACCTTATTGCAAGCTATGGGGCGGTGGCGAATCCGAATTATGACAATTCCACCGCATTAGGCGGAGGCGGACCTATTTTCCTCAACCAGTTTACTGGAACCGTCCTGTTCGGACCTCAAAGTGTGACGCGAATTCTTCCAGACTACGCCAGCACAAAAGCCATCCCAGGAACATCCCTCCCTGAAAATTCCAAAATAAATGTGCAGGGTCTTTCCATTCAAATGCAGGGAAATTCCATCCTTCTTGCCCCCCATGCGGATGTGACTTTTCAATCCGGAAAATGGGCCTATACGGATGTGGATGACAATCGTACCATCTTCAAAGCCGATGGCACGACGGTCGAGGACGGTCTTGCCAGCAATTTCAATCGTTTCTTCTATTCCGGGGGACAGGTGTTTCTTGATTCGGGAAGCGTGTTGGATGTGAGCGGAAGCACGGATGTTTTTGTCGCGCTTGCGCAGCATGTCTTGACCGTCCAATTTCGGGGATCCGAGCTTGCAAACTCCCCGCTTCAGCGCAGTTCGATTCTCCGTGGCATGAAGCTGGTTGTGGATCTTCAGGTGTCGGGAAATTACGGCGGAAGCTATTGGGTGGGAAGCCCGCTCGGGGATCTCACTGGGTTGGCCAACATTATCGAGCGCAATGCCGCCCAGTTGACAGCCAGTGGAGGCACGGTGAACATGCAAAGTGGCGGGTCGATTGTCGTCCAGTCCGGAGCCACTGTCGATGTCTCCGGCGGGTATTTCAGGAACGAAGGAGGCACGGTCCAGACTTCCCGTCTTTTGCGGGGTGGCAATCTGGTGGACATTGCCAACGCAACTCCTGATCGAACTTACGACGGGGTTTACGATGGGATGAGCACCCAGTCTTCAACCAAGTGGGGCGTGAGCAAGACGTTTGCGGCCGCGCTCGCCCCTCTCGGTGGACACGTCCAAAAGGAATACATTTCGGGCGCAGATGGTGGAACGATCAACTTCACCGCCCCCTCGATAATCATCGGCGGAGACCTTGTTGGACAAACGATCACCGGCCCGAAACAACTCGTTTCTTCATCGGGATCGGCCACCGGTCCGGCGGGTCTGGCATCCCTTTCCTTCACATTCAAAGCCGATGCCAGATATGTGCAGGATGCCAATACGATCAAATATTATGATGTGTCGCCCACGCCGCCGGAGATCCGATTCACAGACGGAAAACCGGAAATGTCGGCGTTTGTGTTGGCTGACGGTCAACCCCTGCCGGCAAGTCTGACTTCCCAGTTTGCCGTCAGCACATCATGGTGGAATGAGCAGGAGGGAGGATTCGGTCATGTGACGCTGGATAATCCGGATGGAGAGCTTGTCCTGCCATCCGGGTTGGGGGTCGAAATCCCGGCGGGGGGGTCGCTGACCGCCAAGGCATCGAATATCACGATAGACGGCGCGATCACGGCACCCGGGGGAGTTGTTTCTCTCGCCGCTTACAACTACTCGCCCTTCAACTACCAATTCCTTGAGGCAACGAATGCCCTTCTGAACAAGCCCGCCCTCGGCGTGGTTGCCGGACGGGGGATCATCGCTCTCGGCACCGGAGGAAAAATTGATGTCTCGGGAATGCTTGTGGACGACCGGCCAACCTCCCGCCAAGCTGTGACAACCCGCCGGGCTTTGGATGGCGGAACGGTTTCGCTCGAAGCCTTTGCGATCCATCTTCCCAAAGGCAGCGTGGTGGATGCCTCCGGGGGGACGTGGGCCAAGCCGCGAGCCGGGTTTGAGTATGGCGACGGAGGAGCCATCAGCATTCTGGCAGGAAGAGATCCCAACCTTCCCACGAGCTCAAACCTCTCGACAAGCATCGGTGGCAGCTTGACTCTGGACGGAATGCTCGCCGCGTTCTCCGCCGGGAAAGGGGGCTCGCTTGCCGTCCGCGCAAACCTCATCCAGATCGGTGGCAGTGCGGGCGACCCGACAATGCTCGTCCTCGCGCCGGAGTTCTTCCGGACAGGTGGGTTCACCAGTTACTCGCTCACGGGAATCGGCAAGGCCGACGGGGCAGGATACATCCCCGCCATCCGGGTTGTCGGAAATACGATCATCGAACCGGTGGCGAAATCTCTCGTTCTGGCTCCCTATCGGACTTCTGCGAATGGGCTTTCGCTGGCTCCCATTCTGAAGCCGGTCGGGGAACGGTCTCCGGTGAGCATTTCAATGGCCGCAACCGGAGCAGACGATCCCTTTACCACAGACATCCTCGAGGCACGAGGGGACATTGTTATCGAAAAAGGCTCTGTCATTCGAACAGATCCCGGGGCCAAGGTCCTTATCGGCACAGATTCGGATCTTGCAAAGACCCTCGCTGACACCGTTTCGATTGATGGCACGATTGAAGCGCCAGGGGGGACGGTCGCCGTCTTCACCCGAAACAAATTCCGTCTGGCTCCGGACATTGAATTGGCCGGCACGTCGGCATTGCCGACCCTTTATATTGGTCCGGATGCCCGGATTTCCACCGCCGGAACCGTTGTCTATACACCGGATCCCTTTGGACGCCGGATCGGAGTTCTTTACGGCGGCGGGACGATCAGTCTGCATGGGAACATTGTCGCGGAATCCGGAGCCATTCTCGACGTTTCCGGTGCCACCGGCATCTTCGACATCCACCCTTCCCAGTTGACCGCTGTAGGCCAGTCGGCCGTTCCGGTCAATTCCGGTTTGAACTCCGTCCCCTACAATCTCCAGACGGTTGCGACCCGCGTGGACAGCAACGGAGGCACGCTGGATCTGCAGGGGGCCGAGATGCTCCTGAGCGATGCGGCTCTGCTCGGACAGGCCGGCGGTCCCGCTGCGGCGGGAGGCATCTTGTCCGTTTTCTCAGGACGCTACTACACTCCGGGCGCATCGAGGACGAGCGCGGATGTCAATCTCACCGTTTCACAGTCCGGGCAGGTTCTCTCGGGATCTCCCGGATCGAGAGGAATTGGCATTGCGGTGCGGGATTCCGGCGGAGCGGTTGTCACAGGAATGGGATACTTCTCGGCCGACCGCTTCCAGCAGGGAGGCTTCGCCTCGCTGGATCTCGGATTCAAATTCCTCGAAGATGCCTCGCCGATTCCCTATGGCGGAAACGTGGAATTCGTGGGGCCGGTTTCCATTTCCGCCAGCGGCAGCCTCAGGGTGGCGGGTGGGGGGATTATCAAGGCCCACTCGAGTGTGAGCCTTTCCGCCAGCTATATCGCGGTCGGCCAGGAATACCGCGCTCCGGTCAATCCTTCCGACGCGGCGTTTGTCGCCTTCCAACAAGACCCACCTCCTGCCGTCGGCGGCCCGACGTATTTTCCGCAGCCAACCTACGGGGCGGGGTCGGTCAGCTTCAACGCTTCCCTGATTGATATCGGGACGACGGTCTTCCAAAACACCGGCAGAGTGGATTTCACCGCCACGGGTGGTGACATCCGGGGGAACGGCACTCTCAGCCTGGCTGGCGACCTGATATTGACGGCCGGACAGATTTACCCGACCACCTTGGCCACATTCAGCATTTTTGCGTATGACCATGCGGGTGGCCAGGGCTCGGTGACGATCATCGGTTCCGGCGCGCGACCGATGCCATACTCGGCCGGGGGGAGCTTGAGCATTTTCGCCTCCACGATCTCCCAAGGGGGGACTCTCCGCGCACCGTTCGGATCCATCACGCTCGGCTGGGATGGCACGGATTTCGATCCTTCCACGACGGCTTTCGACAGTCCGGTGAACCCGGTTGTCGGCACGGCGCTTGTTGTTCCGACGGCCCAAACCGTCACGCTCGGGGCATCGAGCACGACATCTGTCTCGGCTCTTGATCCCACGACAGGGGAAGGGCTGCTTATCCCGTTTGGCCTGAGCCCGGACGGTCTCTCCTGGGTTGATCCCCGCGGGGTGACAGTCACGGTGAGCGGGTTGCCGCAGAAGAGCATCGCGATCGCCGGCAACAACGTGGTTGCCGAGGCGGGCTCCGTGATTGACATCCGGGGCGGCGGGGACTTGCTTGCCTATCGCTGGGTGTCCGGCACGGGAGGCAGCCAGGATCTCCTCGGAGAACCGGCTGCGGCATGGGGTTCGGGCACAACATACGAAGCCGGTGATCTGGTCACCTACAATGGGCAAATCTGGTCCGCCCGCGTGGCGATTGATCCCGGGGATTTCACCACTTCTCCGTCTCCGAAAGCCGGCATCTATTGGTCCCAAGTTGCGGAATCGTATGCGATTGTGCCGGGCTATACGACAGGCTACGCGCCCTATTCGACCAACAACACCGGCTCCAATGCGACGGCTCTTGGAGGAGATCCTGGCTTCGCCAGCTCGACCCTCAAGCTGGGCGATCAAATATACATCGATGGCGTGGCCGGCCTTGAAGCGGGATATTACACACTCCTTCCCCGGCGATATGCACTTCTGCCGGGAGCCTTTCTGGTGACCCCAAAAAGCGGCAGCGGGGCACTTGTCGGATACAGCGCGGAAGATGGTTCGGTCATGACGAGCGGCTATCGCGTGAATGCATTCAACCGACCGGCGCAAATCTCCGGTATCCGCGCTCTCTACGAAATTGCGTCCCCAACAGTCGTGGCCCAACGCGTTTCCTACGAGGTCTTCGGGGCCAGCGAGTTTATGGTGCAGGCCGCCGGGCGGTTGAATGTGGATGCCGTGCAACAGTTGCCGATGGATTCAGGCCATCTCTCTTTTCAGGGTAACAATTCGCTCCGGCTTGAGGGTTCTGTTTTCACCAGCAGTCTTGCGGGCGGGCATGGCGCCAGCGTGGATGTGAGCAGCAACGCGGATATTTATGTCATAGGCGGTTCCGGAAGCGCTCCGCCCGGCGCCGCTGTTGTGTTGAGCGCGGATCTGCTCAATTCCTGGGGTGCCGAGAGCCTTTTGATCGGCGGTTTGAGATACTCCACATCGAATGGCACGGCCGTGAATGCGCGCACGTCGTCCGTCACCCTCGACAATCCGGGCGGCATTCTTTCTTCGCCGGAGATCACCCTGGTTTCGAAATCCGCGCTCACGGTGACTGACGGCTCCGCCATCGCTTCCTCCGGCAACCTGAGCCGCCCCTCCGAACGGCTTCTTTTGAGCGGAGACGGAACCTTGCTCATGGTGAGCGGGGACACGTCCGCCTCGATTGTCCGGTCTTCCACGACCGGCTCCGCTCTTCCGCTCATGACCATCGGCGCCGGAGCGCGTGTTTCCGGGGCAGGAGTGATTTTGGATTCCTCCTATGCGACCGGTCTCGACCCCGCGGCGGTTCTGGACGCCTCCGCTCTCACCTTTGGCAGCGGCCAGATCAGCATTGTTCTCACCGAACCGGCCGGCGGCCTCACCGGGTCTGTCGTGCCGTCCCATCTGACACTCCGGGGCTCGCTCCTCCAATACGTCCAATCGGTGGATTCCCTCACGCTCTCCAGTTATCGCGCGATCGACATCTATGGGGCGGGAACGTTCGGATCTTCCAACCTCACCAGCTTGAATTTGTTCGCTTCGGGCATCCGGGGATATGACGGTGGAACGGTCACGTTGAGCGCGGGTTCCGTGACACTTGCAAACCCGTCGGGCAGCGCGGCGCTTGCAGATCCCGCTCTTCCGCTCTCGGGCGAGCTTCAAATTCAAGCCGGCACCATGCGGCTTGGGACCGGGGCATTCAGTGTCGGAGGCTACCAGAGTTTGAATATCACCGCGACCAACGGGGTGCTCGCGGTCGCGGACGGGGCATTGACTTTGCCCGGGTCGCTGGTTGTTTCCACACCTCTGGTCACTGGTTTGAAGGGAATCTCTTACGATGTGTCTGCCGCGGGAAGCGTCTCCTTGCTGCCCGGCGGAGGGAGCGCCGCGATCTTGGGCGGGCTTGGCGCAAGTCTCAGTTTTTCCGGAAGCTCGATCCTCGCAAACACCTCGATCCTTCTGCCCAGCGGTTCATTGGTGCTCCACGCACTGGCAGGCAGTGTCACGGTTGGAGGCGACCTCACAGCAACCGGAACCTCCCAGGACTTTTATGATGTCACCCGCTATGCGGATGCCGGTCACATCGAAATCACCTCCGATACCGGGAACGTCATCCTGAATCCGGGCAGCCTGGTTTCTGTCGCCGGAGCCGATGGGGGCGGAAATGCGGGGACGGTTGAAATCCGCGCGGCATCCGGCGAATTCGTGAACAACGGTTCGTTTTTGGGCTCTGCGGCATCGGGCTTCACGTCCGGGTCGTTCCTGCTCGACGCCGGTTCCATCGTTTCCTTCGCCAATATCAACGATCCGCTGGAAGCCGGCGGGTTTTTCGAGGAACGCAATATTCGCGTCCGCACCGGTGATGTGGCCATTGACGGCGCCGCCCACATGCGGTCTTTCAGTCTTTCCGCCGATCAAGGCAGCATAACGGTTTCCGGAGCCGGTCTTCTGGATGCTTCCGGTGCCACCGGCGGGAGTATAGCCCTCGCCGCCCACGACAATGTTACCTTGGAAGATGGCGCACACCTTACCGTAGCGGCGCAGGAATTTAGCTCAGCGGGCAAAGGAGGAGAAATCCACATCGAGGCCGGCAGCAACAGGGATGCATCCACCGCCACATCGGCTCTCCTTGATCTTCAGGACGGATCCATCATTGATTTGTCTGTGGCGCAGTTCGTTCCGGGAGATTATCTGACCTCGGCGACAAATCCCGATGGGACCCGGGGGTCCAGCGCGTTTAACGGACAGTTCCAAGGAAAACTATCCCTGCGGGCACCTCGATTCGGGGACGATGTGCGGGTAGATTCCATTGAGAGCACGATCATAGGAGCCTCCTCGGTTGTTGTGGAGGCTTTCCGGATCTACGATCAGAGTGCGAGTGGGATTCTCAATATAACCTTGCGTAATGCAATCAACACGGATGCCGCCAACTTCATGACCGCGGGAGAGGTGACGATGCGGACGAAGCTTTTCACCCAATTGCTCGCAGATGATCCAACCTTGGATCCGGTAGCCCTTGTCATTGCCCCCGGGGTCGAGATCGTCAGCAATGGAGATCTGACTCTTGGATTGGCAAACCCCAATGGTTCGAACCCTGGAGGAGCGGCGCTTTCCAACGACCAATTGACCGCTGGGGACTGGGATCTCTCAACCTTCCGGTATGGATCAAAATCCGCACCCGGCATCCTGACATTGCGTGCCAAAGGAGATCTGGTCTTCAACAACACCCTCAGCGACGGCTTCACTCCGGTGGCAGCATCCACCGCCAATGGAAATTCCACCATGTGGCTGGCCACTCTGAAGCCAATTGTCTCCACATTGCCGGTGAATACCCAATCTTGGTCGTTCCGCCTCACATCCGGAGCGGATCTTGGAGCGGCAGATTTTCGCTCTGTCCTGCCGCAGGAACAGCTGCTTCTGGATTCTTTAGGAAACCAGAAAGGCTCCGTGCTTGTCGGCGAGTTTTATCCGGCGATTCCAAATGACACGTCAACGGGAACCGCCCCCGCGGAGGGAACGTCCGGCCTGACCGCGAATACGATCCGGATTTCCAAAGACTCTACCAACCGTGGAACCCGCTACGAGGTTATCCGCACCGGCACGGGCGACATCACGATCAATGCCGGGCGTGATGTGCAACTTCGCAACCAATTTGCCACCATCTATACTGCGGGTGTTGCTCTGCCTAGTCCAGACACCATTAGTATCGTTGGCGGTGTTGCCCAGCCCACTTTAGCTGCCATCTTTCAGCCGGGCGATTTTGTCGTTCCAGTCCTCCCGACGAGATTAAACAGACACCCAAGCCAAAGTGGGAGTGAAGGAGTTACACTTGGAGAAATCCAACAACTTTATTTTCCAAAATGGTCGTTTGGTGGTGGTGATATTACAATTTCTGCGCAGGCCAACATCGGGCACTATACTACGGACAGTGCCGGTAATCTAATCAATGACTCCTCTCGTCAGATGCCCACGAACTGGCTCTATCGTCGGGGCCTTGTTGACTCATCGGGGGTGTTCGCCTCGGATGGAGGAATTTTTGATCCAGACGCTCTTCCTATTGCGAATGTTACCGATATCTCCACCTCGACAACATGGTGGATCGATTTCAGCAACTTCTTCGAGGGGGTGGGTGCATTGGGCGGTGGTGACATCACACTGACTGCGGGAAATGATATCGTCAATGTGGACGCCTTCACTCCCACGAATGCGCGCATGGCGGGACGCGACCCGGGGACCGGTCTCAATCTTGCGCCAGATGCGGCGAACATGCTCGAACTGGGCGGTGGCGATATCACGGTTCGGGCGGGGAACGACATCAATGGCGGCATTTATTATGTGGAACGCGGACAGGGAACTTTGTTTGCAGGGGGCGAGATTACAACAAACTCCGCACGGTCTCCCCAATTGGGCATCCTGGACTCCAACTCGACCGCGATTTATGATAGCGCCACTTGGCTTCCGACGACGCTCTTTGTTGGGAAATCCTATTTTGATGTTTCCGCTAGGGGGAACATTTTGCTCGGCCCGGTCACCAATGCGTTCCTGCTCCCTCAAGGCCTGAACAACAAGTTCTGGTATAAGACATATTTCAATACTTTTGCCTCCGATGCAGGAGTTGACGTGACATCGTTTGGCGGAAGTGTGACCCACCGCATGGCGGCCACTCTGCCGGGAGCTGACTCTGCAAGCTTGATCCTCAATATCTGGTTCGGTTCTCAGAATTTGTTCTCCGGTGCGGCATCGTCTTCCAATGCATCGAACTTCCAGCCGTGGCTTCGCCTGGCCGAGGTTGATTTGAGCGATTTTGAAAATATATTCTCCCTCAGTGCGCCGAATTTGAGAAGTTCGGCCTTGGGTGGTGATGTGAACATTGTCGGTCCGCTCACCCTTTTTCCTTCGTCCACGGGAACTCTGGAGTTGGTTGCCTCCGGGAGCATTGTCGGCCTTCAGCCCTCGGGCGACGGGGCAATTCCTGACAGCGAGAACCCAGGGCAGAACAAAACGGTGAAAGTCTGGACCGCTTCAACCGTCAATGCCTCGGATGCGGACCCCGATGAGTTCCCGGGGATCACGACTCCTGTGGCCTACCAAACATTTGTTGGCCGTGCGCGGGTGAGTTCCATTCTGAGCGCCTTCAATCCTTATTCCACAGTCAATGCGATGCTGCAAGAAACCGGCTCCTATTCCGGCCAGGACTCCGCCATCAGTGTCAAACGCGCGCTTCATGCCGAAGCCCTCCTCCATACGGGAGATTCCAGCCCCCTTCGGCTTTACGCAACCGGAGGCAATATTACCGGCCTGACGCTCTTCAGTCCAAAAGTTACCAGAGTCATTGCCGACGAGGACATCACCGATATCGCCTTCTATATTCAGAATGTTTCCGAAGACGATGTGTCCATCATCTCGGCCGGAAGAGACCTGATCCCTTACAATGAAAACGCGCCATTGCGCGCGCTGGCCTCGGATGTCTCGCAAGGAAACTACATCGGTGATCCGACGCGGCGAACCGCCACGGATGTTCTGAGCAATGTCCTCTCCGGGGACATCCAGATCAACGGGCCGGGTGTTCTCGAGACGCTTGCGGGACGAAATCTCGATCTCGGAACTGGCTCGAATTATACGGATGGCACCGGCATCGGCATCACCGGCATCGGCAACCAGCGCAATCCCTTCCTGCCGTTCGAGGGGGCCGCCATTATCGCGATGGCCGGTGTTCAGGGAACGACCGGGGGTGCGGCCATTGGCCTCGACGGAAGCAATCTGGATTTTGAAAAGATCTCGCTGGTGGGATCGTCGTCCACATACGCCTCGAAGGAACTCGAATATATCGCGGCCTTGGGAGATTTCTTCGCCCTGCTCCGGCAGGCGGCGGAGGAATACGGCGAATCCGGATCTTATGAGACCGGCTACGCGGCCATCAAAGACCTTTTTGGCAATGTCACCGGCCCCGGCGAGATCTTCACCCGCGCGCGCGATATCCGCACGACCAATGGTGGGGCCATCACGGTCGCCGCTCCGTCGGGCGGATTGACGATGGCGTCCGATATTTTCGGCAATCCGCTCACCCCGCCCGGAATCGTGACCGAATACGGAGGCGAGGTTTCCATTTTCACGGATGGCAGCGTGAACATCGGACGGACGCGAATCTTTACTTTGCGGGGCGGCGACATGACGATCTGGTCCTCGACCGGCGACATCGCGGCCGGCACCGCCGCAAAAACCGTTGTGACAGCGCCTCCGACCCGGGTGATCATCGATACCACCAGCGCGGACATCGCGACAGATTTGGGCGGCCTCGCGACCGGTGGCGGCATCGGCGTGCTGGCCTCGGTCGAAGGGGTCGAACCCGGCAATGTGACCCTGATCGCCCCCCAGGGAACTGTCGATGCCGGCGACGCCGGAATTCAGGCGACCGGCAATCTTCTCATCGCCGCCACCCAGGTGCTCAATGCGGACAACATCGCGGCGGGGGGGACCTCATCGGGGGTGCCGTCCGCACCCACCGTTGCCGCGCCGAACATTTCCGGACTTTCTTCCGCATCGAGCAGTTCCGCAGCGGCCAACAGCGCGGCCAACAGCGTTTCCAATCAGGCAACCCAACAACCCCAGGAAACCATCGAGCCCCCTTCAATCATCACTGTCGAAATTCTGGGCTATGGCGGCGGGGAAGAGGATGAAGGGTGAAAAGAGAAGGCGGAAAACGGAAAACCCGCGCGTGCTCCCCAGCCGACTGTGGTTGAAAGCCTCCTGTCCATCCTGTCGAAAAAATTCCTGCTATTTTTGCAGGCGTTCCCGGAT
>JBAYTU010000101.1:0-11993 GCA_041675465.1 Terrimicrobiaceae bacterium | reverse complement strand
CACGACGCTCGCGCAGCCCAACGGGAGATCCATTGCCGCCTGTTTTGTGATCCGATTGATTCTCATCGACTTCCCGCATTCCCCACATTTCGCCGAGCAGCGCTCATCCCTGACCAGATTGACAGGGCAAGGTTGGGATTGCAGGAACGCAGTCCCTCTGTTATCAGTCTTGCCCACGTTCGCGCGAAGAAGGTCGCCTCGGTTGTCTCCGAGGGCTTTCCGGAAACCGCCAACGTCCACAATTGCCGAAGTAGCACAGTGGTAGTGCAATCGATTCGTAATCGATAGGTCACGGGTTCGAGTCCCGTCTTCGGCTCTCCTTGATAATCAGGGAGATACGCCGGAAAATGGAGGTTAAAAATATTTTCTTGTTTGGCAGTTGCTTGCCACTTTTACGGCAAGGCCCCCCTCGAAAAAACACCATGCCGCGCCTCTCTGGAAACTCATTCACGCGCCGGAAGGGAGAAAAAAGGTGAGGAGCACAAAAAACTCTGCGATTGGTTCCAGTCTATAGGGCTCCAATTGCCCAAAGAGGGAACCAACCGCAGGGTGCGGATACTTGACGGTCGCAGAGCCGCCTTCGCTCAATCGGAGAGAGCGCCCGGACCAACCGCTCAGGGGAGTGCGAGTCCGAATCCCCCGCTAGAGCCTCTTCCGGGTAAGTATCCTTGGGATCACCTTCTCACGATTTCCAAGGATAAGTCAACGCCGCTGCAATCGGGTGCCGCTGCAATCGGGGCGGGGGGGGCAGCGGATCAAAGGTGCTCGGTCAGTTCTTCAATCGGGACATTCGCCTGTGACAGGATGCTTGCCAGTGTCCGCACGTTCACCGCGCCATGATTGGGAACCGTCACTCTGGCCGAGCCCTTCACAAGGCGGATATGACTCCCGCGTTGCCGCTGAACCTCGAAGCCCATTCGTTGCAATGCCCGGACGATCTCCGGGCCGGAGAGGTCGCGGGGTAGCTTCACGCGAAGGCAAGAGCCGGGTCTTCCGTGAAGTGAAGCCGCACACGGGCCGGAATTTCGCCCTCGTCAAAGTGACAGAGAACGGCATCCCGAATCATCGCTTGCAGGTCGGTCAGGTCTTTCCCTTGTGTGGAAATCCCGCCGCCACACGGATCATCCCATGAAGCCGAAAACCCCCCTTCTTCAACCGCTGTCACAGTAAAGACGATCTCGTTCATTGCAGGCAATGTCGCAGAGATTCCCCAAAGTCGCAAGCAAGCAGGAAGGAAAATCGGAAAGGGGGGGGGAAGAGACTCTATTCCGTTGAAGCGGTCGGAATAGAATTGCCGGGCGGTAACGCCACAAGGGCGGTGGAGCCTGCGGACGGTGCCGCATCAGAGCGTTCCGCAGGGCCTCCCGACAAAATCAAGGTATCCGATGGCTGCCGGATGGCAACCTTGACATTTTTTGACAATCGGCAAAGGCCAACCTTACCATTTCTTGCCATCCGCGCCGGGGTGTCAGTCAGGACAAATCTCGGCAAATCGCGCGCGCGTATCTGTTGCGAAACCTTATCTTTTTTAAACATTCAACCCCCTGCTCGCGCTGGAAACGTTGCCACCCTTGCGCCTTCTCATGGCAATGAAGGTGTGAGAGACGCCAAGCTGGCGGGCATGTTCGCGGTCGGGGAGTTCAGCATTTTTCAAAAGGGCCAGGTCAACGGCATCCCGCTTTTCCTGCCGGGTCGTCGGCTTCCGGAGGCGAGGGTTCGCGCTGTGCGCCCGCTGGCGGGCTTCCGGCTGGCCGCGTGCACGGTTGTTTCCGCAACGCTCATCCATGAGGTTGAAAAACGCGGAAATGCGGGGTCCGGTAAAGTGCGCACTTCCCAGATCGTCAAAGAAAAGAATGCCTGCTTCCGCCAGCCTGTTCAGTTCGACTTTGGCCGCTTTGCGTTCATCGGATTGGCCGAGACAAGAAACGAGTTCGGCAAATCTCCCGCCAGTGGTCCAGGCCAAATCCCAGAACGGAAGCCGCTTTGCGCATCGCTCGGCAGCGCGAGCGAGAACACGGGATTTTCCTGTTCCGGGGGATCCCCATAGGATCGCGTTCCGTTCCTCGCCCGGTTTCCAAGTGCGGAGGAAGCTCTTGAAAGCCGCCAGATCAAAATCCGGGTGGGACGGCTTGATCCGTGTCAGCCAAAGTTCTTGCGGGATCTCCTCTTCCAGTTGCTCAATCATCCGGCGGACGGCATTCTTTCGTTTCCGAATGCGGGCCTCTACCCGGTCTTTCTCTTTCTGTGCCTTCTCGGCTTTCTCTTGCTCGATCATGCGTTGACGCTCTGCTTCCTCGAACGCCATGCCCTCCGGGGATGCCTTCCATGCTTCCAGTGCGGTATTGAATGCCGCGTTATCAAAGAACATCAATCGAAGTGAAAGTAAGGAGCGGTCGTATGCGTCCGCCACTTCCGCCATTTCCGCCATGTAAGCCTGTGGGTCGAAGGTGCCTTGCCGTGCCAGGGTGAAGAGTTTTGATTCTGTCGAGGTTTTCATATTTTTTATCTCAGGTTGTCGGATACCAGCCATCATCATTTTGATGGTCGTGGGGTGTGGGTGTTTCACTGTTCTTTCCCGCCGTGCCGTCCGGTCCTGCGAAGCAGGAAGACCGGACAGGGCAACGGCCTTCTTTCTTTAAAGGCTTCTCCTTTCTTTCTTGTCCGCCCGGAACTGATGTCTTCCCGGTCATAAGGGCTTGCGTCTCTGTGTCGCAAGGGTGGGATTTCTGCCCGACATTCAGGAGCGTAAAACGGTTGGCTTCATGGGATCTTTTCTCGCCGGAATTTCGGCCCGAGTGAATGACGGCGAGCCCGGCTTGCCCGATCAATGGAATGAACCTTTGCACCGTCCGCGCCTTCAACCCGCACCGTGAACCGATCCCGGTTGCCGATGCGTAAAAGCAGTTTTTCGATTCTGCCGGGGTGTCCGATTCGATCCGGCACAATGCCCGGTAGATGAGCAAGAGAGTTGAACCACCATGAAAAAGTGCGCGGTCCTCTGCGGCCTTGGAACACCACGACCACGGCCCGTGCTCCTGTTTGCGGCGGGCGTTGTTCATGGGTTCCCATCCCGGCCAACCGGGGCAAGCCCCAGCCATTCGAGAAATTCCGAAACGCTCAAAGCGGCCTCCTCTCATCATCGCCCGCGCGGATGGCCTGTTGAAAGGACATGGGCCTTGCGTGCAGGCAAGCGAGTTCCGCCGCACAAAGGGCGGGGTTGTCGCAATCGGTAATGAGTGCGTCAATGACAGCCAAGAACTTGTCGGAGTGCTCCCATCGGTATCCCAGCGCAACAACATCCTCCCGGAGCGAGAGGAGATTTTCCCGCACGTTTGCGCGAATCTCCGAATCTGTGGCGATGCCGCTCATTGTGCTTCCTCCCCGGCGAGCAGTTCGCGGGCGATGGCTGGCGCGTTCTCTTTGACCAGAACGGAAATGATCCGCTCGCCCATCCAATCGGGAAGCGATAGCCCCTTGATTGCCCGCGCGGCCTCCCGCAGATCGTCAATCGGGGAGTGACTTCCGCCTTGATCCGGCGCGGGGGCTTTGTATCCTGCCGGTGCTTTAGTAGTTTCGCCCGCGCCATGCTCGCCAAAGCTGGCCGGGCTTCTTTTTTTCCCGGCCTGTCCGGGGTCGGTGGGCGCGATCATCGGGAAACCATCGCCTCCCGCTCGATGCGTTCGATGTCCTCAGGACGGTAGCGAACATCGCGCCCCAGTTTGAGGAAAGGAAGCTGCCCGGATTTCTCCATGCGCTTCAATGACATTGTGGATTTCTCCCATCGCGCCGCAAGGATTCGGCGCGTGAGCATGTGCGGTTCAGGTTGTTTTTTCATGTGTGTTGCAAGACTGCGAACACACCCAACCACAAACGCCATCGCCCATTCTCAGCATGTGGATTGAGCAAAATCCCGCACACTTACCAATGCGCCGGAAGCAAAATCCAGAGGGGCGGGATATGTGCCGAGAAGCAAAATCCCTCCGAAACTAAGTCAACGGTCTTTGAATATTTCCCGCATCTTTTCAATCGGCGGACGTGCCCCCTTGCGTTTGTCATCTTTGGATTTCACCCGCCCTTGCGTGCCCTTTCTCGCCATGCTCCCCGCTGCCGCTTTCAACCCCCGCTTATGGCTTTCCCACCATGTTTGAAACGTCACCCGCGCCGATTGGAACACTTGCCCAGGAATCCCCGCCCGCTGAAAATGTGCCATCCGCTCCCCGGCCTCGATCATGGGCAATCCTTCAATGGCCTTGAGCCAGCCCTTGAATCTCGGCATTCGTTCCCCCTTCTTCAAACGTGGCATGAGTGCTGCAATCGCTTTGTCGAAGTCAACCGGCAACCATTTGCCATCATCGCCGCGCACCCGCCACCCGGCCTCATCCTTCATGGAAATATCTTCCGGCAATTGCGCCTCGATCATCGCTTGAAATGCAGCCTTACCTTTTTCCAATGCATCAATTCCAACACTCCATGAGGAAGACACTTGCAACGACAGGTTGCCCGCTGCCGCAATCTCGAGAATTTCAAACGCCTGCCGCACACTGTCGGCGGGCGCGATGTCTTGCCGGGCGAGCTTTGCCGCGATGCCCGCAACGGTTTCGATTGGGATCTTTGCAATCTCTTTGTGAAAACATGAAATTCTGTGCTCTTTGTTCATGGCTGGTCGACTTGGCTGGGTTTGTCTCGTTTCTCCTGCCCGCTCGCCCTGTGTTGATGCGGGTTTGCTGGCCTTTCGCGCTACGCGCCCCGCCACGGCCTTTTTTTTGCGCGGGAGGGTAGAGACAGCGGGCACTTTCTTTTGGCGAGCGTATCGGGCACACTCCTGCTGGCCCGCTTCAATGTATGTTTCAAGTGGCATTGATGCCGCTTCCTGTGTGGCTTCTGTTGTTGTCATAAATTCGTTCATGCTGATTTCTTCCGGCTCCTGGTAGCGGGCTTCTTGGTTTCCTCCGGTTGGCCGGAAGGGAAGGGGATAACTCCCTCCGCTGGCATGAGTGCCCCGAGGTCAATGGAAACGCGCTCCTTGTTGTCCGCGTAGTGTTGCGCCGTTGTCTTGATGTCCGAGTGACGCAGGAATCTTGAAGCCGCATAGATGCCGCTCTTTGTGGCGATGATTGCCCCGGCTTCTTTTCGGAGGGTATGCAAGGCCCGCTTGTCCTCGACACCATTCTTGCGAAGCCATGCCAGAAGGGAATCGAAGGCATCTTGGCAGCGGTAACGCTGGCCCCATGCCCGCGATCCGCCTTCCCCCGCGCCGCCCTCGATCAGATATTGCGAATCCGCCTTTGCCTTGAAGCCCCGGAGCAAGCCGCAGAGGGTTTCATCAATGGCAACCTTTGCCGTGCTGTCCGCCGATTTCAGCCCCCCGGCTTCCGTGACTTCGATATGGATTTCCCCGCCATCGAGATCAATCTGCCGCCAAAGCAAGCGGTCAATCTCGCCCCGGCGAAGCCCCGCCCCGAGTGCCAGAAGGAGAATCTTGAAGGCTTCCGGGTTCGCTTCCCCGAGGTCGGCCCGTGCCTTCCCGAGCAGGATGGCCGGGTCAATCTTGCTGTGATACTTCATGGATTCCCGAGGGTAGAAATCCACCTTCGCAAACGGGCGTTCCTCCATGTCCAAGGGGGGAAGGTGCTTTGCAATGTCCTCTTGGAACAATGAACGCGCCATGCGGAGCCCTGAATTGCAGGAGATACGCGCCGCCCGCTGCCGTGCCGGGTTGTTCGCGCCCCGCTCCTTCACGTATCGGATTTTCCACTCTTGAACCGCCCGAGCCGTGAAGATGGAAACCGGGGTCTTGTCCGCCTGTTGACGGAATGATCCACCCTTCCGGCCAAAGCGTTTCTTGGTCCGCTCAACTTTCAAGATGTCCGCCGCGATGTTCCGCGCCGCCCGCGCATAGGCGTCAAACGTGGTCGGGCTCTTGTCGAATACCTTCCGCGCCGCCTCGATCCATTCCCCAAGGGTGGAAACGTCCTCGCCTTTGGTCGGGCGGTGCTTGGCAAGTGCCCCTTCGATCCCGAGGGCGAGCAAGTCGCCGTAAATGCCCGCCGCTTTTGCCGCCGCCGCCTCTTGGTTTGATGTTTCGAGGGTGAACGCCATACGCTTCCCACGATAAGAAAGCCGCATGGAATAGTTCGGGGAGGTATCCCCGGCAGAGTTTACAGGCTTGAAGATTTTGGATTTCCAGTAATTCGCGCTGTTCTTCCCGATGCCCGCCTGTTTCTTGTTTGGCAGTTGTTTGGCAGTTTTACCGCGCCGCCCTGTTCCGGTTTGTTCCGGGTTTTGCTGTTTGTCATCCTCCAGCAGATCCTTTACTGATGAGCTTTCCCGGTTGTTCTTCGTATTCATTTCGGAACACTTTAGAACATATCAGAACAAAGGCAATGATCTAATTCGTAATCGATAGGTCACGGGTTCACAAACCCCGCCTTCGGCTCAGAATCCCGCTACCGCTGATCGAGCGGCACATAGCTCCGTACGGTGGAGCCTGTATAAATCTGGCGCGGGCGATAAATGCGCGATTTGGGATCATCCATGACTTCCTTGAAGTTCGCAATCCACCCCGGCATTCGTCCGATGGCGAACATGACCGTGAACATTTCCGTGGGGATTCCGAGGGCGCGCATGATGATTCCGCTGTAGAAGTCCACGTTCGGATAGAGTTTGCGTTCCAGGAAGTAGGGATCCCTGAGCGCGGTTTCCTCGAGTTTCAAGGCAATATCGAGGAGCGGATCGCTCTTTTTGAGGCGGGCCAGAAGTTTGTCGCAACTGGCCTTGATGATCTTGGCGCGCGGATCATAGTGCTTGTAGACGCGGTGCCCGAATCCCATGAGTCGTTTTCCCCCCTCTTTGGATTTCACGCCTTCCAGAAACAGGGAGCCATCGTCCCCTTCGAGCCGGATCTGTGCGAGCATGTCCAGAACTGCCTGATTGGCACCGCCGTGAAGAGGTCCCCACAATGCGCACACCCCGGCTGCCGCGCTGGCAAAGATGTTCGCCCGGCTGGATGCCACCATGCGCACGGTGGATGTCGAGCAATTCTGCTCGTGATCCGCATGGAGGAGGAATATCTGGTCGAGTGCCGCCACCGCCTCGGGTTCGAGTTCCACGTCGCCGTATGGCATCGAGAACATCATGTGCAGGAAATTCGCGGTGTATTTGTATTCCGGCTTGGGATAAACAATCGGGAGCCCGAGCGACTTGCGGTAGGCAAACGCGGCGATCGTCCGGACCTGCGAGATCAGCCGGGCGGCATGGCGCTTGAATTTCGAGGGATCGTAGGGCCCGGTCAACTCCCGGGTAAAGCATCCGCAGGCATTGATCATCGAGGAAAGGATCGCCATCGGGTGAGCATTCGGCGGAAAGCCTTCAAAGTGGTATTTCATGTCCTCGTGGAGGACCTGGTATTCCGTGAACATGTCGGAAAAGGACCGCAGCTCGGCGCGGGTCGGGAGATTTCCGTGAATCAACAGCCAGGCGACTTCGACAAAAGTGCTCCTTTCCGCCAATTCCTCGATCGGATAGCCCCGGTAGCGAAGGATGCCTTTCTCTCCATCGATGAAGGTGATGTCGCTGATGCAGGATCCGGTATTTCCAAAGCCGTCGTCGTAGGTGATCAGTCCGGTCTGGTCCCGAAGTTTTGAAATATCGACACCATGTTCGTTTTCGCTGCCGACAAGGACCGGCAGTTCCGTGGATTTTCCATTGTAGGTAAGGGTGGCTTTTTCGCTCATGTTTTTCAGATTAATTCCAGCGTGATGTTCCGTGCGGTGTGCAACATTACTGTATTTGCCACAATTCCATCCACATCAGAACAAATTATTTTTTTGTGGGGATCGTGGAATGGGGATCTCCCGGCGCATGAGTCGAAAGAAATTTCCGGAAAAAAGCTTCGGCTGTGATGTCCTCACGTTTTACCGGATGAAGCCCCAGCGCTTGGTGAAGGGCCAGTAAACAAAGAAACCGCGTCCGGCCACATTTCGCTCCGGAACATAGCCCCAATCACGGCTGTCCAGCGAGTGGAGGCTGTTGTCACCGAGAGCAAAATAGCCGCCCGAGGGAACCTTGTACGTTTCGTCGGGGGACCCCAGATAGGTGAATCTTCCCATTCCCTCCGGACCGTTCGAATAACCATGATATCCGTCTTTGTCGCTCATCACGCGTTGGAAGACAAATTGCTGCGGAACATTTCCATTCACAAAGAGGCGAGGAGGATCAATCCTCAAGGTTTGAGCGGGCATCCCGGCCAAGCGCTTGATGTAGTGCTGGGATCCCATCGCCGGATCCAGTCTGGACTCGATATTCTTGATGCCGGTCGTCTTGAAAACAAAAACATCCCCGGACGCCGGTTTCACAAAATTGTAACTCACTTTGTCGACAAACACCTGATCTCCGGTATCAACATGACCGCACGCGATCGTGCTTCCCGCCTTGTATTCGCGGCCTTCCCGCACACGGAAATGGTTTTTGAGCGGCTCTTTTGGGACAAAAAGGGTATACGATCCCTTGCGGAATACGATCTCTGTAAAAGTGAAAAAATTTAAATAGGTACGGTCCCGGAGCGCAACGACAACATCCGTCTCTTTGGCCTTCAAATCGATATAGTGGCGTCCCAAACAGACAAATTCGAAAGCCCGGACCAGCAGGTTCGGGGGAGGGGAGTCCGTCGGTGTGCCGACGATCCCATAGAGAGTCGGTTGCATCGAGCCGGTCGGGATTCGAAAAGGTTGCAGAATATAGGCTTTGATTCCTGCGGCTATGACAATGGCCACCAGAAAAACTTCGACATTTTCCCGCCACCCGGCGTCCTTTGGGGGAGGGGAGATCTTCCCGATCAGCATGTCCAATTCGCGGATTGCCTCATGCACGGCGTCACATCGCTTCTCCCGCATCGCTTCCTTGAGATCAGAGATCCGCCCTTCCACTTTCTCAATCTGCTCCTTCGGCAAAATATCCCTCTTGTAGCTCAAAAACTTTTTGGCTCCATGAAGATAATATTTCGCTTCTTTTAAATATTTTGGAGTTATAAAAGACATTGTATATTATGTTAATGTGTATTTAAAATACTTATTAAAAGTAAATAATAAATCACTTGGAATGAAGTTTCCAACTTCGTTGCGTATTTCGCGAAATACGCGAAACTTTAGGCGCCCTTTCATATTCATATAGAAACCTATCCCGTTTTCAGAACTTCAATAAATGCTTCTTGCGGAATATTCACAGTTCCAAATGATTTCATGCGCTTTTTACCTTCTTTTTGTTTTTCAAGCAGTTTTCGTTTTCTGGTAATGTCCCCTCCATAGCATTTTGCGGTGACATTTTTTCGCATGGCACTGACGCTTTCTCGAGCGATAATCTTGCCCCCGATGGCAGCTTGAATTGCAACTTGGTAGAGTTGGGTGGGAATGACCTCCTTGAGTTTGGCGGCGAGAGCCCGACCTCTGGCCTCGGCCTTGTCGCGATGGACGACACTGCTGAAGGCATCGACCGGTTCTCCGTTGACAAGCATGTCCAGCTTTACCAACTTGCCGGGGCGGTATCCGCCATGTTCGTAATCCATGGAGCCATACCCGCGTGTCATGGACTTCATTTTGTCAACGAAGTCCACAAGAATCTCATTGAGAGGAAGTTCTGTTGTCAGCATAACTCGCTTCGTATCCAACGATTCGGTGTGTTTGATTTCCCCCCGTTTTTCCATGATGAGTTGCATCATGGGGGAAATGTATTCATTGGGGATCATGATGTAACAGACGACGATTGGCTCACGGATTTCCTCGATGACGCTGAAGTCGGGGAGTTGTTCCGGGTTGTCCACTTTTAGAAGTTCGCCATTTGTGCGAAGAATTTCGTAAATGACCGAGGGATATGTGGCAATGATATCCATATCGAACTCCCGCCGGAGCCGCTCCAGGATGATCTCCATGTGGAGAAGCCCAAGGAATCCACAGCGAAATCCAAATCCCAGCGCGACACTGGATTCGGACATGTAATGAAACGCGGCATCATTGAGCTGGAGTTTTCCCATGGCCGCCTTGAGTTTTTCGAAGTCCGCCGTATTGATCGGATAGATCCCGCTGAAGACCATCGGCTGCACGACTTGAAATCCCGGCAAGGGGGAGTCCGAGGGATTTCTTGCGCCGGTGAGGGTGTCGCCGACTTTGACCTCCGAACTGGTCTTGATATTGGCGATCACATAGCCGATGTCTCCCGCCTGCAATTTTTTCCGGGGGAAAAACTTGGGATTTTGAGGCTTGAAGACCCCGACTTCCTTGACATCGTACGTGGCATTTGCGGCCATCAGCATGACGGCATCCCCGGCCTTGATGGTGCCCTCCATGACGCGGGTATAAATGACAACCCCCCTGTAGGTGTCGAAAGTCGAGTCGAAGGTGAGAGCCTGCAGCCTGGCCTCCGCTTTGCCCGACGGCGCGGGGATTCTTTCGATGATCGCCTCCAAAATGTCCTCGATCCCGATGCCCGCCTTGGCGCTGGCAAGAATGGCCTCATCCGCTGGGATCGCCAGGATGTCCTCCAGTTGCTTTTTCGCGGTCCCGATATCCGCATTGGGAAGGTCGATTTTGTTGATGACGGGAATCAATTTGAGGCCCTGTTTCTCCGCCAGGTGGACATTGGCAACCGTCTGTGCCTCGACCCCCTGGGCGGCGTCGATGATCAGCAGGGCCCCCTCGCAGGCGGCCAGCGAGCGGGAAACCTCATAGGAAAAATCCACATGTCCCGGGGTGTCCGACAAATTGAGCCTGTAAGGAATTCCGTTCTTCCCGGTGTATTCCATCGCGATCGGGTGGGCCTTGATGGTGATGCCCCGTTCGCGCTCCAAGTCCATCGCGTCGAGCATCTGCTCCTGCGCCTCGCGCTTTTGAATCGTTCCGGTAAATTCCAACAGGCGGTCGGACAAGGTGGTCTTGCCGTGATCGATGTGCGCAATGATGCAGAAGTTGCGGGTATTTTTTATGGACATCAGAAGGACGGGGAATATCGGGCAGAGGAGGGGAACGGTCAATCCCGCGTTGTCCGATCTTGCGGGAAACGGGAGATTGAGCCATGTTCACGCCCCATGTGAATCGCCACCAAGCCGCTTTTCGAGTGAATTTACAGGTCATTCAAATGATCGCCATCGTGTTTTTCGCATTGGCCGTCCCGTTGACATTGGTGACGCTCGGCCTCGGGCAATTTTTCCAAAAACCCCGGCCTCCTGTTTCCGGGACGCCCGCTTCGCGTTCCGCCCTTGAGCAGGCTGCATGGAAGAATTTGCAACCCCCGGAAGCGATTCCTGCGCCATGATCGCCACGGTATTCGCCCTCGAGTTTGAAAGTGCGGGATTTCGGGCCATCCAGGGTCGCCGGCTTTGCGTTTCCATCTGGACTCTTGGAGTTACGGGGGAGCGCAGCGCGGCAGCCATGAAACGAATGATCGAAAAAAGCCGGCCAGAAATTATTGTATCCGCAGGGTTTTCTGGCGCGCTTCAGCCTGATCTCGGGTTGGGAGCGATTGTGATCGGAGAGAACTTCTCCGATCCGCAGATGACCAGGGCTTTGCGGCATTTCCCGGATTTTCGGACCGGCCCGATCATTACCGTACCGGAAATTCTTGAAACATCGGCCGCAAAAAAAAACCTCGGAGAGATTTCGGGGGCGCTTGCCGGCGATTTGGAATCGGCACACCTTTATCAAGTTTGCTGTCAGGCAGGCATCCCCATGGTATCAGTTCGGACCATCAGCGACATTCTCGAACAGGACGTGCCGCTGCCCGGGAATGTTTTGATTGATTCCAAAACCGGAAGATCCGATCCGGCTTCCATTTTTCGCTATCTCTTCCGACATCCCGCGAAGGCCGCCCAATTCGCCAAACTTGTCAACAATGCGAGATCGGCCCAGCAGTCACTTGCCAATGCTCTCGCAGTAATTCTCCCATTGGTGCCCAGACGCAAGATCTTTTGATCTTTTTCAAGGCATTCAACTATATACTACATATAT
>JBAYTU010000100.1:0-12312 GCA_041675465.1 Terrimicrobiaceae bacterium | reverse complement strand
CCCAACCGCTTTCACATCTTTGAGGTAATGGTGGGAATCGAGAAAATCGCGCGCCTGTTGGTTTTCCAACGCTCCTTCCAGCGGGCGCACGCAGATTTCTTGAAGATCGATCGGCGGGTTGACAGTTTTTTCCATCGCCAGAGCGATAAAAACCTTTGGGCTGCTTGTTCAGAATTTGCGCCTCACTTTCTTTTTTTAAGCGGGTTGCTTTAGTCTGGGTATCGGCCCTGCCAACCGAATCGAGTCAGGGTTGGTCTTTCCACTTTCGCTTTGTGGCGACGGAGGAGGGGTTGGTGTATTCGCCGATTTGCTTTCCGGCGGAGTCGAACGCCTTGAACCAGACCCCGACAACTTTGTCCCTCGCCCGCGCGGAGGCTCCGTTGGCGAAATACCATCCCGCATCCAGGGAGGCTTTTTCCAGCTTGATCGGGTCGGTTTCGAATTCGACCGCCTTGTTGGTCAGGAGGCTCGGGATGGTGTGAGATCCCGAGCGGCATTGGATGTCCGGTTCCCCTGTGCTGCCCAACTCGACGACCTCGTAAAAAATGTTGTATTTTACGGTGACGTCCGTGAGCTCCTTGAAGGAACTGCTGGTGACCTTGACCGAGTAGGCGATGTCCTTGGACTCGACGTTGGTGTTGCTCTTGGTGTTGCCCCTTGTGGAGGCGAGTTTGACCGGCGTGGGAAGCATGCGGATTTCGTCGAGCGCGAGGGAAGTCGCGGGGATGAGCGCCAGCGCGATCGCCGCCGACAAAACGAGGAGATTTTTCATGGCGGAGAACTGTTAAGCGCGACCGGGCGGCTTGTCGAGCGGGATGAGCCCGCATCTCCATAAAAATCCCCCGGCCCAGCGCGCCCGGTCCGGGGATTTTCCATTTTGCAAACCGGCCTGCAAATCACAAAGAGTTGAGATTTTCCTTTGAGCAGTTCGAGGATAACATGATAGGTTGGGGTATGAGGCATTGTGATCCACGATGCGGCGCGCTTGCCCCCCGACGGTTTCCAGCGGGGGGAGGGAGCGGTTTTTCTTTGGTCGAGCTGCTTCTGGTCATTGCGATCATCGGGATCCTGAGCACGCTGATCATCACCACGGTTTCGAATGCCACCCGCGACACCCGCAGCGTGGTGGCGAGGCAGCAGCAGATCACGTTGCAGGACGCCCTGAATGCATGGGTCGCGGCGAACTCCAGCGGGACGAACACGCTTCAAAACGCGCGGACGGCCTACGCCGGTGCCGGCACCGCCCTGACGAAGCTCGCCCTGCTCACCAACTACCTTCATCCCGAGACCTACAGCCACTTCACCAACTACTCGACAACCAGCCAGATCAAGAGCGAGGCGATGACGAAGGCCGGCGTCTACCTCCAATTCTCCTCATGGGGGACTTCGAACTACCCCATCGTGGGCTGGTATACGAATTAAACATACGAACTGACATGCGAACTGATCGAATTGATATGTTGGTCCATCGCCGATCCTCGACGGACAAGGAATCAACAACTATGGCATCCCTCCCAACAAGCCCGCGCCTCGCCTGGCCGGGCCGCGCGTTTTCGCTGGTCGAAGTCCTGGCGGCCATCACCATCATCGGCATCATCACATTTCTCGCCGTGCCCAACATCGTGCGGGTGAAGCAGGACGGCGAAGAAAACCTGGCGAGGGCCAGGGCGGAGACGATCAACATGGCCATTGCCTCCTATGTCCAGGCGGTGGGCACGAATGCCGCCCAGAGCAACTGGGCGGGTGCCGCGAATGACAACGCGCGCTATCTCCTCATCTCGCCCTACATCGCTTTTGCCGAAAGCAGCCTGACGCTTTACACCCCCGGTGGATACACCAACACGCTTCCCACCGCGATCAGCCCGCTGACAACCAAAGTGCGTCTCAGCGGCCCGAACAGCACCAACATCCCCTACTGACAGGATGGCGAGCACGGAGCACACGCGAGGAGACGCCGGTTGCGGCATCCGGCATTTCTCCGGACGGACGACCGCCGCCCTGTCCCTGGCCGAAGTCCTGGTCGTCGTTGCGTTCCTCGCGATTGTCGCCGCCATTTCCATCCCGAACATCGCGGGCATGGTGAGCAGGTCGTCCGAGGAAACCGCGAAGCGGAACCTCAACATTCTCAACGGGGCCGTGATCGGGTTCAACCAATCCAACTGGGAACTTGTCCTGGCCGCATCGTCCGGAAGCGATGACGAGCAGAAAATTTTCGATTCGCTGAGATACCGAGCCGCCACGAATCCCGCCCCCGGTTCCCCCTACCTGCCCGAAAACGCCACGTTCGCCGCCAGCAGCACCAACTCCACCTACCGCGCCGTGTGGAACGGAAGGATGTTCGGCATCGTTGTTCCCGGCAGCAATGGCACGGGATTGGACCTGATGAAAATCATGGGCGGTTCCGTGCAATCCAGTCCGACCAACACCCCGGTCCCCCCGCAATAATGACATCGCAAGTCTGGCAGGATCTCTGTGCCGTCCTCAAGGAAGGCGGAATCGAACCAGGGCCGGTCCCCGACGAGGCGCTGGACCTCCACCAGCACCTCGCGCAAACCAATGGGGTTTCGGCGGACGAGGCCCTCGAGTGGCTCGCCAGAAAATTTGGGATCCTGCCTTTCAATCCCGTCCGGGCGAACTGTTCGACGCGGGCGGAGAGCCTTTTTCGTCGTCTCGCCCCGCAACCGGTCGAACCGGAATCCGAGCCCTGGATCCCGTTCGGGACTCTCGGCCCGCTCGTGCTGTGCGCGCACTACAACCCGGCCTGCACGCTCCTTTGGGGGATCCCGATCGAAATGGTCATCCCGGTTCTGATCCCCCAGTCCAAGTATGCGATCCTGCACCGGGATTTCATGGGCCGCCTCGAGATCCAGCCGTTCGAGCAGAAGGCTCCGCTGGCTTTCTCGACCCCGCTGCCCAGGGACGGTCGTCCGGAGTCGGCGCTGTCCTGGCTTCTGCAGGAGTATCCGTTGGAGAATGACATCCGCTCGAAGTTGGAGCGCTCCAAGGATGACCTTGCCGGGGTCACCGTCGACGGCCTGAGCGCGATCAAAACCCTCCCCAGCCATTACGGGATCGCCCTGCGCTACCTCTCGACCGGCGAGGCCTGTTTCAATGCCGAGCATGCGCCTCCCCAGAGTCTCTTTCCGGAATCGCTCTTGGAAAAACACGCGGTCTACCCGATGCACTGCGGGGTCAAAACCGTCTTTCTGCTCTCTGCGGAGAAGGAGAATTTCGGGTTCGAGGACGAGTGGCTCTCGGGGGGGAACGACCCGCTGGTTTTCCGGACGATTCTCGCGGAGAGGGAGGCGATCATCGCCGCGATCAACCGGGACCGGAGCCGCTCGGTGGCGACGAGCGCGGCGTCCGAAGACCAGGAGCTCACGTATTCGGATGTCGCGAACATCGTCGATATCGACGTGCAGGAGATCCAGCGCACGAACCCCTCCAGCATCAACGCCACGCCGGAACAGGTCGTCCATTGGGTGCTCTACCGCGCGATCACGGGCCGGGCAAGCGATCTCCACATCGAAAAGTATTTCAACACCGCGCGGTTCCGCGCCCGGATCGACGGGGAGCTGAAAGTCGTCCATTCCTGCCCGGAGGAGCAGCTCGTCCGGTTCGTCAGCCTCATCAAAAACTACTCCAACATGAGCCAGCGGCGGCAGGATGCCCAGGACGGACGGTTTTCGCTGACCCTCGGAAAGCGGCGCGTGGATTGCCGCGTGTCCGCGATTCCCTGCCGGAAGGACCTCCAGAAAATCACGATCCGCTTTTTGGACCGGCAGGACGGCGTCCGGAAACTCAGCGAGCTGAATCTTTCCCCCCGGCAGATCGGGACGCTTGGCGAGGCCATGGGAAGGGACCAGGGGCTCATCCTCGTGACCGGCCCCACGGGAAGCGGGAAAACATCCACCCTCTACGCGCTCCTCAACAGCATCAACGCCGACAACATCAACATCCAGACGATCGAGGACCCGATCGAATACGAGGTCGAGGGGCTCAACCAGACGCAGACGGATCCGATCAACGGCATCGATTTCGCCGAGGGCCTCCGTCGGCTCATGCGCGCGGATCCGGACGTCATTCTCATCGGGGAGTGCCGCGACCAGGAGACCGCCAACTCGGCGGTGAACGCCGCGCTGACCGGCCACCTGGTCCTTACGACACTGCACGCGAACGACTCGCTGCGCGCGGTGAGCCGCCTCATTTCCATGGGAATCGCGCCCTATCTGCTGGCCGACTCGCTCGCCCTCTCGCAGGCCCAGCGGCTGGTCAGGAGGCTCTGCACGTATTGCAAGCATCCCGTGCCGATCGCGCCGGAAATCCGGAAGATTTTCGAGGTCAACCGCGTGGCCGTTCCGCCCGAAACCCAGTTCATCTACGAGAAGCACGGATGTCCGGAATGCCATGAGGCCGGCTACACGGGCCGCATGGCGCTGATGGAGATGTGCCCCTCGGACAACGCCCTCGCGGATATGATCTCAAGAAATGCGCCGCAAAGCGAGATGCGCAAGCTCGCCTTCAAAAAGGGGGTGCTGACCCTGTATCAGGAGGGCCTCCAGCAGGTGCTCAACGGGAACACCTCCCTTGAGGAGATCAGTTGCCTGAGCTACACCGCCATCGATGCGGACTGGGACAAGGAAGTCGCGGACCCCGATGGCGTTCCGCCGGCCTGACGCGCGGGAAGGCGCAGGTTGACAACGGGGAGCACAGGCCCCAAGTTCCCCGCCTTATGCCATTTTCCATGCTTGGACTGACCAAGCCACTTCTGCAAGGCGTCCAGGCGATGGGTTACGGGGATCCGACACCCATTCAGCTCCGGGCGATTCCCCCCGCGATCGAGGGCCGGGATGTCATCGCGTCCGCGCAGACCGGGACCGGAAAGACCGCCGCTTTCGGTCTGCCGATCCTTCAAAAGCTGGCCTCGCACGGTCGCTGCCGCTGCCTGATCCTCGAGCCCACGAGGGAACTTGCGATGCAGGTCGAGACGGCGATCCGCGACTTCGCGCGGTTCACCGACATCCGGGTCGGTTCGATTTTCGGCGGCGTGGGATACGGGGCCCAGCGTTCCGCTCTCAAGGAGGGCCTGGACATCGTGGTCGCGACCCCCGGACGGCTCGAAGATCACCTCCAGCAGGGGACGCTGCGCCTAAACGAAATCGGGATTCTCGTGCTCGACGAGGTGGACCGGATGCTCGACGTCGGGTTCCTTCCCCCCATGCGGCGGATCATCGCGAAATGCCCGAAAGACCGGCAGACGCTGTTCTTTTCCGCGACCCTGCCCCCGGAGATCGCCGAGCTTGCCAACTTCGCGCTGCGCGATCCGGTGCGCATCGAAATCGGGGCCTCGACCTCCGTCGTCTCGACCGTGAAACACGGGATCTATGAAGTGGATCCTACGCGGAAATTCGACCTCCTGCTCGCCCTGCTCGCCGCCACCGACTACCAAAGCGCGATCATTTTTTCCCGGACCAAGCACGGCGCGGACAAAATCGCGAAGAAGCTCCGCGCGAACAACCACTCCGTCGCCGTCCTCCACGCGAACCGCTCGCAAAACCAGCGCATCGAGGCGCTCCACGGGTTCAAGTCGGGCAAATACGAGGTGATGGTGGCCACCGACATCGCCGCGCGCGGCATCGATGTCGCCGGCGTCAGCCACGTCATCAACTACGACATCCCCCAGCACCCGGAGGATTATGTCCACCGGATCGGCAGGACCGGGCGCGCTCTCCAGACGGGGGATGCCTTCACGCTCGTCACCCACGAGGAAATGAAAAAACTCGCCGCTATCGAGCGCTTCATCGGGCAGAAAATCGCGCGGCTCAAGCTCGAGGGGTTCCAGGTTCCGCCGAACGGCGAACCGCCCCGCCCGCAGGCCCCGAAAGTCGAGCCGCGCATGGATGGCAGGAACCGTTTCGGTCGGCAGAAAAATTTTCGCCGCCGCTGAGTTCGCCGCCCCCGGCCCAGGGGTCAAAGATTTCTGACAGATTGGGCGGGCCGGATGATCGGGGCGAGAAACCTCGCTCCTTGCGGGAGCCCCCGCCCTTCATTCCAGCAGCCCGGCGCAGACCTTGGGGGCATCAAAATATTTTTCCGCATACGCCCGGGCCTCGAGGCAGTGATACGGGTAGTTGGAGGAGATCGTTTCCAGCGCCGCCGCCGCTTCCTCCGGCGTGCGGAATGCCAGCACCCCGTCCCCCGAGGGCAGGTGGTCGGTCCAGCCGGTATCCTGCACGACCACCGGCTTGCCGGCCGCAAGGTAGCAGGCGCTCCGGCAACTGAACCACCCGCTCTTCGAGCGGACGTAGCCGTTCTTCGCGATGCTCCACTCGCCTTTCGAGTTCGTCAAAAAATCGTGGTAGCTCGCGTAATCGGGGATGTGGACATCCGGCTCGATGATCGTCCAGCCCATTTCTTCGAGCGTGGCGGTCGGGCGTTTCTGGCCGACTCCCTGGCCCATCGCCAGGACAAATTTTTCCCGGGTGAGCGACGGGAGGTCGAGGAAGCGCTCGAACTCGATGTCCTTCTGGCCGTACATCCGGCCTTCGAATTCCTTCGGCGGATAGCTAGCCCAGTTCATCACCGTCGTCCATGCCCCGTCGGCGATATGCCCGTTGCCCGGGGGCATCAAGGGTTTGTTCCACCAATCCAGCGCGATGGGCTGGACGGTCGGCCTCCAATTCAGGCCAGCGGTCGGGACCTCGCAGCCGGGGTTGCCGATGTTCATGCCGAAGGAAAAATGCCTTTCGTGCGCGGCGACGCGCGCGGCATATTCCGAGCCCGGATCTGTCGCGAGACTGATCTGCGTGAACATCGGGTCGCCGTCCAAAAACAGTTTCAGCGGAATCTCCGCAGTCGGCTCCCGCAGCCAGCAGGCCCCGGAGACGTTTGCCAACACATCGGCCGATTTCAGGATTTCCTCGGCGCGGTCCGACTCCGGGACCCCGTGGTATTGCCCGTCCGCCCCGTTGCGGTAGATCCACCGGTCGCCCATGTCGAATTCCCTCATCACACGACCGAGATACCCGGTGTTGTGCGAGCAGTCCGCGCTCGGCTCCTGCCTCACCGGATCGTAGGCCCACGCCGAGGTGTCCTCCAGATACCAGACCTCATGGCCGAGAGCCCGGAACCCCAGCACATACTGCATGTAATCCCACGTCACCCCGCCGAAGGCGTATTGCCCGATCAAACCCGTGACAACAATTCTCATTCCAAAAAGCTTTCTATCCCGAAAAACGCCTTTTGGCAGCAACAAGATCTTGGGTGGGTCTGATCGGGCCCGATCCCGCCCTTCAGTCCTGAAATGCGGGATGGAAGGATGGGAGGGTTCGGTTATGGTGCGCGGATGTTCCGGGCGTGGATTTTTGCTTTTCTGAGCGGTGCCGCGATGGCGCTTTGCTTCGCGCCGGTCGCGTGGGGCGACCTGTGCTGGGTGGCTCTGGTCCCGCTGGTTTGCGCCGCGTGGCTCCCGGAACCACCGGCCCGATGGGCCCGGCTGCGCCTGGCCGGGCTGGGATTTGTGTTCGGTTGCGTGTATTTCGGCGGCAGCCTGTTCTGGCTGACGACGCTGACAGTCCCGGGGTGGGTCGCCCTCACGCTGTATCTTTCCGTTTATCCGGCCATCTGGGTTGTCTATCTCGGCACGGTGGCCAGGCCGACGGGGCTGGATAAAACCGGGCGGCCGGTCTGGCTGAGCTCGCTTCACAACCTGCGGGCCTGCGCTTCGGCGGCGGCGGCATGGGTGGCCCTGGAGTGGCTGCGGGGCGTCCTGTTTCCGCAGTTCCCGTGGAACGGGGCGGGAATCGCCCTGAGCACGAACATCCCCCTGATCCAAATCGCCGACATCACCGGGGTCGGCGGCATTTCTTTTCTCGTCGTCATGGTGAACCTGATGCTCGTCGCCACGGTCAAACGGCTGGTCCTCGAAGTCGGCGGGGGCGTCCGCCGCCCGCACTATGATTTTGCGATCACCGTGGCGCTGGTCGCCCTCGCCTGGGGATACGGGATGCGCCAGGTTTTTGCCCCCGCGCCGGCGTCCGTGGAGTTTAGCTTCGCTGCGGTGCAGGCGAACATCCCGCAAAGCGTCCGCAACGATCTGACGTTCGAGTCGGATGTTCTCGATCGCTACAACAGGCACACCGAAGTCGCGCTGGCCATGAAGCCGGATCTTCTGCTCTGGCCGGAATCCTCGACTCCCCGGCCGCTGTTCAACGACCAGGGCACTTGGGATTTCGTGAGGGGGATCGCGGAAAGGCACGCGGGGGATTTTCTCCTCGGAACGGTCCACTTTTCCGAGCAGGGCGACTTCAACTCGGCGGCCCTGTTGAGCGCCCGCGCCAAGGAAGCGCAGATGTATCACAAGATGCATCTCGTCCCGTTCGGCGAGTATGTGCCGTTTCGAAAGGGGTTTCCGTTGTTCGCGTGGATCGTTGGCAGGCTTGTCCCCGATGATTTTGACGCGGGAAGGGATCCGGTGATTCTTGAAATGTCCGTCAAACCGGTCAAAATCGGCCCGCTCATCTGCTTCGAGGATGTGATCGGAGATTTGGCGCGCCGGTTTGCCCTGGAAGGCGCGCAGTGTTTCGCGGTGGTGACCAACGACGGGTGGTTCCTGGCGAGTGTCGGCTCACGCCAGCATGCCGCGCATGCGGTCTTTCGCTGCGTGGAGAACAAGCTGCCCATGATCCGGGCCGCGAACAGCGGCGTCACCTGCGCGGTGGACCGCCTGGGACGCGTGGGAGAAACCCTGCAGGCTGAAAACGGTGCCACGTTCATCGAGGGGGTTTTGTTCGGCAAGGTGTCGGCCCCCAGGAACCCCGAACCGACGTTTTACGCCCGGAACGGGGAAGTTTTTTCGATCGGGTGCCTGCTCCTCTCGGCGCTGGCGGCGGGGGGATTTTTCCTGAGCCGAAGGAAACCGCAAAATTCCGCTTGTCCAACTCCCGCCGAAACGAAACCCTTGCCCCGATGAAAGCTCTCGTGACCGTCATGCCAAAACCCTCCGTCCTCGATCCGCAGGGGGCCGCCGCCGCCCAGGCCATCCGCCACCACGGGCTGGAAAAAATCGGCCGCGTCCGGATCGGGAAGGTCATCGAGATCGAACTTCCCGAAGCGGCGGACGAGAAGCTGCTCCATGAGATCGCCCGCGACCTCCTCTCGAATCCGGTCATCGAGGATTACTGCCTGAAAGTCCTCCCGTGAAAATCCGCGTCGAAAATTCCAGATGAAATTTGCCGTCCTCCGATTTCCAGGCTCAAACTGCGACCAGGATTGCGTTCATGCGCTGAGTGCGATGCCCGGCGCGTCGGCGGACTATGTCTGGCACAAGGACACATCGCTCGCCGGTTTTGATGCGGTGGTCATCCCGGGGGGGTTTTCCTACGGCGACTACCTCCGCTGCGGGGCGATCGCCCGGTTCTCCCCCATCATGAAGTCGGTGAAGGATTTTGCGGCCTCGGGCGGGCCGGTCATCGGGATCTGCAACGGGTTCCAGATCCTCTGCGAAAGCGGGCTGCTGCCCGGCGCACTGGTGCGGAACCGCGGGCTCCATTTCGTCTGCAAGCACGTCGGCCTGCGCGTCGAGCGCAACGACTCGCGCTTCACGAATGCCGCTGCGTCCGGACGAATCCTGAACATCCCGATCGCCCACGGCGAGGGCTGCTATTTTGCCGACGACGACACGCTCGAGGGCCTCAACGCCGATGGGCAAATCCTGCTTCGCTACTGCGACACACAGGGCCGCGTCTCGGAGGACGCCAACCCGAACGGCTCCCGCGAAAACATCGCCGGCATCCGCAGCAAAAGCGGAAATGTCTTCGGCCTCATGCCGCATCCCGAACGCGCCTGCGATCCCCTGCTCGGAAGCACCGACGGGCTCGCCATATTTGAAAGCATGATCGGAGAATGAAAACCAGCATGATCACGCCAGACGTCATCGCCAAGCACGGCATCACCCCCGGGGAATTCGAGCGCATCCGCGAAATCCTTGGACGGGAGCCGAATTTCACCGAGCTCGGGGTCTTCTCGGTGATGTGGAGCGAACATTGCTCCTACAAGAACTCGAAGCTGGAGCTGAAAAAATTTCCGACGTCCGGCCCGCGTGTGCTGGTGAAGGCGGGAGAGGAAAATGCGGGGGTGATCGACATCGGCGACGGCTGGGCGATCGCGTTCAAAATGGAGAGCCACAACCACCCGAGCGCGGTCGAGCCGTTCCAGGGGGCCGCGACCGGGGTCGGGGGGATTATCCGGGACATTTTCACGATGGGGGCGCGCCCGGTCTTTTCGATGAACTCGCTGCGGTTCGGCGATATCCGCGGTGACACCGCCGAGGCCCTCACGAACCGCCGGCTCTTTTCGGGCGTGGTCGCGGGGATTTCGCACTACGGGAACTGCATCGGGATCCCCACGATCGGCGGAGAGGTGTATTTCGATGACAGCTACTCGGGCAACCCGCTCGTCAACGTGTTCTGCCTCGGCATCCTGCGCCATGATCAGATTGCGCGCGGCGGCGCTGTCGGCATCGGGAACCCCGTGTTTTACGTCGGAGCGGAGACCGGGCGCGACGGACTTGCGGGTGCGGCATTCGCCTCGCGCGAACTGACCGAGGAATCCAAGGAGGACCGCCCGGCCGTCCAGGTCGGCGACCCGTTCCGCGAGAAGCTGCTTCTCGAAGCCTGCCTCGAACTTCTCGCCAGCGGGTGCGTCGCCGGCATCCAGGACATGGGCGCGGCCGGGCTTACGTGCTCGACCTGCGAGACCGCAAGCCGGGGGGACACCGGAGTCGAGATCGACCTGGACCTTGTCCCAAAACGGGAGACCGGCATGACCCCTTACGAAATCCTGCTCTCCGAATCCCAGGAACGCATGCTCGTCATCGTCAACAAGGGCGAAGAGGACAAGGTCCGCGCGATCTTTGAAAAATGGGATCTGCCCTACGCCGAGGTCGGCATCGTCAACGACGACGGCATGATGCGGGTGCGCGAGGGCGATGCCATCGTGGTGGAAATTCCCGCCCGCAAACTTGCCGATGACGCACCGCTTTATTCGAGGGAAGCCGCCGCGAAGCCCCTGCCCGAGCCGCTCGATCTTTCCCAATTCCCCGAGGCCGACTGCACGGAGGCCCTGCCGGTCCTGCTCGCCCACCCCAGCATCGCCTCGAAGCGTTGGGTCTGGCGTCAATACGACCACATGGTCCGCCTCGGCGCCACCGTCCTGCCCGGTTCGGACGCGGCGGTCTTCATCGTCCGCGAGGCGGACAAAATCCTGGCCGCCAGCACGGATTGCAATGCGATCTACTGTCGGCAGGACCCCCGCGAGGGAGCCAAGATTGCCGTTGCGGAGGCCGCGCGAAACATCGCCTGCACAGGGGCCGTCCCCCTCGCCCTGACGGACAACCTCAATTTCGGGAACCCCCACAAGCCGGAAAATTTTTTGCAGATTCGCGAGGCGGTCGAGGGAATGGCCGAGGCCTGCAGGAAGTTCGACACGCCGGTCACCGGCGGCAATGTCAGCCTTTACAACGAAAGTCCGGCAGGGGCGATTGATCCCACGCCGACGGTCGGAATGGTCGGCATCGTCGAGGACGCCAGCCACATCACGACCCAATATTTCAAGGCCGTCGGCGACGCCATTATCCTTGTCGGCGAACCGGGCGACGAACTCGGGGCCTCGCACTACCTCCTCGCCATCCACGGCGTCAAAGCCGGCCTGCCCCCCAAGCTCGACTACGAAAAGGAGCTTGCTGTTCAGGACGCCGTCCGGACGCTGATCCGCGCGGGGGTTGTGAAAAGCGCCCACGATTGCGCGGAGGGCGGCCTGGCGGTCGCCCTCGCGGAGTCCTGCATTTCCGGTGACACGATGCTTGGAGCCAACGCGGAAATCCCTGCCGGGCCCGGACGCGCCGACGTGCCGCTTTTCAACGAAACCCAGTCCCGCGTCATCCTTTCGGTCGGTCCCGACAATGCCCCCGGCGTTCTGGCTCTGCTCGAGGAAAAGGGAGTTCCCGCATGCCGGATCGGCACGGTCACCACAACCGGCAAGCTGGACATTACGGCTGCCGGAAAAACCTTCTCCTGGCCGCTTGCGGGGCTTCACGAAAAGTGGAGTGCCGCCATCCCCTCCCTCATGGGAGCGTGAGCGGACGACGTGCGCGTTTGCATCAGGGATGCGCCCGGAGCTTGGCCGCTCCGGCCCTGATCCGCGGGTAACGTCAACGATGGGAGGGCGAACCTCCGTGTGAGCCCATTTATTACGGCTCAGACGGAGCTTCGCCCTCCCTCGCGTTATCGACAGGTCGTCGAACCTCTCCCCTCT
>JBAYTU010000099.1:0-12471 GCA_041675465.1 Terrimicrobiaceae bacterium | reverse complement strand
GAGGGCGAACCTCCGTGTGAGCCCATTTATTACGGCTCAGACGGAGCTTCGCCCTCCCTCGCGTTATCGACAGGTCGTCGAACCTCTCCCCTCTCATTTCTTCTCTTACGCGCGGATTTGGGCGTGGGGACGGGAAAAAGTTTGGCGCTTTTGCGTTGTCAATGCGCACGGGTATCCGGCAAAGTGCGGTTTCGTGCTCGAACTCAAGGATGTGACATTGTTCATCGGCGGCGGCGAAGACGTCCGCCCGCTTCTCGCCGACGTGTCGGTTTCGTTTCCGAAAGGCCACTTCGGGGCGATCATCGGGCCGTCGGGCTGCGGGAAAAGCACGATGCTCAAGGTCATCACCGGCATCGCGCCAGGCGAGGAGGAAGGGGCGATTTTCTGGAACGGACGCGATGTGGCGGAAGAGGATTTTTCGCCGTCGGAGGTCGGCTACGTGCCGCAGTTCAGCATCGCCCACGAGGAGCTGACCGTCCGCGAATGCGTTTCCTATGCGATGCGGCTCCGGGTGCGGGGGATGCGCGGGGGGGCCCTGGAGGAGGCGGTCGGCAACGTGCTCGAAGAGGTGGGCATGGGCGAGTTCGACGGGCGTCTGGCCAGCGTGCTGTCGGGCGGGCAGAGGCGGCGGCTGGCCCTCGCGATGGAACTCGTGAGCAAGCCGGCGATGCTTCTGTGCGACGAGGTGACCAGCGGGCTGGACCCGCAATCCGAGGACGAGATCGTGCACCTTTTGCACGGGCTCTCGCGCACGGAGGGAAGGGTGGTGCTTTCGGTCACGCACAGCCTCCGGCACGTCGAGCTCTACGATTCGGTGCTGGTGTTATATGAGGGCGTGGTGGCCTATCACGGGCCGCCCCAGTTCCTCACTCATTACTTCCGGGCGGACGACGCGCAGGACCTCTACAGGCAGCTGGAAGTCCGCTCCGGAAAGGAGTGGTCGCAATCGTGGAAAAAACACCGCTCGGCATTCGCCGAGACCGGCGGCGGCAGGGACATGGTCAGGGGCCTGACTTTTGACAGCGCCGCCACCCAGGCCGCCCCCACGATCGAGGTCCAGGTCCCGCCCCCCCCGCCCTCGTCTTCGCTTCCCGGCCCCGGGGCCACCAGCCAGTTCCTGACCCTCCTCTCCCGCCGGATGAAAATTTTTTTCCGGAACCATGCCCAGCTCGCGCTTCAGCTCGGCCTGGTTTTCGGGTTCCCGGTCCTGGTCGCGATCTTCGCGTGGAACGGCCTGCCGACGGTGAAAAACCTCAGCATGGGGCTCGGCCTCGACGTCGTGCAGCAGCTCGTCGAAGCGAAGGACTTCCTGGTCCAATCCAGCAAAGTCGGGAGCCTGGTATCCGGGATCGTCATGTTCCAGGTCGTTCTGCTGACCCTGATGGGCGCGAACAATTCCGGGCGCGAGATCGCCGCCGAGCGCCTGATCTTCGAGAAGGAAAAACTCGCCGGCCTCAGCCCGCTGAGTTACGTCGCGGGCAAGGCGGTCTTCCTGGGGTTCCTGGTGCTGGCCCAATCGCTTTGGATGGGGCTCTTCGTCCACTATGTCTGCGGGTTTCCGGGCGATCTCGGGCCCCAGCTGGCCTTTCTGGTTCTGGTCAACGCCGCGATGACTTCGATCTGCCTCGCCGTATCGAGTTTTCTCGGCTCCGCCGAACAGGCCTCGCTCGTCTCGATCTACCTGGTCGGTTTCCAGCTCCCGCTCTCGGGAGCCGTCCTCGCCCTGCCGGATTTCCTCGGCATCCTCGTCCGCCCGTTCATCGCCGCCTACTGGAGCTGGTCCGGGGTTCTCCAGACACTCAAGGGGGAACGCTACTACGACATCGTCCAGATGGTCGTCCAAACCGCGCTCTCCCCGGCCGGCCTCTGCGTCTGGGTCCTGTGCTCGCACATCGTCATCGGCCTTTTCGCCGCCTGGATCGGGTGCCAGCGCCGCCGCCTCGTGTAGGCGCGCCCGACATCCTTCAACAGAGCACAACTCATCCGCCCGGACTTCCCGGAGAAGCCGCCGGTCCCTCCCGGTGACCCGGAGGAATCACGGGGAGCTCCGCTTCGCGATTCCCGGGGATTTTTTGGGCGCCCGGCCCCGGGATTCCCCGCCCAGGTATCTCTCCATGACCGAAAGCGTTTCATCACTCACATGGTGCTCGATGCCCTCGGCATCCGCCCGTGCCGTGCGGGAGGAAACCCCAAGGGCCTCCAGGAACGCCACAACCTTCTCGTGCCGGGCCCTCGCTTTGCCGGCCAGCTTCCGGCCGGCCTCCGTCAGAAAGATGGAGCGGTATGGCTGGGTGGTGACCAGTCCCTCCCGCTGCAGCCGCTGCACCGTCCGAATCACCGTCACATGCGTCACCCCCAGCGATCTGGCCAGGTCCGTCGCCCTCGCCTCCCCCCGGCTCGCGATGAGATCCGCAACCACCTCCACGTAGTCCTGCGCCCGCTCCTGCGCATGCTGCAGGCGCGTGAGCTGCTGGTGGGTCGCCGTTTCCGGACCTCCCGCACCCCCAGGGGCGATGGCCAACACGGATTTGCTCTTGTTCGAAACCATCCGGCATCCTTGTATAAAAAATGAGCATTGACAACCTTCGGCTTCGAAGTTTAGCGTCGGCATCATGTTGTAGCACGAGCTACAACAGGGCTGTCACCACTAAGAACCAAACATGAATCAAGAGATGCAAAGTCCCGTAAAGGAAATGGACGCCTGGAAGAGGCAGGTGGCGGAAGTGAGCCTTCCCGAAGTGCACCGCAGCATCATGGTGCCGGGGAATGCGCCGTTCTGGCGGAAGATGCTCGCCTTCGCGGGACCGGGCTTCCTGGTGGCCGTCGGATACATGGATCCGGGCAACTGGGCCACCGACCTCGCGGGCGGCGCACAGTTTGGATACACGCTGCTCGCGGTCATCCTCATTTCGAATTTGATGGCGATCCTGCTCCAGCATCTCTGCGTGAAGCTGGGTGTGGCGACGGGACGCGATCTCGCGCAGGCCTGCCGCGACCATTACCCGAGGCCGGTCGTGTGGGGGCTGTGGATGCTGTGCGAGCTCGCCATCGCGGCGTGCGATCTCGCAGAGGTGGTGGGCTCGGCCATCGCGCTGCAACTGCTCTTCGGCATTCCGCTGGTGTGGGGCTGCATCATCACCTGTCTCGACGTGCTGGTCGTGCTCTACTTGCAGAACCGGGGGTTTCGCTACGTGGAGGCCCTCGTTGTCACGCTCATCCTGACGGTCGGGGGTTGCTTCGCGGCGGAGCTCTTTTTTGCGAAGCCGAGCCTCGTCGGGGTGATGATGGGGTTCGTGCCGAGCACCGAGATCCTCAAGAACCAGGGCATGCTCTATGTGAGCATCGGCATCCTCGGGGCCACGGTGATGCCGCACAATCTCTACCTCCACTCGTCGATCGTCCAGACGCGCAACTTCGAGCGGACGCCGGAAGGCAGGCGCGAGGCGATCAAGTTCGCGACGATTGATTCCTCGGCCGCGCTGATGTTCGCGCTCTTCATCAACGCGGCGATCCTCATCCTCGCCGCAGCGACATTTTACGGGACGAGCCACCAGGACGTGGCCTCGATCCAGGATGCCTACCATTTGTTGAGCCCGACTCTCGGCGTCGGAATCGCCAGCACGCTTTTCGCGCTGGCGCTGCTGGCATCGGGGCAGAACGCCACGCTCACCGGCACGCTCGCCGGCCAAATCGTGATGGAAGGCTTCCTCAATTTCCGCATCACCCCGTGGCTGCGCCGACTGGTCACGCGAGGTATCGCCATCGTTCCCGCAGTGTGCATCATCGGGATTTACGGCGAGAGCCGGACGACGGATTTGCTGGTGGCCAGCCAGGTCGTGCTGAGCATGCAGCTGGCGTTCGCCGTGGTGCCGCTCCTGAGGTTCACCGGCGAGAAGGCGAAAATGGGTGAATTTGTGAACCCCCTGTGGATCAAGATTCTCGGCTGGACCACGGCGTCGATCATCATCATTTTGAACGTCAAATATCTCGTGGATAAATTCGCGCCCGGCCTCGTCGCGCCGCTCTACGATCTTCTGGGCATCTCACCGTCGTAACGCCATGTATCACACCGTTCTCATCCCCGTTGAAAACAGCCCTGCCGACCAGACGATGCTCGATCACATCAAGTCGCTGGTCAGGCTGACCGGGTCCCGCCTCATACTCCTCCACGTTGCCGATGGCTGGGCGGCCAGGAATTTCGACCAGCTCAACCTGGCGGAGAGCGAGGAGATCCAGGAAGACCGCGCCTATCTGGAACGTCGGGCCGCCGAGCTTCGGGCCGAGGGGTTTTCCGCAGAGGGCGTGCTGGCGATGGGGCAGCCCTCGGATGAAATTGTCAAATATGTCCAGACGCACAAAGTCGACCTGATCGCCATGTCCACGCACGGGCACCGGTTTGTCAGCGACATCCTTCACGGCAGCACCGCCGACAAAGTGCGTCACGTCGTGGATGTCCCGGTCCTCCTGTTGAAAGCGAAGCCGTGACCCCGCAGCCGGGGCAGGAGGAAATTCAGGCGCGGGCCGGCTCGAAGAATGGTGCCCGGGCCGTCTGCCCAGGAACTTCCGCAGCCGGAATCGAGCTCTCCGGGCGGAGCAGCTCCATCGTGCCGTCGTAATGCTCGACGATCGCGGTGCAGCTCTCGACCCAATCGCCCGTGTTGAAATATTCGACGCCCCCGATTTTCCGAACCGACGAGGTGTGGATGTGCCCGCAGAGGACGCCGTCCACATCGAAATCTTTCGCGTAACGGACGACCGACTCCTCGAACTGCCCGATAAAACTGACGACGTTCTTCACCTCCGCCTTGACGTAGGCGCTCAATGACCAATGGCCGAGGCCGAAGAGGTGCCGGATGAAGTTCACGAGGCCGTTGCAGCGGAGGAGGATCGTGTAACCGATGTCGCCCGCGTGCGCCAGCCACCCCATGTTCTGGACCACCGTGTCCAACTCGTGGCCGTGGATGATCAGGAGCCGACGCCCATCCGCCGTATGGTGGATCGCGTTTTTCTGCAAGGTGACGCTCGCGTAGGAGCCGAAAAATCCGGCCAGAAACTCGTCGTGGTTGCCCACGATATAAATGATCTCGGTTCCTTTGCGGCCCTTCCGGAGGATTTTCTGGATCACATCGTTGTGCTCCTGCGGCCAAAAGATCCCGCGCCGGAGCGACCAGATGTCGATCAGGTCCCCCACCAGGTAGAGGGTCTCGAATTCCGTGTCCTTGAGGAAGTCGAGAAGCGCAGCCGCCCGGCTGCCGCGGGTTCCCAGATGCACGTCCGAAATCCATCCTGTCCGGTAGTATTTCATGGGGTTTATCGACAAGTTATTCACAGATTTCCCGACGTTTGAAACAGGAGAAATGTTACAATTTCGTCACAAAGTTGAAGGCTTGTCATCCGGGGGGAATCGGACAGAATGCGCCTCCCGTCGAAGAACATGGAAAACGTGCACTGGTATTGTGTGAAGGCGCGTCCGCGCCAGGAGCAGTCCGCAAAATTCGCCTTGGCCAACGAGGCCGGGCTGGAGGTGTTTTGCCCGATGCTTCGCTTCGAAAGAGCCCGGAAAAGCGGCCGGGTGCGGGTGCTTGAAGCGATGTTCCCGGGCTACCTGTTCGCGCGTTTTTGCTACGGCGAACAATACCGCCTCGTGAGGGCGAGCAACGGGGTGTCCACAATCGTGTCTTTCGGCGGGATTCCGGCGATCGTGCCGGAGGCGGTCATCGGCGAGCTGCGGGCCTCGGTGGCCGACGGCGAGACGGTCGAGATCCCCACAAACCTGTCGGTCGGGGAGGAAGTCCAGGTTGTCGAGGGCCCGTTTCAGGGGATCCGCGCCATCGTGACGGGCGTGATGCCGGCCCGGGCGCGGGTGACGGTCCTGATGGAGCTGCTGGGCATGGAACGCGAGGTGGAGGTTTCCGAAAAGGCGGTGCTCCCGGACGTGCTTCACCCGATGGCCCCACGCTGATTTGACGGGAGGCCCGATTTCTTCCAAAATTCCCCCGCCATGCCGATCTACGAATTTTTCTCACCGGACACAAACAAGGTTTACTCGTTTTTTGCGCGCAGTTTCGCCCATCGCGACAAGATCCCCCGGTGCCCGGACAAGCCGGGAGCGAGGATGGAGCGGGTGGTGTCGCGGTTTGCCGTGACCGGGAGAGCGGCGGAGAAGAAGGGCCCGCCCGTCGGCGCGGAGGACCCGCGGATGGAACGCGTGATGGCCGAAATGCAGGGCGAAATGGCGGGCATCGACGAGAACAACCCGGACCCGAAAGCCCTCGGCCGCATGATGAGGAAAATGACCGAGGCCACCGGCCAGCCGATGCCGAAGGAAATGGAACAGATGATCCGCCGGATGGAGGCGGGAGAGGACCCCGAAAAACTGGAGGAGGAGTTCGGGGAGGCGTTCGAGGGAATGGAGATGCCTGACGAGGAAACGGTTGGGGAGGCGGGGGCTTCACGCCAAGCGTTCCGGCGGCCGACAAAAGATCCCGCGCTCTACGAGATGTCGGAATTCGTGTGAGTTTCCGAGGAGGGGCTCTGGCGGCGTTCCGGCAGGCCGGCGACCAGCCACCAGAGCACCGCGAGAGTCCCAAAAAACAGGAGGATGCCAACCCCCTCATGCATGAACTGGTAGTTCTTTCCCGCCGCCGGAGCCAGCAGCACGATCAGGAAGATCCTGGCCGCGTTTGAGAACAGCCCGAGCAACGGGGCGAGGGCGAGGACGACGAGTTTGTCGGCGACGCGCAGCCGTCGGCTGAAAACCAGGAGCAGAGCCAGCAGGATGCATCCGCTGATGATCCCGAAACCGTTGCACTCCGTCGCCACTTCAAAGGGCGCGCCCCCGTCGACCAGAATGAGCCGCAGGGGATCCCCCGCAAGGCCGAGCTGGACCGGATGCCCGAAAAGGCCGAAAAACCACGTGGCCGTTCTTCCGGCCAGCAGACGCAGCGGCCAGTCGGCAAAGGGGAAAAGAACCGACAAAAACGTGAACCCCGAGAACGCCATCCCGAAGCCGAGGGCCAGGTGAACCAGCGGGTCCCCGTAGACAAAAAGCAGGACCGCTCCCGCCAGGAACCCCAGCGCGCAAAGCATGAGCAGGGGCTGGTGGAGGAGCCAGGCCAGGGAGGCCCCGAGACAGGCCCCCGCAAAAAATTCCGTCGCGTGGCGGCCGAAGCGCATGGCCACCGGGGTGGTCTCCGGCCTCTCCCGCAGGAGAAAAACCAGCCCGAAGATCAGCACGGTGGCCGCGTGGGCGATCTGTTCGCGGGCGAGCGCCGTGCCCGCGAGCCACCGGAGGGATTTCCAAAAAAGCAGGATGGCTCCCGCCCACGCCACGACCGAAATCGCGATATCCCAAGCCGACTGCTTTTGATGCCCGCTCACCATGCGCGGTCAGATTGGACGTTTTTTGCGGCCTTGCGAGGGAATTTGAGAAGGGCTGCGCGAAGACCGGCCCCCCCTCTTGATGTCGAGTTCGCCAAGTTTCTCCGAAAGGCCCGCAGAGACAAGGAATGGATTCATAAGACCATGCCCTTCGCGGCCTTTGCGTCTTTGCGCGGGACAATGGCTTTTTCGTTTTCCCGGTCGCCGCGTCGGAACGTGCCCGGTTTTTTCCTCCACATTCCGGGTGATGTCCCCAGCCGTTGATGAAATAAGCGGACAAAATAATTGGGATCCGAAAAACCGCACTGCTCGGCCACTTCACCCACCGTGAGATAACAATTGGAAAGCAATGCCTTTGCATGGGAAAGGCGCAGATCGTTGCGATGCTGGATGGGGCTGATGCCAAGTTCCGAGCGAAACAATTGCTTCAACAAACTGACGCTGACGCCCGCCCGCGACGCGAGGTCGGAGAGGGTGATTTCATTTGTAAAATGATCCTGTAAATGGCGAAGGGCAATGCCAAGGGAGGGAGGGATGTGCCTTGTCGTTTCGATTCGTTCCTCAACATAGGCGACCCTCCGAAGGACTGCCATGACCAGGCAACTCCTGGACTCCGTCCAGCCCAAGTGCGTCTCCTTTTTCCGAAGACAGATCCACGACATCCATTTCTTGAGGGTCTCCTCTCCGCGCACGTTCAGGATGCGTGGAGAAAAATCCCAGCCCATCGTCGGCTGGTCAAAGGCGACATACCAGGTTCTCACCGTTCCCAGGGAAACTTGCCGGTGGGGAATGCGCGCCGGGAGAATAAAGAGGTTGCCACTGGAAGCTTGCATTGCTTCTGCCCGTCCTTGAACGGTGATGGTGCAAGCGCCCCGCACGACCCACACCAGCTCGGGGCCGTCATGCTGGTGCCACTGGCCAACCGCGCATGTGGAGCGGTGTTCGCCGAAGGCTAAAATTTCCGGGAGCTTCATCTCAATTCGATTTGTCCTTTTATGCTATAAATTTGGCCGAATGTCCATTGCGGATCGGGGGGAGGCGGCGCATCATCCCGGACAAGGAAATGACCGGCCAGCCACCCCTTCCCCCCCGCAATCAGGCATTGCCATTGCAGGGAAGTTTTTGCCCCATCCCATTTGAATGACAAAAGGAAAATTGATGCCGAATAAAACTGTGACCATCATTGGCAGCTATAACGTGGGGCTGTTTCTGAAGGGGGAACACCTGCCCGACGTGGGCGAAACCGTGATCGGGGACTCGTTTTACGAAGGCGGTGGCGGGAAAGGCTCCAATCAAGCGGTGGCTGCAGCGTCGTTTTCGGGGAAAGTGCGGTTTATCGGATGCGTGGGACTCGACAAATACGGCCAGGATGCGCTCCAGATGTATAAGCGCCTGGGCATCGATTGCCATTCAATTCGCGTCGATCCTTCCATCCACACCGGCATCAGTGTGATCCTGATCGACAAATACGGACACAATTCCATCTCCGTCGTCCTGGGGGCCAATGGCAGCCTGTCCGCCGAGGACATCAATGCCTCGGAAGCGGCCCTGCGCGCCTCGTTTATCGTGGGTTTTCAGCTCGAAAACGACCGGAGCCTGGTCGAATACGCCATCCGCAAAGTGCATGCGCTCGGTGTCGCCACATTTCTCGATCCGGCACCCGCCGCCAAACTGCCCGATGACCTGTATCCGTGCCTGGATTACATCAAGCCCAACGAGACGGAGGCGGCTACATTGACGGGAATCAAAGTCACCGGCCTTGCCAGCGCGGAGGACGCCGGGCGGTGGTTCATTGCCAGGGGTGTCCGGCATGCCATCATCACCCTGGGCGAGCATGGAGCCGTGCTGGTGACGGCCAAGGGCGTCCGGCACTTCCAGACCCCGAAGGTCAAGGCCGTGGATACCACCGGGGCGGGCGACACGTTCGCGGGCGGATTTCTTTCCGCGCTGTCCGGGGGCAGTTCCATTGAGGGGGCCATCGATTTCGCCAACCACGCTGCGGCGCTTTCCGTGACCCGGCTCGGCGTGATCGATGCAATACCCACTCTGGACGAAGTCAAAGCCTTGATGCGGCAATCCCGCGGCGTCGGCTCCTCCGGCCCGCCCCAATAGCAATGGCGTCCCGGATGTTACCCATGACAATTCATGATCGAATGATGGCGGTTTACCGCAAGGAAATCCCCGATCAAATTCCGGTGTCGATTTACAAACGGTATCTGCCGACGGGCGAAACGGAGCGGTTGGCGCGCAACGTGGGCCTCGGGATCAGCGATTACCATCCTCCCGTCACGCTGCTGGCCCCGCCGTGGCACACTTCGCCGGGATATGTTTCCGAAGTCAGGGGTGCGGACCTGCGGATTTGTTTCAGTTGGGAGCGCGGGCAAATGGTGGAAACCCGTGTTTATGAGACGCCGGTTGGCACGGTTTCCCAGGAGACCACGCGGGACCCGAATTACGGCAGCGACTGGATACGCAAGCATTTCATCCAGAGCGTCGGCGACTACCAAGTCATGCAATACATCGCCGAAAACACGGTCTTCCACAGGAACGATGAGACGCTGCGCGCCCGCATCGCGGATCTGGGCGGCGACGGGGTGGTGCTGGGCAGGCTGGATCGCTCGCCCTACCAGAAGTTGCTGATGGAGCTGGCTGGGCCGGAGCGGTTTTTTGAAGATTTGGCCACCGAGCACGGGCCGGTGGTCGAGTTGATGGAAGTGATGGCACACCGGATGGACGAGGCTTTCGGGATGTTTCTTGAGTCGGGCGTGGAGGTGGCCTGGCAGCCGGACAACATCACGGGCGACATGACGCCACCGGATTCCTTCCGCAAATACTGCATGCCCTTCTACGAAAGCCGCGGACGGCGGCTGCGGGAAGCGGGGATTCCTTATGTGGTGCATATGGACGGACGTTTGAATCCTTTGAAGAGCCTGATTGCGGACAGCAACTTCGACGCCGTCGAGTCGTTCTCCCTGCCGATGCTCGGGAACGACATGACGCTGGCGGAAGCGTGGCAGGCGTGGCCGGACAAGGTGATCCTTCCGAACTTTCCCTCGCCGATCTGTCTCGAAAATGACCGGAAGATCGAGGTTTTTCTGAGTGATCTGTTTGACCAGGTCGGAAAGGACCGGCCATTCATGTTACAAGTCAGCGAGGATATTCCCGCGTCCGAGTGGCAGCGGGTATTGCCCATTCTGTGCCGCGTGGCGGGACGGAGAAAATAAAACTTACAACCCATAACCCAAAGGAAAACCCCATGATTAAGGTAAACGAAGTCCGTCCCACGGATGCCGATCTCAACGAATACCGGGAACGCGGATATTGGATCACGCCCAAGCTGCTGCCGGACGACCAGATCGAACAGTTGCGCAAGGAAGTTGACCGCATTTTCAAATACGATTACGACCGCGACATCTATCCCTTCGATCGCGTATACACCTATGATCTGAACAGCCCCGAATTGCGCAAGGTCAACAATGGTTGGTGGCTCAACGACAACATTCGCTCGTTGGTGCTTTCCCAAAAACTTGGCGCCCTGGTTGCTCCGCTTATGGAAACCGACGAGGTCAGAATCTGGCATGACCAGGTGGTGGTGAAACCCGGCGTGGGGCCGGAGCGTAAGGACTTTGCCGCAGCGAACGTGGGCTGGCACCAGGACTACGCGCATTGGCAGGTGGCGAGCAGCCAGAAAATGTGCACCTTGTGGCTTGCCCTTCAGGACACGGATTTGACCAACGGCGGCATGCGTACGATCGTCGGTTCCCACAAGTGGGGATTGGTTCCCAACTCCGATTCGTTCCATGACAAGGATCTGGACGGGCTCAAGGACAAGTATGCCGGAACCCATGAATGGATCGACGAGCCCTGCATCCTGAAAGCGGGCTGTGCCAGCATCCATCATTGCCTCTGCTTTCATGGGTCCGGGCCCAACCTCACCCATGATCCGCGGTTGAGCGTGATCATTCACTACATGCCGGGAGGCACATCTTACCGGGGGCGGATCGACCCGTTCGCGACCATTCAAGCCGGACGGAAAGGCAACCGGCACGCCAATGTCCCCCTGCTGGGGCCTAACGCAAAACCCGGAGATCTCTTCGTCGGCGACTGCTTTCCCAAAGTCTGGCCGACATCGTGAGGGATGGGATGTCAAATCTGATGGAAGGCAGGGCAGCCCTCCCGGTCGGCGTGGACGGGGGAGAACGAAAATATCAATAAGAAGAGCATATTTGGCATGGGGGGATACTAGTTGCTGGATTAGCATCCCCCCATGCTTTTTTTATTGTGGCGTGATCTTCACGAGGTGACGGTTGTCACGGGCATGCTCGCGTTATGCGGCCTGCCATTGGCGGCGTCCACGGAGTTTCCGTCCGTGCCTTCCGTCTATGTCCATTATTCGGCGGAGAGTCCGGCCAATGTCACGCTTCCGCCGCTCAGCGAAACATTTGCTCCGGCGGATGTGGATTTTCCCAACCAGAAGCTCGCTCTCCCCAATCTGGGTTTTTCCGCGATCGTCTATCCGGGTGGCATCGGTCCGGCCACGCCCGTTTATTTTTCCTCCACCGGCAGGCTTCCGGTGCCTTTGCAACCCGCAACGCCCTATTACGTCGCTCCCGCAGCGGGCGGTGGTTACAAAGTCTTTGCTGCGGCGGCGGATGCGGACGCGCCGTTTCAGCCCGGCGGGGTTTTGGGCGAGAAGGTTCTGTCGGCGCAAAACGTTTCCCAGGGCGTGCGCAACATCGTGTTCACGGATGCCGGGACCGGAACGCACACCCTTTCCACCAAAACCTTGATCAGCCAGATCACGGACATGACGCCCAACGGATACAACTCCAGCGCCGTGAATGCCTCGGACAAACAGACACTCCTCGAGGTCGATGTCGGCAGCGACGGGAGGAAATTCATCCGCACCGCCGGAGCCACGGCCCGCGAGAATTTCGTCGGCAGCTACAGCGCCTACGGGCAGGTGTTCCTGCAAAGCCCGGGTGAAAAGCGGTTCGAGGCCCGGCAGCGCGTGGGAGGAAAGCGCGTGGTCTATCAGATTTTTGTGGGAAGGGTCCGTTCGTTCAAGGAGCGTCAGGTGGTGAAGTTCCT